>JBOGMW010000221.1:0-83154 GCA_050746805.1 Candidatus Acidiferrales bacterium | reverse complement strand
CGGCGCTCGAGAAATTCGCGCAGGAGCGCGAAGTGCCCATCGGCGGAAAGGATTTCAAGACCGGGCAGACGCTGATGAAGACGGTGCTGGCGCCGGGATTCAAGGCGCGCATGCTGGGACTCAACGGTTGGTTTTCGACGAATATTCTGGGGAACCGCGACGGCGAAGTGCTGGACGATCCGGGTTCGTTCAAAACCAAGGAAGAATCGAAGCTCGGGGCGCTCGAATATATTTTGCAGCCGGGACTGTATCCTGATCTGTACGGCAAAATTTTCCATAAAGTGCGGATCAACTACTATCCGCCGCGCGGCGACAACAAGGAAGGCTGGGACAACATCGACATCTTCGGGTGGCTGGGCTATCCGATGCAGATCAAGGTCGATTTCCTATGCCGTGACTCCATCCTGGCCGCGCCGCTGGTGCTCGACCTCGCCCTGTTCTTCGACCTGGCGCAGCGGGCGGGCCTGAGCGGCATCCAGGAGTGGCTCTCGTTCTATTTCAAGAGCCCGCAGGTGGCCCCCGGCCTGTACCCCGAGCACGACCTGTTCATCCAGCAGACCAAGCTCAAGAACACGCTCCGCTACCTCATGGGTGAGGAGCAGATCACCCATCTGGGGATCGAGTATTACCAGGAGGCCTGACCGCTGAACCGAGGACGAAGAATGAAGTATTTCCACCGCACCCATCTCTCGCCCGACTCGGTGCTGGCGCGGGCCGCGCAGTTCTTCGGCGGCCGCCTCTCGCCGGTCGAGGAGCTCCCTCGCCGCCGACGGTACACCGGGGCGATCGGCCAGGTGGGCGTGACCGTCCAGGCCGATGGCGGCCACTACACGCTGGTGACGGTGGAGACCAACCAGGTGGGGGAAAGCGAGGCCGATAAGCTGGCCAAGCGCTTCCTCACCATCGTCCACACGATGGCAGAGCCGACGCACCGTCCGATCGGCGCCTACTAGTTCCCGCGCAGGCTTGACCGCTCTTTCGAGGAGGCGTTCCCCGATGATCCGTTTGCGCTCGGCGCTGTGCCGTGCCGTTCCTGCCATCCTTCCGGTGCTGCTGGCGCTCGCGGCCGTGCCCGGTCTGCTCGCCGCGCAGCAGGAGCCCGCGCGTCACGCCGGCGGCGGCGAAGCCGCGCTGGTCCTGCCGGATCTCAGCCAGGCGACGTTTCTCGGCAGCATCAACGGCTGGAACTTGCTGCTGGTCGGGCTCATCGTCTGCGCGCTCGGTCTCGCGTTCGGCCTCATGATCTACCGCCAGCTCAAGGGCATGGCGGTGCATCGGTCGATGCTCGAGGTATCGGAGCTGATCTACGAGACCTGCAAGACCTACCTGCAGACCCAGGGTCGCTTTCTGCTGATCCTCTGGGTGTTCATCGGCATCGCCGTGGCGGTCTACTTCGGCAAGCTGGCGACCACGATCGATCCGGCCACGGGCGCGGAGGTCCACGGGTTCCCGCTGAGCCGGGTGGCCATCATCCTCGTGTTCAGCCTGATCGGCATGGGTGGCAGCTACGCGGTGGCGTGGTTCGGGATCCGGGTGAACACGTTTGCCAACTCCCGTACGGCGTTCGCGAGTCTCCGGGGCAAGCCGTATCCCTGCTATCAGATCCCGCTCAAGGCGGGCATGAGCATCGGCATGCTGCTCATCAGCGTGGAGCTGCTGCTGATGCTGTGCATCCTGCTGTTCATCCCGGGCGCGTACGCCGGCCCGTGCTTCATCGGCTTCGCGATCGGCGAGTCCCTCGGCGCGGCGGTGCTCCGGGTGGCGGGCGGCATCTTCACCAAGATCGCGGACATCGGCGCGGACCTGATGAAGATCGTCTTCAAGATCAAGGAAGACGACGCGCGCAACCCGGGCGTGATCGCCGATTGCACGGGCGACAACGCAGGCGATTCGGTGGGACCGAGCGCGGACGGATTCGAGACTTACGGCGTAACAGGCGTGGCGCTGATCACGTTCATCTTGCTAGGCGTCAAGAGCCCAGTGGTGCAGGTGGAATTGCTGGTATGGATCTTCGTGATACGCATCGCCATGCTGGTAGCGGCGACGGTGGCCTACTTCCTGAACGCGGCCATCGCCAAGGCGCGCTACGGTAACGCCGACGAGATGAATTTCGAGTCGCCTTTAACGTCCCTGGTGTGGATCACCTCGTTGGTGTCCATCGCGCTGACCTACCTGATTTCGTACTTCATCATCCCCGATCTGGGCGGCGATCCGACGCAGTGGTGGAAGCTTTCGACAATCATCTCGTGCGGAACTTTGGCGGGCGCGATTATTCCCGAACTGGTGAAAGTGTTCACGTCGGTGGATTCGCGGCACGTGCGCGAAGTAGTGACGTCGGCTCGCGAGGGCGGCGCATCGCTGGGAATTTTGTCTGGATTCGTAGCCGGCAACTTTTCGGCGTATTACCTGGGACTGGTAATGGTGATTCTGATGGCCGTCGGCTATTTGGTCAGCTTGGGCGGACTGGAACACGTGATGATCGCCGCGCCGGTATTCGCATTTGGTCTGGTGGCGTTCGGGTTCCTGGGCATGGGGCCGGTGACGATCGCCGTCGATTCGTACGGGCCGGTGACAGACAACGCGCAATCCGTGTACGAGCTTTCGCTAATCGAGCAAGTGCCGAACGTGAAGGCCGAACTGAAGCGAGACTTCAACATGGACGTGAACTTCCAGCGCGCCAAGGACTTGCTAGAAGCCAACGACGGAGCGGGCAACACGTTCAAGGCGACGGCCAAGCCGGTGCTGATCGGCACGGCCGTGGTGGGCGCAACCACGATGATCTTTTCGATCATCATGGCGCTGACGGACGGGCTCACGACAAACGTCAGCAAGCTTTCGCTGCTGCATGCGCCCTTCGTGCTGGGGTTGATTTCCGGCGGCGCCATGATTTACTGGTTCACCGGCGCTTCCACACAAGCGGTGACTACCGGCGCCTATCGCGCGGTCGAGTTCATCAAGGCCAACATCAAGCTGGAAGGAATCGAGAGGGCGTCGATCGCCGACAGCAAGAAGGTAGTCGAGATCTGCACGCTCTACGCGCAAAAGGGCATGTGGAATATTTTCTTCGCGGTCTTTTTCGCCGCACTGTCGTTCGCGTTCGTGGAGCCGTTCTTCTTTATCGGCTACCTAATTTCCATCGCGGCGTTCGGTCTGTACCAGGCTATCTTCATGGCTAATGCCGGCGGCGCTTGGGACAACGCCAAGAAGATCGTGGAAGTGGAGCTGAAACAGAAAGGAACTCCGCTGCACGATGCCATGGTGATTGGCGATACGGTTGGAGATCCGTTCAAGGACACTTCTTCGGTGGCGCTGAACCCGGTAATCAAGTTCACCACGCTCTTCGGGCTGCTGGCGGTTGAGCTGGCGGTGGAACTGGCATCGAAGAACGCCGAGCTGACGCACATTTTGGCGGGGGTGTTCTTCCTGATCTCGTTCTTCTTCGTATACCGCTCGTTCTTTGGGATGCGAATACAGACAACCGACATAAAAGACGCGACTGAGCCACGCCGCGAAAAAGTGGGCGTGTAGCCGAGGTATAGCCCAGGGGCCAGCGCCGCCGCTACGCGGCTTTCGTAAACTCAAAGGGGAGGGCCGATGCCCTCCCCTTTTTTTGCCTCTGCGGCAATTGTGGCGTGCACACATTCCCCGAGCCGTTTTTACTGGTTTTCGTCGATTGGCCCCAGCAGCAGGTACCTACACCCTTGGGGATCATGAAAGAGTGCGGCGGAGCAGTGAACGGAAATAGCCCTAATACAATTCGGGAATCTGGCCACTTGCCATCGCTCGTTGTCGTGGCGTCGAGCGCGAAGGAGCTTTCAAGATGTCGAGCAGCACACGCTGGAAGTATTTTCATGCTGCGTTTCCGGTTCACCTTCTAACACTCCTAATACTCGCCGTCTGTTCTCTCGGCATCGCGTCGCGAGCGTCGGCGCAGGTGACCTCCACCCCTGCGAACAAGATCTTCAAAACGCCAGGCACGCAGACCTTTTCCATCAGCGTCCCATCGGGCACTACTCTGGGAAGCGTATCGGTTCTGACTCTGGGCGCGCCCAATCTTGACTTCACTGAAGTAGCCGGTGGCACCAGCTGCCCGAACGTGACCGCAGGCGCATGCACGGTGGAAGTGCAGTTCCAACCGACGGCAGCCGGCAGGCGGCAAGGGTCCGTGGTCCTGAGCGATGCGAGCGGCAATATGCTGCTGAGCATTTCCCTGGACGGCACGGGTACCCAGCCGATGGCGGCTTTTACCCCAGGCATCATTTCCACGTTTGCCGGCGGTGGCACGGGTGAGATTACAGGCCAAGCGACAAGCGCAAAACTCGCCGTCCCCACGGGCGTTGCTATTGACGGCTTTGGGAACTATTACGTCGCGGACCAAAAGGCTAACAAAGTCTATAAAGTGACCCCGGCTGGAGTGATCTCCACGTTCGCGGGCACAGGGACCGCGGGATTCTCGGGCGATGGTGGACCTGCCATCAATGCCGAACTCAATGGCCCGATGGACGTTATCGTGGATGGAGCTGGGTACGTCTACATTTCGGATACGAACAATAATGTTGTCCGCATGGTGAACACGGCGGGGACTATATCCACGTACGCAGGGCAATATTATCCGGCCGGTGGAACTCCTCCCGCGGTTTGCGCGACAGCCACAAATTCAGTAGGTGACGGCTGCCCGGGCAATCAGATGGTACTGAACACTCCAGTTGGCTTGGTGTTTTGCCATGCGCAGAATCTGCACATCGCGGACGAGTTGCATAATCGAGTGCGAACCGTTAATCGCGTGGGTTACATGACTCTTACGCAGGTGGGCGACGGCACCCAGGGCTACAACGGCGACGGTGAAGGAAACACCAGCGCCGAGCTGAACGGCCCGACCGGCCTGGACATGGACGCCGCGAACTTCATCTACGTCGCAGATACCGGCAATCACATCATCCGCAAAACTTTGTTGACCGGGACGACCCCGAATCCGATCTCGACGGTGGCGGGCACGCCTGGCGCTGCTGGAGACACCGGTGACGGCGGCCTAGCCATCAGTGCTGAACTGAATAGCCCTCGCGGCGTACGAGCGGATGCCGCAGGCGACCTGTATATCTCCGACTACGGCAGCAACGTGATCCGAGTGGTAAATGCAGCGACCGGAAAGATCTCGACCGTGGTGGGCACGGGAACCGCGGGGTATAGCGGCGATGGAGGCGCTGCTTCCAGCGCGGAATTAAATGCGCCCTTCGATATTTTCTTGGATCAGGATGGAAATCTCTATATCGCGGATTCGCAAAACGCGGTGATACGCAAGCTCGACGTGTTCGATGCGCCTGCGCTAACCTTTCCGGCTACTGCAATGGGGACAACCAGCGCCGCGCAAGATGTGACGGTCGCGAATATCGGCAGCGCGCCGCTGACGATCAGCCAGATTACGGTTCCAGCGAGTTTCTCGATTGGAGGATCAGAGACCTCGTGCGCCACGTCGAGTGAGACCTTGAATCCAGGAGAAAATTGCGCCCTTGGCATCGAGTTCTCTCCGTTAAGCGCTGGCAACGTTACCGGCAGCATGGTTCTGACCGATAATTCGACGCCGACAACGCAGACGATTGCGTTAAGTGGCGCAACCAGTTCGGCTTCAGCGGGGTCCTCCTACACTTTGACGGCTCAAACTCCCACAGTTTCCATGAACGCCGGGTCCACCGGCACGGACATGCTCACCGTAACATCAAACAATTACGCCGGAACGGTTTCGTTTACGACCAGCGTCACTTCGACGGATGGCACGGCGGCAAACGTGACGGCCACCGCTACTCCAGTTACCGTGGCATCGGGAGCCACGGGAACATCCACTTTGACGATTTCAGCCAATGCGGACGCCGCGAATCGCGCGCCGGCGAGTCCGTGGGAAAGTGGCGGCACGGCAATGTTCTGCGCGTTTTTGATCGGGCTGCCCTTCATTTCCCGCAAGAGACGATTGATGGCGCTCTTGACTCTGGCGATTCCGATCGCGCTGGCGGGCTCGTTGATGGCCTGCGGCGGGACCAATACCACGAGGAAGAAAACCGCTCAGCCGCGCACGTACATCGTCACAGCGACCCCTACGGCGAGTGCGCAAGGATCAACCACGGTGACGAACCCAGCGCCAGTCACCATTACCGTAACGGTGCAATAGCCTGACTCTCGGTTACCGTCGCAGCGGCCGCCGATGGTGCAATTCTATAGCGCGTTGTTTTTGAAGTAAGAACGCGGATAGCAGAGCTACCAAATTTGGCCGAACCTGGCGGTTGCGCGGCCCATCACCAGCGGCCTCAAAAACGTTTCGACTGCCGGAGGGATCAGTGTGGCGCGCCCCCGGAAACGTGACTGTCGCGCAACCGTATTCATGGGGGGCTGGGCTTTCTCTCGTTACGCACCCAACGACGCCTTAGAATTCGGCAACTTTGTAGGTGTTGCCGTGGTTGTCCTGGGCTACCCCTTGAACCGGGCCGCGCTGGTCGTGACCAGGCTCGCCCGAAGTTTCGGAACGAAACACCTCAACGTTCAGGACAGAGCCACGGTTTCCGCGAAGGGTTGCTTGCGCATAAAGTTGCGTGCCGACAACGTGCGCAACATAGAAACCATTTCCGTACACGGAATCCCATTCTGATTTTAGCAAGCTTGTAGCAGGAGTAGAGGCCACGTGCCAGCGGCCCTCACAGACTTCACCATCGGGGAGAGTCAATGACATGCCGCCGGAGTTGAACGAGCCGGTTATCCTGGCGCTAGCAACGGGAACCGGCTTCTCCGCGGCCAGCGGTCCTTGCACCGGGTAGAATTTCGCGTGATACACGCAGCCGCACATCAGGAAGGCGGACGCAAGCGCAAGGACAAGTTTGGTGGTTCTTTTCATGTGCATCAAGGCGCCCTCGCTTTCTCTCAGACGCAGCCCTATTACAGGTTCGTAAATTTAGACGGATACACGAAAACGTGGTTACGCAAACTGTGCCTCGCGTCGCGCAAAATTAACGAACAGCCTACGGCGCGGTTTTGTAGTTCGAGTCCGCACGAGTATCTGGAAAGCCTTCGATCGACGGAGCGGCGCGCTTAGGATTCGATCAGCCCGAATTGCAGCTTCGGATCGTTTGAGAAACCAGGGAAAACGTTGTCGAGTTTGCGGTCGCCGAGATGATTTGAAATAATCTCGCTCAGGACACTGCGGTAATCCGTGGTCACGGCCAGATCGCGGTTCTGATAAAGCTGGCCGTCGTTCATCCCCGGCCAGCGCGTGTAGACTTTCCCGCCTTTTACGGGGCCACCCATCACGAACATGCAATTCGCGTGGCCGTGGTCGGTGCCACCGCTGCCGTTTTCATGAGCAGTGCGTCCGAACTCGGACATGCTCACGAATACAATGTCGCTCATGCGGTCGCCCATATCCTGGTGAAACGCCGCCATTCCTTGTCCTAGATCGCGCAGGAGATTGGCGAGGCGTCCTTCCGCGCCGCCTTCGGCCACATGGTGGTCCCAGCCGCCGCTATCGAGGAAGGCAACCTCCAGTCCCACGTCGGCTTTGAAGAGCTCGGCAATTTCCTGCAAGCTGCGACCAAAGCGGCTGGTGGGATACGCAGCACCGTTTTCAGGCTGGTAGGCGTCGGGATCAATTTTCTTTAGCATGTCGACTGCTTCGAACGTTTCGCTGGCAACGCCGCGCAGTTCGGTATCGACGGCTTGCGCGTACATGGCCTCGAATCCGCCCTCCACAGTTTGCGGCGGGCCGTACATTTTGAATTGCTTCAGGTCGGGAATGGCGATCGCAGGCGCGGCGCCTTGCAGCGTTAGCGGCAAATACGGACCGAATGCCACAGACCGAAATGGCGACGCTTGCGGCTCGGGAATGGTCTGCATAGCACGGTTCAACCAACCGTCTTCCGTGGATTTAACGCCAGGGGTGCCCGATTCCATGAAGTCTTGCGCGTCAAAATGCGAGCGCGAGGGGTCGGGCGAGCCGACAGCCTGCACAACGGCAAGCCGGCCATTTTGAAATAGCGGCTGCAGCGGTTGAAGGCTGGGATGCAGGCCGAAGAAACCGTCCAGATCGATGACCGCACCCTGCGCGCCGCTTTTCGGTTGCGGAATCGCGATCGTTGGCCGCAGGCGGTAGTATTCTGGCTCGCCAAACGGAACAACCACGTTGAGCCCATCCATCGCTCCGCGCTGGAAGAGCACCACCATTTTCTTATTGCCCGGCGTCGATGCCTCGGCCACTGCACGCTGCAAAAACGCCGGCATGGCGGCCATCCCGACCATGGCGATGCCGCCGCTCTTCAAGAAATATCGCCGCGAAATTTTCATGGTACCTCTCCTATGCTTGCCGCCGGCGGTTGCACTGGCTTCGCGTCCGCTATCGTTGCTGGAATTCCGGCGTGCCCAGGACCAACCCTGCGAGCAGGCCCTCGTTCACGTGCGCAGTGGGATCGTCGAGCCGGGCTTGCACGATTTGCGGGTCGTGCAGGCGCGCTTCGAGGGTCTGGCGCGTCTGCGAGTTGATTTGCCCATCCAGAAACACTTGTAGGGCGCGATCGAGCGACGCATCCGGATTGGCCGGGGCTTGTTCTCCAAAGACGCCGCTCAAATCCACCGCCGTGCCGGGCGCGTGATTCGTCGCAACCGCCATCGCGAAATTAAGCCGATTGAGCAGCGCGCCGCTATTCACCCATCTGTCGGCTTTGTCGGGGTAGCCGTTGGGCGGCTGGCACAGGAAGAGCGGCTCGCCCATGCGCGCGGTCCACTGAACGAGCGGCAACGCGACAGACACATCGGCATTCAGCGCGCGCGCGGTGCTGGCTACCAGTTCAAACGGCGTCTTTACCTTTGCGCGATACGCCTGCCGCGACCAGAATTCCGGCGAATAAATCATGGTTCGCAGCAGGCCGCGAATATCGCCGCCAGTAGCTTCATATTCCTTGGTCATGCGATCGACGAGCGCGGGCGGGGGATCATCAGAAACGAAATGCCGCGCCAGTTCCAAGGAAATTCGGCGCGCGGTGTGCGGATCGTTCGCCAGCATTTGGAGGGACTCAATTCCGTCCCGCTCGCCGCCGGCATCGATCGTGCGGCCCATCACCACTTTCGGGCCCTGCGCGTGGAATGCGGGACGGAAGATGAACTCCGGATCGCGGCGCGGAGCGCGGATCGTCCAGCCGCTCAGGCATTTGGCCATTTCGATCACGTCCTGTTGCGTGTAGCCGGAGTCCACGCCGATCGTATGTAGCTCCATCACTTCACGTCCGTAGTTTTCGTTGATGCCAAGTTCGCGCAGCTTCCGCCGCGCACTCGCTTGCCGCGATTGCGATCGATCGTCGGCGCCGTCTGCCATTGCTTGCGGCGTTCGCGGGAACAATCCGGGGAACGTGGATTGCAATCTGGCGCGGCGCGCGGCCGTTTGCTGCTGGTGCTGCTCGAAAGCTGTGGAATCGACGCTCAACCAGTTATCCAGATAGAAAAGCATGGCGGGGCTTTGTGCGGTGGCCCTTAGCAAATCCTGAAACTTGCCCATCGTATTAGGCCGGATCGTGTCGCGGACGTACGAGGTGAGCAGCCAGCGATCCGCGCCCTTGGCTGCGAATACGTTGAAGTGGTTGAACCAGAAATCTTCCATCACGGCTTCGAGCTGCCGCTGGCTGTAAACGGCGCGCTCGATTTTCGCCATCGAAAGCTCGGCCACGATGCGATTTGGCCCCTGGATGCGCGCGAGCATCTGGTCCGCGCGATTCATTTTATTGTCAGCGCCATTCATCGACGGGGCCATCGGCTCGTTTGCCGATTGTGCCGTCGCCGGATGGCGTTTTTCAGCCATTTGCTGCTTATATTGTTGGAGCGTCTCTCCGGCGCGCTTCGCGGCAAGCTTCGGCGGTGGAAATTGATCCAGAAGCTGCCGCGACGACATATCCAACGTTGGATATTTCGCCAGGCGCGCGTCCAGCGCTGAATCATCGAGTGTTTCAGGATGCAACTGCTGGTCTATCCAGGTTTCGAGTCCGATTTTCTTGACGTGCTCTACTTCGCCGGGTGTGGGTCCGTAGCCGAGCCGGTTGAGCGCGTGCACGATTGCCTGGTCTTCTGTGAGCTCCGTGATGGGCAGCTTGCCGATCACGCGCTTGTCGAGCTTGATGTGAGCGAAATTCGCGTTCGAAGTATTTCGCACCGCCCGAGCATTGGGCGGCGGTGCAGCGGCCAGTCCGGACAGAACCAGTGCGCTGCCAGCAACGGCGATGAACGCCGCCGCAAAGGGCACCTTGCGACGCAGCGTTTTCGCGACTTTCGGACCGCCGCCGAAAGCTGGTCCGCGCCGCGCTGAATTAGCGGGTCTCATATCCGTATTGCCGATAAACCCAGCTCGCGGCGAAAAGTTGCATCCCTGCGCCGAATCGTGGCACAACTACGCCACTGCAAATGAAACATTTCCGGCGCGAAAAGCGTATCTACTGGCAAGCGAGGTGAATGATGGCTGACGGCGGCATTCCGCGGCGCAGGCATTCGATTGCAGGGCCGATAATCTTGATCGCGCTGGGGCTGATTTTTTTGGCGTGGGAATTCAGACCGGGCGCTGATCCCTGGTGGATCATCTGGCATTACTGGCCGCTGATCCTGATCTTTGTCGGAATCGGAAAAATTTGGGATAGCTACTGGGACAGGGAGCATCCTGAAGGCAGCGTAGTCACCGGAGTGTCCATCGCATGGATCGCGCTGCTGGCACTTTTCGTCTTCGCGCTATGGCACGGCGGGCCGTATGCGAATGGTTCGCGAAGCGGGTGGTGGAATAACGACGGCCGCTGGGGCCGCAACTTCGGCCGCGACTGGGGACGCGATGCGGGCAGAAACTCCCAGCACCTCACGAAATCAGTCGATTTGCAGGGCGCGAAAACGGCGAATATTCACGTACAAATGCCGGCCGGGCAGTTACGTCTCGACGGCGGCGCGAACAAATTGCTTGACGCCGATTTCCATTACGACGGCTGGCAGGGCGACCCGCAAGTGAACTACACGGTAACTGATGGACAAGGCGACCTGGAAATCACGCAGAACGGGAATTCGGCGCATTTCGGCAACAACTACAACGATTGGAAACTGCAGTTCGGCGGCTCCGCTCCAATCGATCTGAAGTTAGATCTAGGGGCCGGAGAGGCCTGGGTGCGGCCGAACGGGCTCGATTTGAGCGAACTGGAGGTCCATATGGGCGCCGGGCAATTGGATCTCGATCTAACCGGGATGAAGCCGAGCAATCTGCAAGCAGATATCGAAGGTGGCGTTGGGCAGGCTCGCATTCACCTGCCGAAGGACGAAGGAGTTCGGGTATTTGCTTCGGGCGGAATCGGCGCGGTGAACGCCGATGGGCTCACCCGCCAAGGCGACGCCTACGTCAACGCGGCTTACGGCAAATCGTCACAGAACATCGAGATGACGGTTCATGGCGGCGTCGGCGAAATCGACTTAATCGAAGCGCAGTAAGGTTATTCGCGGCTGGGATCAGGTGAGATCGCTTGAATCGGGCGCCAGCCAGGCGCCCGTTCCAAACGAATGTTCGCGACCTTGGCGGTTAGTGATTATCGTCGGGGTCGTGGTGGTCACGATCGTGATGATCGTAGTTTTGATTGTCATTGTCATCCCAGTCGTGGCGATTGTGCCAAGTGTTGTCGTCAGTGTCCCACCAGCGGTGGCCGTGATCCCAGCAATACTCGCGGGCGTCCGACAATTGACGCCGCGCGTGATCGGCCTCACGGCTGTTGACTCCGTGATGTTCGACCGCTTCATGCAAATGATGAGCGGCCCTTTCAGTGCGCTTCTGGCAACTGTCCGCGCGGAGCTGCGGCGCACCGCACAGCATCACAAATCCCGTCAATCCTGCAGCCGCTAGCGTGAGTTTCGAGTACCAGAAGTTCGGTCGCGTTTGCATAGTTAAAGCCTCCGTAAGAATTCTGTCCGTTTAGTGGTTATCGTCGTGATCGTGATGGTTGATGTCGTCCCAGTCTTTATCGTAGTGCCAGCGATGCTGGTCTGGATCCCACCAGCGGTGTTCTCTGTCCCAACAGGCCTTTTGCGCGTTGCGGACTTCATTTTTTGCAAATTTGGCTGCATCGCTCTTCGAGCCCTCATGCTCAAGCGCCTTATTCCAATCGTGGACGGCTTTTTCGGTCTGTTTTTTGCAGTCGTCAGCGCGGAGCTGGGGTGCTCCACAGAGCATCGCGAATCCAGTCAAGCCAGCAGCCGCTAGCGTGAGTTTGGAGTACCAGGATTTCGGTCGCTTTCGCATCGTCTGTGACCTCCGACGAGAATGGTGGCAATAGCAGGTCCGTTCGCGCTCGCAGGCTTATACCGTTGGGGTCGCGTGGCTTACCACTCAACGAAGCGCCTGCGATTTTTGCAGGTCGCGTGTAGATTTTTCCGGCCCGGTATAAATCGCGGTAAGTAGATGACTTGCAGGGAGATGCCGGACAGTACGGCAGGCGTGTTACTGACTAGCGGCAAAGGCCGCTGATAGCTTTGACCGCGGGGTCTCGCCTCCGATACAGTTCAAGTTCACTTCGCGGGAACGCGGCGCTAACAGACGACCACGGTAGATCGAGGAGCACAATTTTGGCGCGACCCATCATCACACTGACCACCGACTTCGGCACAGGCGATTATTTCGTCGGTGCGATGAAGGGCGTGATCCTTAGCATCAATCCCGATGTAACGATCGTGGATATCACGCACAGCGTGCTGCCGCACGACGTGCTCGATGGCGCGCTGACTATCGGCCAAGCTTACAAATACTACCCGCCGAAGACGATTCATGTGGTCGTGGTCGATCCGGGTGTGGGCACCACGCGGCGTCCGCTGATGGTAGCCGGCGATCAACACTATTTCATCGGCCCGGATAATGGCGTGTTTTCGTCGGTGTACGATCAGTCGGAAGCACTGCACGTGTGGAACGTGATTTCCGAGCACTATTTCCGCCAGCCGGTGAGCAACACGTTTCATGGCCGCGACGTCTTCGCGCCAGTGGCCGCTTGGCTGACGAAATCGTGGCAAACCTCGGCATTCGGCGAAGCGATCACCGATTTTGTGCGCTTCGCGATGCCCAAGCCGAAAGTGAACGGCAACACCGTGAAAGGCATTGTCCTGCGCGTCGATCATTTCGGAAATTTGATTACGAATTTGACTCCCGCGGACGTGCCTGCGCTGGCGGCAGCGGACGGGAAATTCACGATTAAGGCTGGAAATGGTCAGATAACGAAAGTACTGCCCACATTCTCGCAAGCTGCGGCGGGAGAGGCCGTTGGAGTGATCGGCTCGACTGGGCACCTCGAGATTGCGATGAATAAAGGGAACGCGTCAAAGACGCTCGGCGCAGGCCGCGGGGCTGAGGTCACCGTCGAGTTGAGCTAAGCACCTTTCCGCACCATCCACTCCAGCTTTCGACGTTAAAGATCTTCACATCGGTCCGGGCTTCAGATGGCTAGCGAATCATCGCGCGCGGCGCTCGCGCGTGGCAGCGGCGTGCACCTTGGCATGTTCAGCGGCGGATTGCGCGGTTGCCGATGCGGCGGACGACGACTGCCCGAGAAGCGAAGCACCGCCCGACGATGGCTCCGGCGGCTGCAGCGCTTTGATCTTCACGCGCGACACGCGCTTTCGGTCCATTTCCATCACCGTGAAGCGATAGCCGCCTTCTTCGAAGCTCTCCCCGCCGCGCGGGATGAACCCCAGCCGCGCCAGGACAAACCCCGCCACCGTGGAGTACGCAGCATCTTCAGGCACGGCGATGTTGTATTGCACTTCCAGGTCGCGCACGTTGGTCGCGCCATCGAAAATCATCGAGCCGTCGGGCAGCGTCATCGGCCGTTCCACCACGTCAAACTCGTCGTGAATCTCGCCGATCATCTGTTCCACGATGTCTTCCAGAGTGGCCAGTCCCAAAATACTTCCGAACTCGTCCACGATCATCGCCAAGCCCGTGCGGCGCGCCAGCAGTTCGCGCAGTAGCTCGCTGGCTGGCTTTGTTTCCGGGGCGATCACCACCTCGCGCAGGAAATTTGTTAAGCGAAAAGGCGCCGGTTCGCCGTCGTGTGCCCGCGAACGGTCCAGCAGCGCCCACATCACGTCTTTCAAATGCACGAAGCCCAGCACGTGGTCGAGCGTTCCCTCGTACACTGGAATTCGGGAACGCTGGGTGGTGGCGAACATCTGCATGGTGTCGTCGATCGAAGCGTCCGACGGAAGCGCGTGAAGATCGGGCCGCGGCACCATGATGTCGCGCACCTGCACCTGGCTCAATTCCATCGCGTTTTGGATGAACTTTGCTTCCGACGCGGGCAACAACCCCAGATCGCGCACCTGCTGGATCATTATCTGCAGCTCTTCGATGGAGCGTATCAGCGTGTGGCTTTGCGGCGAGAGAATGCCCAGCGCGGCCACCACTTTTTCGGAAAATCCGTCGAGCAGATCGATGGCCCAGCGGAACGTGTGCACGAACCAGTAAAACGGCCGCGCGATCAGCAGTGCCACGCGTTCCGCCCGCGCCAAGCTCAGAGCCTTGGGAACCAGCTCGCCAAATACCACCTGCAGGATCGTAAGCAGCCCGAAGACGATTACGATCGCCGCGCTGTGCTCCACGATGGTCGCCCATCGCGGAGTCATTTCGTTCACGAATGGCTGCAGGATCGAAACCAGCGTCACTTCGCCGAGATACCCAAGCGATAGGCTGGCGATGGTCAGCCCCACTTGCACGCCGGAAACCACGCGGCCCAGATCGCTCAGCAGGCTCTCGACGATTTTCGCGCGTGGATCGCCCTGCTGCACGAGCTGCCGGATCCGTGAAAGACGCACCGCGACCAGCGAAAATTCCGAGGCGGAAAAAAAGGCATTCGCCGCGATCAGCAAGAGAATCCCGAAGATCTGAATTGCAGTCATCGTATGGCTAAGACGTAGAAACTGCCTCCGCTGCGCAAGATAGCCTCCAAGTACACTTTACCCGCCCTATCGCAGGCGAGCGCGGGGACGTCAGGAGCGGTGCCATCACTCGGGATTTTAACAGCATGCTACCCGGGAGGAGCAGCCACACAGGTGGGAAAGACCGGGACAGCAACAGGAAGGCAGAGACTTACGCCCAAAAGAAAAAAGGCTCCTAAACCCCGCAGCTTAATCGCGGGATCGTTTAGAAGCCTTTCACAGACTAAACGGTAAACGAGCTGCCGCAGCCGCAGGTGCTCTTGACGTTGGGATTATTGAACTTGAATCCCGCGCCTTCGAGAGTCTCGATATAATCGATCGAGACGCCATCGAGATACATCGCGCTCATCTGATCGACGAGAACCTTCAGGCCGTCGAACTCATACACATTGTCGGCATTCTCGTTGACCTGATTCTCGAACGCCATGCGATAGCTGAAACCGGAGCAGCCGCCGCCGACCACGGCGACGCGGAGAGCTGTCGGCTCAGGAGTCTGCTGCGAAAGAATCTCTTTTACTTTGGTCACGGCCACTGGTGTCAATTGAACCATTCTGGAATCCTCCCAAATCGAAATCGGGCGCCGAACGAACGCGGCATGCGCCAGCTTCAACTACATTATAGCAGATGCGCGCGAGCCCGACGCCTGCAATTTCCCGGGCGGCACGGTGCGCGAAGCCATTGATTTTCAGGCAAAAAGCTGCCCCAAAAGGCGTTCCAGGTGCGGCATTCCTCCGCGCACCCTGCTAAAATTGTTGACCTACATGGCCCACACTATAACGCTCATTCCCGGCGACGGGATCGGTGCCGAAGTATCCGAAGCTGTACAGCAAATCATCGCCGCTGCGAGAGTCGCAATCCGTTGGGAAGAAGTTAGCGCCCGTGGAGACATCGAAGACCAATCTACCGACTTCATGAAGTCTGCAGCGGTCCAGTCCATACTAAAGAATCGCGTGGCGCTTAAGGGCCCTTTGGCGACGGCCATTGCCACTGGCCCGCCGAGCCTCAACGTCCAATTGCGCAAAGCGCTCGACCTCTACGCCAACGTCCGCCCGGTGAAAAACCTTGCAGGGGTGGTTTCGCGCTATTCGAACGTGGACGTGGTGCTGATCCGCGAAAATACCGAGGATTTATACGCCGGCCTGGAGCACACCGTGATTCCCGGCGTGGTGGAAAGCCTAAAAATCATCACCGAACGGGCGTCCACGCGCATCGCCCGTTTTGCCTTCGAGTACGCTCGCAAATGGAGCCGCAAGAAAATTCACTCCATTCACAAAGCGAACATCATGAAGATGTCGGACGGGCTTTTCCTAACGTCCATTCGCAAGGTGGCTGAACAGTATCCCGATATCGAATACAAAGAGATGATCATCGATAACGCCTGCATGCAAATGGTCCTCAATCCGTGCCAGTTCGATATGCTGCTGCTCACCAATCTCTATGGCGACATCATGAGCGATTTGGCCGCAGGTCTCGTCGGGGGCCTGGGCGTGGTCCCCAGCGGGAACATCGGCGAAACGACGGCCATATTTGAAGCCGTACACGGCACCGCGCCGGACATAGCCGGGAAAGGCATCGCTAATCCCACCGCTCTGCTGATGAGCGCCATCATGATGCTGCGCTACCTCAACGAGACACAGCCAGCACTAAACATCGAGCGCGCGTTGCAAGCCGTGTACAACGATGGCAAGCACTTGACCCGCGACGTGGGCGGAAACGCGACCACGCCCGAGTTTACCGAAGCGGTGATCCAGCAGCTGCGCGCCTAAGAGCTTGAGAGATGCGCGCCATTGACGTAACGCAACGGTGCGCTAGAATGCCTCATTCGACCTAATGAACTCACCGGCAAATAAATCGGTGGCGGAAACGCAAAAGAAAGGCGACTTCGAAAAGTCACTTGTGCGCCTCGAAGAAGTCGTCAAGCGCCTCGAAAGCACCGAACTCTCGCTCGATGAAGCAATGAAGCTCTTCGAAGAAGGCGTGAAACTTTCTCGCGAATGCCAGAAACAGTTGGAAGAAGCCGAGGGCCGCGTCGAAATCTTGCTGAAAAAAGCGGACGGCAAAATCGCGGCCGAACCCTTCGAGCCCGAAAATGAATCGTCCTAAGCATTTGCCGCTCGCGTGCAGCACGCGCCGTGGCATCGATTCCCGCGCCCCGCACGCATGACGCTTCCCGGTTTCTTTCCCGCCGATCATTCAGCCATCGAAGCGGCGCTCGAACGGTTGCTCCCGCCCGATTCCACCGCTCCGCAAACGATCCATCGCGCGATGCGCTATAGCGTTTTCGCCGGAGGCAAGCGCATTCGCCCGATCCTCTGCCTCGAATCCGCGCGCATCTTCACCGAAAGCTTGGAAGGCGCGATTCATGCTGGGTGCGCCCTGGAGTGCATTCACACGTATTCGCTGATTCACGACGATCTCCCGGCGCTCGACAACGACGATCTTCGCCGCGGCAAACTCACGAACCATAAAATTTTCGGCGAGGCCATGGCCATTCTCGCGGGCGATGGGCTGCTTACTCTCGCTTTTCAGATTCTCGCTAATGCGCCCATCGATCCCGAACGTCGCGTGTGCGCGATCGCCGAAATCAGCGCCGCAGCGGGCACGGTTGACGGAATGGTCGGCGGCCAAGTGGCCGACGTCGAGGCGAGCGGCAAGCCGGTTGACGCCGCGACCCTCGAATACATTCATCGCTCTAAGACCGCTGCGCTCATTCGCGGCTCCATCGTCGCTGGAGCGATTGCCGGCGGCGCACCCAACGCGGATACCGAGCGCCTGCGCCGATTTGGCGATCTGATCGGCTGGGCCTTTCAGGTGGTTGACGATATTCTGGACGTCGAGGAATCGTCCGCGGCGCTCGGGAAAACAGCTGGCAAGGATCAGGAACAGCAGAAGGCCACGTATCCGGCGCTGTACGGTTTGGAAAAATCGCGCGCCATCGCCGCCGATTTGGAATCTCGCGCGCTGAAAGAACTCGATCCGTTTGGCGCCCGCGCCGATCGCTTGCGGCAGCTCGCGCAATTTTTGGTGGCGCGCCGTTCCTAACGCTTAGCCTCAGCCGCCCATAACCTGTTCGCTTTCGTCATGCACAACGATCCGCCACACCACGCGCCGCGCCCCCGAAAAAACCCGGCGAAAGAGCGCATCGACGTACTCCTCGCCGCCCGGGGCCTTGCGCCATCTCGCGAGCGCGCTCAGGCTCTGCTGCTCGCAGGACACGTTCGCGTCGATGGCGCGCTTGTCTCAAAAGCAGGTACGCGCGTGGCAACCGATGCACTCATCGCAATCACAGGCGATGCCAATCCCTACGCCAGCCGGGGCGGGCTCAAACTCGAAGGCGCGCTTGACGATTTCATGGTCAGCCCACGGGGACTAATCTGCCTCGACGTCGGCAGTTCCACCGGCGGATTCACTGACTGCCTCGTGAAGCGCGGCGCCGCGAAAGTTTACGCAGTGGACGTCAGCATCGATCAACTCGATTGGAAACTGCGCCAGGATCCCCGCGTCGTCGCTATCGAGCGCAACGCCCGCTACCTGCTCACCGCCGAAATCCCCGAGAAACCTTCGCTGATCGTCATGGATGTTTCCTTTATTTCCGTAGCCAAGGTTCTACCGGCCATCGTGCCCGTCGCCATGCCCGGAGCCGATTTCCTGATCCTCATCAAGCCGCAATTTGAACTGGAAAAGCGCGATGTGGGCAAAGGCGGAATCGTGCGCGACTCGGCGCTGCATCAGAAGGCTATCGACCGCGTAGTGGCCGCAGCCAACGCGGCGGGCCTGGAAACTCACGGCATCAAGCCCAGCCATCTGCCGGGCGCCGAAGGCAATCAGGAATTCTTTTTGCACGCGCGGCGGCCCTATGAACCCGGGCCATGATCTTGCCCGCTTACAAACATCTATTGGCCGCCGCTGTTGTAGAGTAGAATTTTGTCCGAATGATTCGCACCGCCGGAATAATTTCCAAGCCGATTCGTGAAAAGATCTGCGAAGTGGTCCCGCCGCTTGTCGACTGGCTGCAAGCCCGCCACATCAACGTTTTAATCGACCACGAAACGCATACCTGCCTGGGCTCCGGTCCGCAGCGCTTCTCGCGCGACGAGCTCGGCTCTAAGATCGACCTCGCCATCGTGCTCGGCGGCGATGGCACTCTGCTCTCCGCCGCGCGCGCCATTGCCACTACCGGCCAAGATGTGCCCATCCTTCCCGTGAACTTCGGCGCGCTCGGTTTCCTCACCAGCGTCACGCTCGAAGAACTCTACCCGTTGCTCGCTGAAATGGTCACCGGCCAATTCCGCACCAGCGTGCGCATGATGCTCGACGCCGAAGTACTTACCAACGGCCACTCCGCTGGGCGGCAATGCGCGCTGAACGATGCCGTCGCCAACAAAGGCGCGCTCGCCCGCATGCTCGAGTTCGACGCATTTGTGGATCAAAACCACGTGGGACGCTACCGCGCGGACGGCCTGATCGTTGCTACGCCCACCGGCTCAACCGCCTACTCGCTTGCTGCTGGTGGTCCCATCGTCCATCCCGAGCTCGATGCCTTCCTGATTACGCCGATCTGCCCGCACATGCTGACGAATCGCCCAATCGTGATTCCCAGCACCGCGCGCATCGATCTCGATTTCGCGGCTGCCGAAGAGCCGGTATACGTCACGCTCGACGGCCAAACTGGGTTTCAGCTCAAGGCCAACGACCGCGTGACCATCACTAAATCCGCGCATCGCGTGACGCTCGTCCGCCCGCCCACCAAAAATTATTTCGAAATTCTTCGCAGCAAGCTGCGCTGGAGTGAACGCTAACTCCGCGGGCGCGGATCGCGCACTCGCCGTACATCACTCATTCGCAAACTCATTGGCACTTCAGCACCAGCAGCGTTCGGTCGTCCACCGGATGCTTCCCGCCGGAAAAGCTGTCCGCCGCCTCAAGAACTTTGTCGGCAATTCCGTCCGCCGTCGAGTCGGGATTCGCCGCAACGATGTCGCCTACGCGTCCGGAACCGAAAAAATCCCCGTTCGCCGCCTGCGCGTCGCCGATGCCGTCCGAATAGAGCATCAAAATATCGCCTGCATTCAGGATGTAGCTGCGTTCGTCGTAGGTCACTTCGTCGAAGATTCCCAGTGGAAATCCGACGATGGGAATTTTCTCGCAGCTTCCGCCGCGATAGAGCAGGGGCTGTTCTTGCCCGGCGTTGGCGATGCGCAACCGGCGCGCGCGCCGGTTCCATGTGGCGAAGCACAGCGTCATAAAACGTCCTTCGATCAACCGCTCCGCCAGAAATCCATTCAGCGCTCGCAGCATGTTTGCCGGCCGCGGCTTGGACGAGCCCAGGCTTCGCAGCGTGCCCACGGCCACCGCGCCGTACAGCGCCGCGGCACTTCCCTTCCCGCTCACGTCTCCCAACGCGATGCCCAAATCCTGTGGCCCGTAACGCAGAAAGTCGTAGAGGTCGCCGCTCAGTTCGCGTGACGAAACCACGCGCGCCGCGATGTCCAGGCCCCATTCGCGCCCCGGTAACTGCGGCAGCAGCGCGCCTTGAATCCTCCGCGCAGCGCTCAGGTCGCGCTCCATGCGCTTCTCGTCGCGAGCCAATTGTTCGTACAGATTCGCGTTCTCGATCGACACCGCCAGATGCGCCGCCAAGATTGAAAGCACCTGCACGCGGTCCGGCGTGAAGTAGTTCAGCTGCGGGCTTTCCAGATCCATCACGCCCACCACGCGTCCCTTGTAAATCATCGGCACCGCAAGTTCCGATCGAGTCTCCGGGTTGGACACGCGGTAGCGCGGGTCAAGAGAGACGTCCGGTACAGCAATAGGCCGCCGAAGTTTTCCCGCCGCGCCCACGATTCCCTCGTGTTCCGGAATTACCGATTTCTCGCGTACTTGCTGCCCGAATTTCACGGACACGCTGCGCCGGAACACGTTGGCGACATCGTCGTGCAAAAAAATGCTGAATATCTGGTAGTCGATCAACCGCTTGGCCAGTTCCGCCGCGCGTTTGAGGACCTCTTCCACCCGTAGCGTGGCGCTCGCTTCGCGTCCAATCTCATTCAGCAGCAGCAGCGTCTGCGCTTGCTTCTGCGCGTTTTCGTACAGCTGCGCGTTTTCAACGGCCGGTCCGATTCGGTCGGCCACCAAGCTCAAAATCGTCTGCTGCGCTGGCGTGAAGTAATCGAGCTGCCGGCTCTCGATATCCATCACTCCGATCACCCGCCCACGCACGATCAGCGGCACCGCTAGTTCCGACCGCACTTCGTCCACCGCCGTCAGATAGCGCGGATCTTTCGATACGTCTCCCACACGGATGGCCTGCCCGATCGCCGCTGCCGCGCCGATGATGCCATCGCCAATGGGTATGCGCCAGTTTTCCACCACTTCCACGCGATGCCCGATGGCAAACCGGATGTATAAATCGTTGGTATTTTCCGTCGGCAGCAGCACCGCGAAAATTTCGAAATCCATCAGCCGCTTCACCTGCGCCGCCGCGCGCGCCAATACTTCGTCCAGATTTAGAGACGAATTGATTTCGTGGCTGATCTCCGCGAGCACCGCGAGAGTTTCGGCGGGCATCTCCATCACCGGGTTGAGTTCAGTCGAATCCATTTGGCACACGTGGAACTGCGATACCCGCACGTCGCGCGCCGCGCGTTACGGCGGCCGAGCACAATGTGATCCCCTACCTTGGGGACGCAAGGCTTTCCATTATAACAGGCGTCCGCGAACGCACTTGGACGCCGATCTCCTCCGTCGCGAAAAGTGCCAGTTATTTCAGAAAAGGAATTTTGCAACCCGGCCCGCTGTCCGGTGATGGCTCCGGCTCCCCGGTCAGCAGCGTGTGGTCAATCAATCGTGCGATTTCAGCGGGAGTGGCGGCGCCACATTAGGCGATTTCGGGCGGTAACTGCAGAATGCAGACATCCTTCAAATTCCGGTACCGTTCCGCGTAGTCCAGTCCGTACCCCACCACGAACTCATTGGGAATCTGGAAGCCCACGTAATCGGTCTTCACGTTTTTGATTCGCCGCGAAGGCTTATCGAGGAAAGCCGCCACGCGCAGCGTTTTCGGCTTTCTCTGCCGCAGCACGCGCAACAGATAACTCAAAGTCAGCCCGGTATCGAGAATGTCTTCCACTACGATCACGTTCAGCCCCGCCACGTTGCTGTCCAGGTCTTTCAGCAGACGCACTTGCCCCGACGATTCTTTGCCGCGCCCGTAGCTCGACACGGCAATGAAATCGATCGACGTTTCCAGATCGACCTCCCGCACCAGATCGGCCAGAAAAATACACGAGCCTTTCAGCACTCCAATTAAATGCACGCGTTGTCCGCGAAAATCTCGCGTAATCCGCCGCGCGACCTCTCGCACGCGCCTTTCGATCGCCGATCTTCGGATTAGCGGCTTCAGCTTCGCTTTTGTGCCGGAATGCGCCAAATGCTCGTCTCCTGCAAAGGCAGCTACTCGCCAACTATTTGTTTAGGGATCAGTCTCCTTATATTACCCCCGTGGCGCCGACAATCACGCTCCGCGTCTTTGACCGTACAATTCGGGAGATAAGACCAAAGTATGCCTAGCGGGATCAAGCGGATTCAGACAGGCGGGAGGAGGGGAAAGGAGAGAGGCGCTCGGCAAACGCACAAGCGCCCCCCCTACTGCGTCAACGTAAACCGTACCTCACTGGATCACCTCCTTCTCGGCACAATTGCCGATGGCGACCAGATGTCGCGTAATCCGAGTATATCGTGAGTTGGAAAACATTTCAGAGCGACTTTTCTGGATCCTCGCTTCTCAGCAAGTCCCGAACTACTGGCAGACCACGTGCGCCGGGTCTGAATCGTACCTCGGCAGCGTCCAGCTTGCCCAATTGCCGATCCTGCCCGCGGTTCGCGGAAGCTTCGGGAAATCGCAGTCGTAGTGGCGAAACACGCCCGTTGCCGTCGATTGCATGATCGACGTGGCTCCCGGCGAGAGCGGCCCAAACGAGTACGATCCGCCGCCTTTGGTGGTAAACACCCCTTCCACCGCAATGGCGCAGTTGTTTGTCACAGTATAGAACTGCATTCCGTACGCGTTTTCGAGAGTCGTGCCCACCGACACACACCCGGGTTGGGCCTTCGCCGCGGGAACGGCAAGCAAGCACAAAGCTGCACTCAAAGCGATCCCGAGGAATTTTAGCCTCATGTCTCGTCTTCTCCGTAACAGCGCTGGACTGCTCGTTTATCGCTCTTGAAAGCGTCTGCCACTCGTTGAGCGGCTAACGCATCATGCTGTACTATGCTGGCTCTCCGCGCCGCCCACGGCGATGGTACTTCTGTACTATCTGGCGATACGCGCCAATGAGGTTAACCGGCCGATTCGCTGGGATTGCAGGCCTTAGCGGGCTGTGCCGCGCGGCACGTTCGCGTCAACGCGCGGTTTCACGCACCACGCTAATTCCCCATCCGTCGCTGCCATCCGGCCCTTGCCTGCTATATTAGCGGCGCGACTTTTACGGAGGCTTCTTCTTGGACGAAGGGGGAATGGTCAGCTGGGTCTGGCGCCCGGGCCGCCTGGCGCGGTTTACCACCGCCGCGCGCCGCATAGCAAAAGCTGCCAGGACTCGCTACTGGTTTCCCCACATCCCGCTCGCCCTGGCTCTAGCCGGAGCGGGTTACGTGATCCTGCGCCTCGTCTTCGCGTATCAGCGGCAGGCGTTGCTCTCCAATTTCCCCCATCACGTTTTGGACTTCACCCCGAAAAGCATGCCCTATGTGCTGATCGGCGTGGCGATGCTGGTGATGTCCGTCGGACTCCTCTTCCGTTCGCGCTTCGCTTGGATCGTCGCCATCGTGCTCACGTCGTCTATGGTTCTCAGCGTCGCCATTCTCGGCCACAATGGCCGCAGCACAGGAATCTTCTATTACGACGGTCTGCTTCTTCTGGCCCTCCTGCTCTGCTATCGCTGGTTCGACCGCACCAGCCTCGCCGCCGGTACGCTATTCGCCCTTACCAGCGCGCTGCTGCTGCTGATCTACGCCATTTTCGGCAGCCTCTATTTCGGCGCGCAATTCTCGCCGCCGATAAAAGATCTGGTGACCAGCCTGTATTTTTCCATAGTGACCATGTGTACGGTTGGGTACGGAGATATCACGCCGAAAACAGTGGACGCTCGCTTGTTCGCCGTTTCGGTGATGATTCTCGGTCTGGCGGTATTCGCGACGTCCGTCACCGCGATCGCCGGCCCGCTGATTACCCGCCTCACCAAACCGAAGGAGAAACGCATGAAGCGCACCAACCATTTCATCGTCATCGGCGCCACGCCTCTCGCCTACAACACCTACCGCGAGTTCAAAAAGCGCAATCAGGAAGTGGTGCTGGTGATGCCGCAGGCGCCCGTGTCGGGCGATATCGATCCCAACGATCTGCTGGTGGGCGACGCGAATAGCCTCGAGATACTCCGCAAGGCCGGAGCCGATCAGGCCCAGGCCGTCCTCGCCATGCGCGCCGACGATTCGGACAACGCCTTCATCGTCCTGGCGGTCAAAGAACTGAAAGGCAAGGCCAAAACCGTGGTGGCTATCAACGACAGCAAACACATGGAGCGCATCAAACTGGTGCAGGCCGACGTCGTGATCGCTCCCGAAGTCTTGGGCGGCGAACTGCTGGCCATGGTCCTCAGCGGCGAGCCCATTACCACCGATTTCGTCATGAGCCGCTTCTTCCGCGCCTGATTCAGCGCAGCCGCCAGACCCGAAAAACTCTCTTCGTGTTCCCGAATCTAGCCTGGCCTCGAACGAGGCTGGGAGGGCAACCAACGTTTTGCGGGACCTACGGAGAAGAGTTGGTGAGCCGCGCAGGACTCGAACCTGCAACCCGCTGATTAAGAGTCAGCTGCTCTACCATTGAGCTAGCGGCCCAAAAGGGAGGCTTATTTTAGCATGAGGATGAACGGATTTGACCGCCGCTCTAGCACGCGGCTCTAGTGTCGCAGCGCCGCCGCAATTTCCTTGGCCACTTGCCGCGCGCGCACCAGATCGCCAGGACCGAGTGAGATGGCGGCCACGCGCGCGTGCCCTCCTCCGCCGTACTTTTCGCAGAGCGCCGCAAGGTTCACTCCCGCCGGAGGCTCTTTCCACGGATTCGTGCCCACCGACACTTTCACGCGCGTCGGCGAAGCGCTCAGCCCTACCGAATACATCGCATCGGGAAACAAGTAGTACGGCACGAATTTGTTGTATCCCTCCAAATCCAAATCCGTCACGTCAAAATAGATCACGCCTTCGCGCGAATCGGCGCGCTCGCGCATGATGTCGATCGATCGCCGGTGCCGCTCCAACAGCCCTGAAAGATATTTCTGAACGATGGGCAGCTTCTCGATATCAGCCAGCGAACGCGTAGCCAATTCCGGTATCAGGCACGGAGCCATGTTCGGATCCGGCGCGGCCTCGATCACCAGCGCGATGCGCATGGCCGGCTCGGCAAGCGCCACCGCTGCTTCCGGTGACGCGAATTGGGCGCCGTCGATAATGTCTCCCCACTTGATCAATTCCGCCAGCGGCGCCGCATTAAACCCGAATTTCTCCGACGCAATCGTGGCCAAAAATTTGGTGCAGGATTTGTACGAAGGATCGTAGAACTTTTTCCCGGACCGATCGTTGCGGAAATGCTCGGCATCCTCCGGACTCAAAAACGCGCTCTGATGGTGATCGAACCACCAGGTCAGCAGCGGTGAACTGGAATATTTGAAATCGACGATTGCGTTTTCATCTCCGTCGAAGGTGCCGTCTTCAAATGGCTGCGACGCCTTATGCGTCATCCCGGTATACGAAAACTCCGCGTTCGGATCGATGCGCTCGCGGTAAAAGCGCGAAAAGATCGCCGCGGACGACGCGCCATCAAAACACTTGTCGTGAAAACAAACGCGAACCCTCAAGCACCCGTCTCCTGTTGACTCGATCGCCACGGGTTTCCCCGTCCCCAAAAAGGAAAGCCAACTAACATGGACGCTCGCGCCAAAGATGTCAAGGGTGAACCTGAAATGAAATTTCAAACTGAATCGAAGGCGGGATGCCTGCCGTCTTACCACGAACGTCGTATTTTTGCATGAGGACGTCCGTGCGGATGTTCCCAGGTAGTTCCCTTGCAACTTTCGTCACCACCCCTCTCACTCCATCAATTTTATCTTTCGCCGCTCGCGCAGCTTTCAATCGCCCAGCCGGTCTTCCGTCGGGGAATCCAACTGGCTTCCGCCTACCCGTGCTCCGTGAATCGCATCCGGGGGACAAGCAGAACCCGGGCAGCGCTCATGAATACAACACAAAAAAGTGCGCTCGTTATGGATGTCAATCGCAACTAAGTCTGCGGCAAACACAGCTTCCGTGGTAATATGCTAATTGAGGTTTTTTGTGGGCTGGCAGTGGATGGAGATCCTGAGAGGAGGGTGGCAAGATGATGGAAGAAGTAGAATCCAGGATGTTGGCAGATAGACCCTCCCCGGATTCGTCCGCGCACTCTCCGTTCTGGGCTTCGCCTACGATTCGCCTTTTTCCGCAAAAAGATGCGCCACAAGGGCGGAACAGTCAATCGGCCTTCAACGTGTCTAAGTTGTTGAAAACAAAAGATCGCGTGCCAGCCAGGGCGGAACGTCCCGGTGCATGCGATATCGAGCTATCCGGTCAGGCCCGCCCGCGATATTCGGCGCCTCACGGCCCATCGAATCACCGATTTCGCGCTCATTGCATGCCGCTACTTGCTTCGGTTTTCGGCCCGCCGGCGCTCGCGCGACTATTTCAATCTTCGGCGGAGGGGTGTAATCTCTAGCGCCATGCCAGCACGCACACTGTACGAAAAAATATGGGACGCGCATGTGGTGCGCGAAGAATCCGGCAAGCCTTCGCTGATCTACATCGACCGCCACCTGGTCCACGAGGGCACTTCTCCGCAAGCGTTCGCGGGCTTGAAAGCTGCGGGACGCAAAGTCCGCCGGCCGGAGCTCACTTTCGCGGTGATGGACCATTCCGTCTCCACGAAAAATCGGGCGCTGCCCATCGCCGATCCGGGCGCCCGCGCCCAGTTGGAAGCGCTGGCGCAAAATTGCGCCGAGAGCGGCATCAATCTGTTCGACATGCAGAGCCGCAATCAGGGCATCGTGCACGTAATCGGGCCCGAACTTGGTATCACGCTTCCGGGTTGCACGATTGTCTGCGGTGATAGCCACACTTCCACGCACGGTGCGCTGGGCGCGCTGGCCTTCGGCATCGGAACCAGCGAAGTGGAACACGTGCTCGCGACGCAGTGCCTCTCTCAGTTCAAATCCAAAACCATGAAGATCGACGTGCAAGGCAAGCGCCCGCACGGCATCACCGCGAAAGACGTCATTCTCGCCATCATCGGCAAAATCGGCATCAGCGGCGGCAATGGACACGTCGCCGAATACACCGGCGAAACCGTCCGCGGCCTTTCCATGGAGGGCCGCATGACCATGTGCAATATGACCATCGAAGGCGGAGCGCGCGCCGGAATGGTCGCGGCCGATGAAACCACTTTCGCGTACGTCGAGGGCAAGCCGTTCGCGCCGCAGGGCAAAGATTTTCAAGAGGCGGTCGAATATTGGAAATCGCTCGCGACCGACGAAGGCGCAAAATTCGACAAGACGGTCACGTTGCTCGCCGCGGACATCGCGCCAATGGTCACCTGGGGCACGAATCCCGGCATGGTCGCGCCGGTCACCAGCCGCGTTCCCGATCCCGGCTCCTTCTCCGACCCAGTGGACCGCAAAGCCGCCGAAAGCGCGCTCATCTATATGGGACTCAAGCCCGGCACCGCGCTCGAAGATGTTTCGCTCGATCGCGTATTCATCGGCTCGTGCACCAATTCTCGGCTGGAAGATTTGCGCGCTGCCGCTCGCGTCGTCGCCGGGAAGCACGTGGCAAAATCCCTGAAGCAAGCTCTCGTCGTTCCAGGCTCGCGTGTGGTGAAAGCCGCCGCCGAGCAAGAAGGCCTGGACAAGATTTTCCGCGATGCCGGCTTCGAATGGCGCGATGCGGGCTGCAGCATGTGCATCGCCATGAACGACGATGTGCTGCTTCCCGGCGAACGTTCCGCCAGCACCTCCAATCGCAATTTCGAAGGGCGCCAGGGCAAAGGCAGCCGCACGCATTTGGTAAGCCCGGTGATGGCCGCCGCCGCCGCGATCGAAGGCCATTTCGTTGACGTCCGCAAATGGAATGGCGCGGAAGGAACTGAATAATGCAGCCCTTCACAAAACATACCGGACTGGTCGCGCCGATGGATCGCGTGAACGTCGATACCGATCAGATGGTGCCAAAACAATTTTTGAAAGCTTGCACGCGCGAGGGATTTGGCCGCACGCTTTTCTATGACTGGCGCTACCTGCCCGGCGAAAAACCGAATCCGGATTTCGTCCTGAACTTTCCGCGCTACAAAGGAGCGAGCGTTCTTATCGCGCGCGCGAATTTCGGATGCGGATCGAGCCGCGAGCACGCACCGTGGGCCATTCTCGATTACGGATTTCGCGCGATTCTGGCGCCCAGTTACGCGGATATTTTCTATAACAACTGTTTCAAAAACGGCATTCTGCCCGTCACGCTTTCGAACGAGCAGATGGACGAACTCTTCAAACGGACGCTCGCAAATGAAGGCTATCGCGTGACCGTCGATCTGGAACAGCAAATCGTGACCGACGACCAAGGCCTGCGCTATTCGTTTACGGTCGATCCGTTCCGTCGCGATTGCCTATTGAAGGGGCTCGACGATATTGGGCTCACTCTCGTTCACGAGCCCGATATTTCAGCCTACGAAAAGAAACATCTCCACGTGCCGGCGCTGCATCAATCGCTCGACGTGAAATACCACCACAACTAATTACGGCGCCACGTCGCGCATGTGCGTGGCGATAAACCACTGATTGCCAAACGGATCGCGCACTCCGCAGCTGCGATCGCCGTAAGGCTGATCGGTTGGCGGCTGAATCGATGCTGCGCCCGCTCGCATTGCTTGTTCGTATGTCGCGTCCGTATCCGGGACGTACAAGTGAATCGTGGATGGCTTGGCTGGATACGAGCCGTGGCCTAGCGAGCCTGCCATCGCAACGACGGAATCGCCAATCCGTACCTGCGCGTGAGGGATGCTGCCGTCCGGCAGTTGTGCTCGATAAACCTCTTTGCCGCCAAAAGCTTTCTCAAGGAAGTCGATTAATTCTTGCGCGTTGTCCGCGTAGAGATGCGGCGTCACGCTGCGGAATTGCTGGAAGATCTTGTCGCCGGGAAGCGGCGTGTAGATGTGCAAATTATTGCCGGAGTCGTCGCGAACCGTGCCGGCGCGGGTTCCGTATGGCTGGTCTTTCACAGGCTCGACGGGGTGGGCGCCCGCGGCGATCGCACGGTCGTAGACCGCGTCCGGATTGTCCGCGCGAATCGTCAACGTCATGGGCATAGGCGGAAACTGAGGGTTCGCGTTGGCCAGCTCGATCATGGAGTCGCCAATTTGCACTTCGGCGTGCATGATCGTCTCCGTACCCGGCTGCTGGGCGCGGAATTTCTCCTCGGCGCCAAACACTTGTTTGACGAAGTCGATCCACTTGGCCGCATCCGGGATAATCAAATACGGCGTGACGGTGTGAAATCCGGCGCGAATGTATGGCACGCGCTGCCGCGCCGGCTCCGATTGCTCGGAGGCAGGCACTTGCTGCCGAGAAACTTCGTCGTTGCGGCGCTGCATCTCCTCCGGCGACAACCTCTCCGTTAGAGTGGAAATCACCCAAGTGTAGCCGAATGGATCTCGGAAGTGTCCTGAACGCGCGCCATAGAATTGATCGGCTACTGGCCGCACGACCGTGGCGCCCGCTTCGATCGCACGCCGCGCCATCCTATCGACATCTTCTACCTGGAGGCTGATTTGAACCGGTGAGCCTCCGAGAGACTCCGGGCTGCGGAAACCCATCTCGGGAAATTCGTCAGCCAGGTAAATCTTTGCGCCACTTATATCAATCTCCGCGTGCCCAATTCTGCCGTCGGGCTGCATCAAGCGGAGCGTTTCCACGGCTGCGAAAGCATTCTTGTAAAACTCAATCGCGTTCGCCGCTCCACGGACGCTTAGATAAGGTGTGGCACTCGCCCGAAATTCCGGAACCGGTTTGCCTGTTGTTGCCATGGGTGCTCTCCTTTTCAACTCCGACTTGAGGCGTGCTTTGAAATCCGGGTGCGGCAGATCGCGCAGCGCGGCGATCACTTCGATTGCCGGCGAAAAACTCGGATCAAACGGGCGCACTGCTTCGTCGCGCTGCAGCGGCGCATCGGGGCCGCCGAGCAGGCGGCTGATTACTTTGTCGAGTTGTTCGCTTGCCGATTGCTTAGCCATAGATACCACTCGTTTTCTTACGCCGCTTCGGCTCCCATCGAGTCCTTAGCGCGCGGACGGCGCGGAATTGCAGCTGTTTTACCGCTCCGTCCGTGCGTCCAAGTTCCCGCGCAATTTCCGCGATGCTCTTCCCGGCCGCGAAACGCATTTCGATCACGGCGCGCTGATCGGGCGGCAGATCGGCTACCAGGAGAAAAAGCCGCGCGCGTTTTTCAATTTCCTCCGGTCTGGCCGTGCCACGAGGATCGGGAGGATCGCCGAGTTCAGGATTGCCGCGTTCCCGCGCCGCGCGCTGCCAGCGATCGGCAAGCGCGTTCGCGGCGATGCGGAATAGCCACGCCGAAAACGGAGCCCCGCGCCACTCGAATTTCTTAAGGTTCGCGAGCGCGTGATGAAACACTTCGGCGGTCAGATCCTCGGCGTCAGCGCGTTCGCGCACGCGGCGTGCGATGAAGGCGTACACGCGCTCGAAGTTCCGCTCGTACAGATCAACGAAGCGCGCAGGGTCTTTTTGCGCCGCCTCGATCAGCAGCCGTTCGCTCGCATCAGGCTTCGACATCTTCAATCGTCAGTACCTCGAAATAGCGAAGACTTCGCGCGGGTGGAGCGGCGCGAAAGGTAGCGCGCTCAGGCGCGCATTTTTGTGTCGCAGCTAAAGCTGCGACCCCCTAAAACCATTGCGCGTTCCACGCGCATTTTATGTCGCAGCTAAGCTGCGATCCCCTAAAGACCGTTGCGCGCTCGGCGCCAGGCGACGGAAATCACGGCCGGTCATTAGGTTCTCCGCTTCCGCGGGTTCTTCTCTTCCGCAAATAGATAAACTGACGGGGCGACGAAAGGTTACGCGAAAAATCACGCGGCACGCGGGATCGCCTCCACAATCGAGACATCATGAGCGGAGCCATCCGCTGCCGTAACTGGAATAACGCGCTGCATATGAAAACCTGCCGCTTCGAGGAGCGGCTTCCATTGTGCCGCGGAGCGCTCCTTTCCACCGGTGACGGCCATCATATTCAGGTCGCTCATCAAGCGGACTTCGAGCTTTGAGTCGGCATGGGACACCACGTCCGGGAGTACGAATTCGACGATCAAGAGAACGCCTTCCGGCGGGATCGCGGCGCGGCAGTTCCGCAGGAGCTGTGTCGCGACATCGTCGGCACACCCATGGAGAACATGCTTCATCACGCAGACATCGGCTCCCGGAGGTACAGCTTCGAGCAGGTCGGCAGCGATGAGCTTGCATCGATCCGTCAAGCCTTCTGCTTGAATTCGCGGAGCGGCCGCGTCGATTGAGGCTTGGCGATCGACAAGCATTCCACTTACGCCAGGATAGCGTTGCAGAATTGCGCTGATGAGCGCACCTCCGCCACCTCCTAAATCGGCAACGACGCGACTCCGGCTGAAATCCCAGCTGCGGGCAAGCGGCATGTAATCTTCCGCGGGAGCGGTGCCCATGACAGCCCTGAAAATTCCGCCGGCATCGGGGTCGGTTTGCCAATGAGAGACAACTCCGGCGCTTTCCATTATTTTGGCCGCGGATTTTCCGGTCCGGACGCACTCTGTCAGGTACGACCAGCTGTCGGCCAGCAGATCGGACCAGAAAACAACTCCGGCCCAAGCAGAATTTGGAGCGTCCTTGCGAAGCGGCTCGCCGAACGGCGTGAGGACAAACCGGCCTGGAGCGCATTCCGCGACGATCCCCAGACTCGCCAGCGCCCGTAAAAGACGGTAGAGCGAGCTGGGGTCGGCGGCGCAAGCTTTCGCCAGGTCCTCCACATCGCGTTCTTCGGCGGCAAGCGCATCGGCAATTCCCAGGCGGGCAGCCGCGCACAGCATTCTACTGCGCGAGTACGCCATCGCCATTTCCAGCAATTGAGAGTTCGGAGTTACGTTGCCAATGCCGCTGCGCGACGCTTCCATCGCTACGTTCTCCACTAGTAAGGATTAACCGCCGAGGCGGAAAAAGGTTACGCCGAAATTTCGGGAGGCGCTACTCCAGCGCGCCTGGGACAGGCTCGAGCGATTCGGCAGCGACTGGCGCTGGGCCCATAAGCTCGGCGATCAAAATCCCCGCAAGGATCAGAGCGGCGCCGGCCAGCGTGCGCGCGCCAAAATGTTCGCCGGAAAACAGCCAGGAAGTGAGCGCCGCGAAAACCGGCTCCAGGCTAATAATGATGGCGGTGTGCGATGGCGACGTGTGCTGTTGCGCCCACGTCTGAAACGAGAAGCCAATTACAGTGGACCCGATGGCGGTAATCAGAATCGCTAGAATCGCCTGTCGGCTCCAGATCAGCCGCGGATGTTCCCATTGGGCGACCGCGAATACGGGCAGGAAAAGCGCGGAAAGTACGGCGGTGGTGGCCACCTGCAAGAATGCCAGCGCGCCGACGGAATGCGTCCCTACGTAGCGGCCGATAAAAATGATCTGCAGCGCAAACATGACGGCGCACCCGAATACGATCGGATCGCCTTTATCGAGCGCGCCGAGCCCCCCGGGCGGGACCGTCAAGAAATAGAGTCCGACGGAGGCCGCGGCAACGCCGGTCCAAATCCATTTTGTGATGTGGCGCCGTGCGAAAATTGCCAGCAACAGCGGAACCAGCACAACGCACATTCCGGTGATGAATGCGGCTTTCGTGGGGGTCGTAAATTGCAGGCCACTGGTCTGGAAAATATATCCGCCGAACATGAAGATGCCGATTTGCACGCCGGACCAAACCGTCCGCCCGCTCATTTTGCGAATGGAGGGCCAGAAGATGATGGCCATCACGCCGGCGGCCAGGGCAAACCGAACGGCGAGAAAAGCGAGGACAGAAATATCGGCGAGCGCGTCTTTTACCAAGACGAATGTGGCGCCCCAGATCAGCGAGGCGAAGGCCAGGGCGAGATCGGCAAGGAGGCGTTTGCTCATCATTTGGTCAGCAAGGGTGCTCGCTCAGCATAGCGTGTGAAGCTTCACAAGACGGTACGGCGAACGCAAAGCGGAAGGCAAGGGGTAAGGGCTGGCATGGAACGTCGCGAGGGTTATAGGCCGGCGAGAGCGAGGGTGATGAGAAATAGGCGCTTGAGACCAAGCTCGCGACCGATGGGGTCGTACCATTCGTCAGGCGTGTGCGCTCCCCCGCCGGTTCCGCCTCCGCCCAGTGCAACGGCAGGAATCCCAAGCGAAAGCGGAAAATTCGCGTCAGTGGAGCTGCGCTCCGTACGCGAGCGATTGCCCAGAAAGCGATCGACATTGCGGATGGCGGCGAGGAGCGGCGAATCAGCCGGCAGTTTTCCAGCCGGCCGCGCGCCAAGCGAGCGGAAGTTCAGTTCGAGCGCTTCGCTGGGCCGGTCTGTGACGGCGAGTTCGTCGCGCAGACCGGCTTGCATCGCGTCGCGCAGGGCGGATTCCAGGCGGCCGAGTTCGAGATCATCCTCGGAGCGTAGATCCACCTTCACGGCAGCGCGCGTGGGAATGGAATTGACGGCGCTGCCACCTTCGATCACGCCGAAATTATAAGAACTGCGGGGATCGCTGGGCACCCGAAAGGCAGAAAAGCGGACGATGCCTCGCGCGAGCGCGGTAATGGGATTGGGCGCTCCGAAATTGGACCAGCTATGGCCCCCCGGGCCTGCGATGCACACCTCAAAGCGGCGCGAAGCAATGCCCTGCGTGGTGATGTAATCAGTAGACGGTCCATCGACCGCGATCACCGCGGAAAGCCTCGCGCGGTACGTTTCGACGAGGTGCCGGATCCCGCGCAGATTGCCTTCTCCTTCTTCGCCGACGTCCCCGGCAAGCACAATCGTTTTTTGCGTCTGGACCCGCGACTCAGCGAGCGCGTGCGCCAGGCCGATGAGAGCGGCCACACCCGCGCCATTGTCGGAAATTCCCGGCCCTATCAATCGGCTGGATTGGCGACTAGATTGGCGCATGGATTCGCTCCGGGATTCGCGCTTGATGCGGACGTCGGTGCCTTCGGGGAAAACCGTGTCGATGTGGGCAGCGAGAAGTATTACGCTGTCGCTCTCCACGCCGGGGCGCTCGGCCACGACGTTGCCGACTGAATCGATGTTGGTATTGAAACCGCGCGCCGCGAAGAGGGCCCTCACTGCTTCTGCGCGGCGCGCCTCGCGCGTTTCCGGCGCGGGAATTTCCGTCAGATTGATTTGCTGCTCCGTAAGCCAATCGGAATTCTGCTCAATCCAGCGCAACGCGCGGGCGCAGCGCTGATCTGCAGCGAGCTTTGCAATCGCGTCGTCCGTGGCGTGCGCGGAAAGAGTAGCCATCCTAGGAAAGATACAGCAAACGCGGCGGGATTTTCACAAAACGTGGCGCGATCTTAGCGCCGGTCCTCGAGGATGCGTAAGCGATGGAACCGGCGAAAATCGGTCAGCAGCGCTCTCTGACGGCAGGCGCTGGTCGCGGATGCGGCTTGTGCCCGTGAAATTGAGCCGCCTCCGTCGAACCCTTCAGCGCCACCGTGGAAGCCGTTCCGTCGGTAATCACGTGCTGCACCGTATCGAAGTACCCGGTACCGACGAATTGCTGGTGCTTGACGGCGGCGTAGCCGAAATCGTGCTCGCTTTCGAACTCGTGATCCTGCAACTGGCAGTACGCCGCCATGCCGCGCTCTTTGTAGCCGCGCGCTAGCTCGAACATGGAATGATTCAGCGCGTGGAACCCCGCCAGGGTGATGAACTGGAATTTGTAGCCCATCGCCGCGAGCTCGCTCTGGAAATGGGCGATGGTTTGATCGTCCAGATTCTTCCGCCAGTTGAATGATGGCGAGCAGTTGTAGGCCAGCATCTTTCCCGGAAATTTCGCGTGGATGCGTTCCGCGAAAATGCGCGCCTCGCGCAAATCCGGCGTGGACGTCTCGCACCACAGCATTTCGGCGTATGGCGCGTAGCTCAGTCCGCGGGCGATGGCCGCCTCCAGACCGTGGCGTACGTAGAAAAATCCTTCCGCGCTGCGCTCGCCGGTGATGAATTCGCGGTCGCGCTCGTCAACATCAGCGGTGAGCAGCGTGGCGCTATCGGCATCGGTGCGGGCGACCACCAGCGTCGGGACGCCCATTACATCCGCCGCCAACCGGGCCGCTACCAGCTTGTGAACCGCTTCCGAAGTGGGCACCAGCACCTTTCCGCCCAAGTGGCCGCACTTTTTCGCCGACGATAGTTGATCCTCGAAATGCACTCCGGCGGCACCGGCCTCGATCATGGCTTTCATCAGCTCGAACGCGTTCAGATTGCCGCCGAATCCGGCCTCGGCATCCGCCACCATCGGCGCCAGCCAATACGTGGAACGATCGCCTTCCGCGTGACGAACCTGGTCCGCGCGCACCAGCGCCCGGTTGATTCTCTTCACTAAACTGGGAACGCTGTTGGCGGGATAGAGGCTCTGATCGGGGTAGGTTTCCGCAGCGTCGTTGGCATCCGCCGCAACCTGCCAACCGCTCACATAGATCGCTTTCAGTCCGGCAGCCACCTGCTGTACGGCCTGATTGCCGCTCATGGCACCGAGCGCCGCCGTGTAAGAATCCGAATGCAGCAAATTCCACAATCGCTCCGCGCCCAGTCGCGCCAGCGAATGCTCGATATGGAACGACCCCCGCAGCTTCTCCACGTCCTCTGGTTTATATGGACGCGTGATGCCAGCCCAGCGCGGATTGGTTTTCCAGTCCGCGCCTAAATCCGCGGGTTTCCCATTGCCGCTATTCGACATCTACCTAGCCTCCTGTCAGCCGGGCAACCCTGAGGTGGCAGCTCTGCATGTGTATGCCGGGGTGCGCACGCCGAGTGTATCGAGTTATTTTAACCTGAACTGCACCAGCGCGAAAGGGAGTTCCTGCGGCTTCTTCGGCGACGCAAGATATGCAAAATGCATCCGTAGGCGCGCTTAAGCCGGGTTATAGCGCCAAGATTTGGACCAAATGTGCCGCTCTAGACGGCTTATAGAGCCAAGTTCCGTCTATAATGCCGCGGCCTACATTTTTCCTGCATTCGCGAGCGATCATGGCCGCTGTTGCCCTACAGCTGTTACTACGGAGGAGACACGAATGTTCTACGAGCCTGGCAAGACGCCGCATGGATTGCCACACGATCCTTTCAAATCCTGCGTGGTGCCGCGTCCGATTGGATGGATCTCCACCATCAGCCGCGAAGGCGTGCACAACCTCGCGCCGTTCAGCCAATTTCAGAATCTCACCTTTGATCCGCCGTACGTGATGTTCGCGTCGAACCAAAATACGCGCGGCCGCCGAAAAGATACCGTCGTCAACGCGGAGCAAACCGGGCAATTCGTGTGGAACATGGCGACTTACGCGCTGCGCGAAGCGGTGAATAAATCCGCTGAAGAAGTTCCGCCCGAAGCGGATGAGTTCGATCTGGCTGGCGTGAGCAAAACGCCGTCGCGCATCGTGAAGCCCTGCCGCGTGGCCGAATCGCCGGTGCATTTCGAATGCGCGTACCATCAAACAATTCATCTGCCCGGCAACGGCACCATGGGCACCGTCGATATCGTGTTTGGCCGCGTAATCGCGATTCACATCGCCGACGATTACCTCACATCCGACGGCCATATCGACATTCTCAAAGCGCGTCCGATCGCCCGCCTCGGCTATTACGATTACACCAGCGTCGAATCGATTTTCTCGATGACCATTCCCGGGAACGACCCGCGCCGACTGGCCGGCATGGAAGGCTCCGCGCGGTTCTAGCACACCTACGCCGCGCAAAAAATCTACACGCGGCTTGCGTTTCAGCTTTTCCGCGCCACGATCGCCGGCGAATGCGACGCCACGTCCACGGTCGCTACTTCGTTAAAACCTGCTTCGCCGAGCCAGCTCCGGTACTGCTCCATCGTGTACGTGCTGCCCGTCGCTGTGTTGACCAGCATATTCAGCGCGAAAATCAGCGCGAACGGAGGGCCGGTCCGCTGATCGTTTGGGATCATATCGATGATCGCCACCTGTCCGCCCGGTTTCAGCAACTCGAAGCATTTCCGAAAGATCGCGCGCGAAGCCGCCTCGCCCTCCGAATGAATGATATTCCCAAGCAAAATCAAGTCGCAGGACTCGATGGGAAGCTGGAGCTGTTTGACATCGCCGGGCGCATAGCGATAACGCGCCGACAAACCTTCCCGCTCGACATACCCTCGCGTTACCGTTTCGAGCACTTTTGGGTAGTCGTTTGCGATCACCTGGGCCGTTGGTTCGGCTTGGGCGAAGCTAATGCCCCAGATTCCGCTTCCGCACGCCACGTCCAACACTACCGGATTTTTCGCGGTCTTTGGCCTCAAGGCCTGCGCCAGCCTTCGCGCCGGGTCTGCATTGGTCACATGCAACCAGCGAACCAACGCCGGGAAAAATTCCTCCGCCGCTTTTTGCTCCTCCACTACCGAGTAGGGCTTCCCCGTGCGGATGCTGTCGGCAAGTTGGTCCCACGATGCCAGCAGTCGCGTATGCGCCTCGACCAACGCCCTGCCGATGTAGTCCGGCTTGCCATTCACCAAATAATTTTCCGAGATCGGAGTCAGCTCGTACCGGTCGTCGCGCTTCTCGAGCAAGCCGAGAGGCACCAGCGCATCCAGGAGCATGGGCAATCCGCGTGCGCTGTAGCCAGTTGCATCGATCATCTCTGGCGCTGTTCGCGCTGCTGACGCGAGCGGCGAAAACACGTCCAGCTCCAAGGCGGTTAAAAGGATGCGGGATGCGGCGAAAGAAAACTGAATCTGCATCAGCGCGGCGGCGTCGATTGCTTTCCCGGAGCCAGCACTAGCAGGCGAAGTTGTAGGGGAACTCACATTTCCTCCAGTCACGACGCGCTATAGCACAATACAGTCTTGCGAATACTTGTAGTGTTTTGCGCGCGGTACATTTCGGTCCGGCATGAATCGCAGGCGAGGAGCCTTCTTCTTGGCGGATCGTGCACCCGCTCGGCGCTAGCGCTGCACGGCAATTCCACTACTCGTGTCGTCCTGCTGCCGCATCGAATGCGAAACTCACTCTACCCGGCACATGCAGTACAAAAACTGCTGAATTTTTCCCGCCGGCGTGTGGTGAATCTCTTCATGATGCTCCACTGCATGAAAATGTGCGCCGAACTGCCCGTGCAGATGTTCGGCGTCATACCGCATCACGTCCAGCCCGCTGCATTTCGTCGGCCCCTCGGGACCAAACGTGCCGACGATCACGTGCCCGCCCGGCTTCACGGCCCGTGCCACGTTTCGCACATAGGCCGCGCGCTTCTCCGGCACTGTCAGAAAATGGAATACAGCACGGTCGTGCCACACATCGTACGCACCACACTCGAAGTCCGCTACAGTCACGTCCGCGGCCATCCACTGCACTCGCCCGGATATATCGCCCAGCCGCTTCTTGCTCTCCGCGAGCGCCGTCTCAGAAATATCGAGCACCGTCACATGCCCGTACCCGCGCGCCAGCAAATCATCCACGAGCGTCGATTCCCCGCCGCCGACATCAATGATTGACGCATCGCGGCGGCCCACCCGCTCGATCATCTCCAGCGACGTTTGCAGGTGCGGCTTGTACCAACTCACCGCGTCCGCGGGAAGACGCCGGTAAATATCCTCCCAATGCGCCTTTGTCTCGGCTTCGCTCACCGCCAACCTCTCGCCCGCTGGGTCATTTCGCGGGCTTCACCGACTCCACAATCAAATCTTTCCCGCGCATGGTGCCGCTAACCGTCACTTTCTGCGCCGCGTAATTGTTCAGCTCTCGTGAATGACCGCGCAATTCAATCACGTTCGCGCCTACTACCAGTCCGAACGGGCTCCCGCCCTTCACGCACGTTCGGACGCACTGCGCGTCGCTCCCGTTCCCTTTCATCATGCTGTGCGATCGGCCACACGCCATATCAGTCACCACGCCTGTAAGAGTCTTCGACTGGCCATCCGCGCGCGCGTGAAGTGCCATTCCGCACGCCATTGCGGCCGTTGCCGCAGCCAACGTTGCTTTTCGTAGAATACCGTTCACGATTCTCTCCTCTCGCTTCGCGCATCCGCGCGCCGCAATGCCTGTATTGTATCCCAGCTTACATTTTTTGACTGCGATGAACGGCTCGCAGTCGTTTGCGACTATTGCCATGGTTGCAGTCGCGACGTTCGTGCGTTAGGCCGCAGCGCCGCGCCCGCTTACCGGCGCCTTTGCTTTCAGAAGCTTGATGAATTCGCGCATCCACGCCGGATGATCCGGCCACGCGCGCGCCGAAACCATCACTCCATCGACCAGGGCTTCCGAATTGACGAACTCCGCGCCGGCAGCTCGCACATCCGGCTCAATCGCCGGGTACGCCGAAGTTCGGCGTCCTTTCAGTACTCCGGCAGCAGCCAGCGCCAATCCCGCATGGCAGAGCTGCGCCACCGGTTTTTCTTGCTGAAAAAAACTCTGAATGATGCGCTTGCAATCGACGTCGTTGCGAATGTATTCGGGCGCGCGACCGCCGGGAATTACCAGCGCAACGTAATCGGCCGGATTCACATCCTTGAACGCCAGATCGGCGTCCCAACTATAGCCGGGCTTTTCCGTATAGGTGTCGAAGCCGGGCTCGAAATCGTGCACCACGAAATGCAGTTTCTTTTTGCTCGGCGCGGCAATCTGAACGTCGTAACCTTCTTCGCGCAGCCTCTGATACGGGTACATCACTTCCAGAGACTCAGCCGCATCTCCGGTCAAAATCAGAATCTTCGGTGTTGCCATAGAAGTCTTCCCCCGTGTGCGAGCGGTCTCGCAGCAATGCAAATATCTCCGACATGATGAACCTGCTGGCTAGCTGGATGCTAGCTCAACTTTAGCGGGGCGTTTATCCCGAGCGAAGATTCAAATCAGCGCGTTGAATTCGAGCGTGCGATAAAAAACATTGTTCGGAGACTGGGGATCATCGAACTTCCGAAACGCGAACTGCGTGCGACGAAAAATGGCCCACGACTTACGGTCTTCGCCCTACCAAGTAGATCAGGGCGGTTCGGACTGAGTTTTGAGCCATATCCCGTATTGCTGAGAACATTGCGAACATGGTTTCCTGCATATGCCGAACGGACATCCTCATCAAGCCTTTCGGTTACTGGAATTTTCGACCGTCTGGACTCTGGCCCATAAAGCAAAGGGACTGAGAATGGCGGAGCCCTCGGAATCCACACTCGACGTCGAAACCAACAAGACAAATGACAGAAACCCAAGTTCTCACACACATCGCAACTCCCACGGCATTAGGGGCGATGGAGGCCGGTTGGTACGCGGTTCAGACGTACCCGAGGCATGAAAAAGCGGTGGCGGAACAATTGAAAGGCGAGAATATCGAATGCCTGCTTCCTCTGATCGTTCGCGTGCACAAGTGGAGCGACCGAAATCAGAGCGTCAGCATGCCACTGTTTCCGGGCTACGCATTCGTACAATTAAATGAGTATCGACGCGACCGGGTGCGCGTGCTGCGAAGGCCCGGAGTGGTTCGATTCGTTGGAAATAGCCAGGGACCGATCGCGCTGGAAGCGCATGAGATTCGGCACGTTCGGCGGCTGATGGAACATAAGGTGAGTTGCGAGCCTCATCCGTTCCTGCAAGCTGGTCAAAAAGTGCGCATCCGGGATGGCGCCCTGCGCGGATTAGAAGGCATTTTGCTGCGAGAAGCGGGCAAAGACAGCTTGATCCTCAGCGTGAGTTTGATTCAACGGTCATTGTCCATCCAAATCGAGGGGTACGAACTGGAAGCGCTGTAGAACCTACCACGGAAAAATCCAAATTCGCAGTCGACTCGTTTACATGCCCAATACACTGAGCGTCCCATCGGCAGTTGGCATTCCCGCAACAGATAAAGTCACCGATACACCAGCGAAATCAATTAGTCCGCGACTGATTCGATTTGCGCTTCGCTTCGTGGTGATCTCGGTGGACTTATCGATAGTTTTCATCTCCTTCGCTTTCTGTTACTGGCTCCAGAACCTTCACGACCCTCACGGGTGGAGTGTGAACCTCCTGTGGATTCTGCTGCCCGCAGTGCTGCTGTTCCGCGGCGCGGCGCTGGTGATTTTCGGCGTGTTTTGGCGGTCGCTGCGGCATGCGAGCATTGGCGACTTGGTGGCGATCGCGAAGGCCGTGGGAATCAGCAGTATTTGTCTCTATTTCGCGCGAGACCTCTGGGCGCCATCGAGTTCTTTGCCGGGCGCGTTGTTCGTGCGTGACGCGCTGATCTGCTTTTTCCTTCTGGCCGGATTTCACTTCAGCGAACGGCTTTATTTCCTGCGCTTGGCTCGCAAGTCGCTGACTGCCAGGCGAGCCGTGGTGGTTGGAGCCGGCGATGGCGGAGCCTCACTGGTTAAGGAACTAAGCTCGGATCACGGCGCGAATATGCGAGCCGTGGCCTTCGTCGACGACGATCTTACGAAAAAAGGCAGCCGCATTTGCGACGTGCCGGTTCTCGGCGATCTTTCGGAGTTGCAACGGGCGGTGGTGGAAAACAACGCGGATGAAATCCTAATCTGCATCCCCAGCGCGACACGCGAACAAATGCAACGAATCCTGAACGCCTGCCGGCAGTGCGGGGTTCCGGTAAGAATGCTGCCAAGCCTGGCGGAACTGACGAACGGGATGGTGACGTCCAAGAGCCTGCGTCCAATTCGCATGGACGACATACTGCAACGGGAGTGCGTCGTTTGCGACCCGCAAATGATCCGCGCGCTGGTGGCGAATAAGGTGGTGCTGGTGACCGGCGCGGGAGGATCGATCGGTTCAGAATTGTGCCGTCAACTGGCGGACGCGGGCCCTCGGCGCCTGGTGCTGGTAGATAAATCCGAAAACAATCTATTTCACATTCAACTGGGAGTGCGCGAAAGAGCGCCCGACCTGGACGTGGGCGTTTATTTGAGAGACATCACCGATGCCGAATCAGTGCGCGAAATGTTCGGCGGCGAGGCTCCCCAAATCGTGTTTCACGCGGCGGCATTCAAGCACGTGGGCATGATGGAACTGCATCCGCGGGAAGCGATCCGAAATAATGTGCTGGGAACCCGAAACGTGGCCAACGCGGCGCTTGCGGCGAAGGTGGAATCACTCGTCAACATTTCGACCGACAAGGCCGTGAATCCGCGGAATTACATGGGCCTTTCGAAGATGCTGGCGGAGATGATCATCCGGAACCTGGCCAACAAGAACCAGGTGCGATTTGTGAACGTGCGATTCGGAAACGTCGCTGGGAGCGCGGGAAGCGTGATTCAGCTTTTCTCCGATCAGATTCTGAAGGGCGGCCCGTTGCGCGTGACCGACCCGCAAGCAACGAGATATTTCATGAGCATACCGGAGGCCGCGTATTTAATCCTTTGCGCCGCGCAGCGCGGCCAGGGCGGAGAGACGTTCGTTTTCGACATGGGCGAGCCAATCAATATCTACGAACTGGCTCGCAGGCTGAGCCTCTACTCCGGACTGGCACCCGAGGAAGAGATGCCGATCGAATTCATTGGCTTGCGGGACGGCGAGAAATTCCACGAAGACCTGTGGGATGAGCGGGAAAGACCGCGCAAGACGGACCAACCCCGCTTGCTGTGCCTGGACGGGACCTATCCATCTTCGATCGACATCCAGAAAACGGTCGTACAACTTGAAAAGCTTTTGGCGTGCCGCGACTATCAAGGGCTTCTCGACTACATCGGCCGGCTGTTCCCGTCGTTCGCAGCGCACCGATCCGTTGCACAGCAACACCGAGAGCCGCAGACCGGATTGCAGCTTTCGAAAGTGAGCTAAGTTGAAGATGAATATTCCGCTGTCTTCGCCGGATGTAGGGAAACGCGAAATCGAATATGTGTCGGAAGTTATTCGAAGCAAGCAACTGAGCCTGGGACCTTGGCTGACCCGGTTCGAAGAGCGGTTCGCAGAATATGCCGGCATGCGTTATGCGGTGGCGGCAAGCAGCGGAACGGCCGCTCTACACATGTGCGTGCGAGCGACGGGCATCGGGCCGGGCGACGAGGTCATCACGACGCCTTTTAGTTTTGTGGCGTCCACGAACTGCATGCTGTACGAAGGGGCCACGCCCGTCCTATTGGATATCGACCGCGAAACGTACAACCTGGATCCCGCAAATATTCGCGCTTTCCTGGAACAGTGCTGTAGCCGAAACAAGGACGGCCGCGTGCTGAATCTAAAGAGCGGCCAGACGGTGAAGGCGATTCTGCCGGTGCACGTGTTCGGATTGCCGTGCGAAATGGACGCGATCGAGCAGATCGCGAGCGAATACGGATTGATCGTTCTCGAGGATGCCTGCGAGGCGATCGGAGCGATATATCGCGGGCGCCGCGCTGGAACTTTCGGCGACGCAGCTGTGTTCGCCTTCTATCCAAACAAGCAAATTACCTCGGCCGAAGGTGGAATGGTGGTAACCAACGATGCGTCGATTGCGGCGCGCTGCCGGTCGCTCCGAAACCAAGGACGGGACGAAGACGGACGCTGGCTGACGCACGTGCAGCTCGGGTTTAACTACCGCTTGAGCGACGTCCATTGCGCGCTGGGACTGGCACAGTTGGAACGAATTGAAGAATTGCTTGCGGCAAGAGAATCAGTAGCCACCGAATACTCGCGCACGCTGGACGGAATCAACGCGATTCGTCTGCCGGGAGAAGTGAAACATGCGGAACGGAGCTGGTTCGTGTACGTGATCGAGGCGGCAGGCGCACCGGGAAGCGCAACGCGCGATCGCATTCGGAATCGGTTGCAGCAATGGGGCATCGCCACGCAAGCGTACTTCCCGGCCATTCATCGGCAGCCCTACTTCGCGCAATACCGCTCTGAAATTCCGATGCCGCTTCCCAATGCGGAGAGCGCCTCCGACAACTGCCTAGCGATTCCCTTCTCCGGACAACTTACAAAACAGGAGATCGGGATAGTTTGCAAGGAGTTGGTAGAGGTGATCGCTGCAGAGTCGCGAACATCGTTCGAGAGTTCGTCCATAACAATCCCAGCCTGAACGAGTGAAATGACAATTTCCGGATCAGTTTTGAGCGCCGTCGGAGCGTTCGCCTCGACGGCGATCGCGATCCCTGTAGTTAGGTGGTTGGCATGCCGCAAGAGTCTTTTCGACGAACCGGGAGCTTTGAAGCCGCACCTGCTGCCGACGCCCCGCTTGGGAGGGGTGGCAATGGCGATTGGAATCGCCGTTGGCGTGCTGCTGTCAGCGAGAGCGATGCAGGGCCGGGACTGGATTGGAATTGGCGTGGTACTGGCCATATGGGCAGTCGGATTTGCGGACGACTTGTGGAATCTGTCGCCGTCCACACGCCTTGCAAGCGAATTACTTGGCGGCGGAATGCTGTGGTACGCAGGATGGCAGGCGGATTGGTTCAAAGCGCCGGTTCTGAATCTGGCAGCCACCTGCCTGCTGTTCGCCTTTTTCATAAATGCGATGAACATGCTGGACGGCGTGGATGGCCTCGCGGCGGGCGTCTGCGCGATCGGAGCTATCGGATTAACCCTTGTGCCGGGTGGATCGCGGAGCGAAGTGGTCCTAGCTGGATGCTTGATCGCGGTATGCGGAACGATGCTAGTTCACAATTTTCCACCCGCGTCGATCTTCATGGGCGATTCCGGAAGCACGCTGATCGGGTCACTGGCCGCGCTGTTGGTGCTGCAGCACAACTCCACCGAACCGGGAGTTTACCAAGCGCTGCCGGTGATTGCGTTCTTCATGCTGCCTCTTGGCGATGCGGGATTGGCGATCGTGCGGAGGATGCGCACGCGGCATTCACCCTTTCGCGGCGACCGGCGGCACTACTACGATCTGCTATTGCAACGAGGCTGGCCGATGCGCGGAGTTTTGGTCCTATCGTACGGACTGACGGCGATTCTGGTATCGGCTGGATTACTTTGCGAAAGCGGTCGGGCGAGCGGGTTTGCTTTGATCGGATTTATTGGTCTGGCGCTGCTCGCTTTTGCATGGCACCTGGGCTCATTAACCCCTGATCCACAAGCAAGCAAACCTCAGAACGCCGAGCTTCTGCCGAAGATCGAGGCGTGACATCACGCGATTCCTGGAGAGTGCAATGGCTAACAGCAACAGCATCGTGAGGGGCCGAACAAATACCATGTTGACTCCGGAAGACGCTTCTTTCAAAGGCCAGTCGTACTGGACTGTGCCGAGCCACGAACAAAGGGGCGGATCGTGGCGAGAAGCGGTGCAGGTGGTAAGAAAGCACTGGCAGATCTTAGTTGTGTTTGCGGCAGCGCTGGAACTATTGCTGCTGGTAGCGGTGCTGCTGATGCACAGCACGTACCAAGCAGAGGCACGGCTGGAAATTAGTCCTCCAGGGGCGAATCTGGTTGGCCTGCAGGGCACGGCGCCACAGTCCACTCAGGATCAAACCCAGTATCTCGATACGCAGGTGGAGATTTTGAGGGGCGCTCATTTGGCGACGGATGTGATTACTGACTTGAATCTGGCGCAAAATCCGGTTTTCCTGCACCGGACGTGGCTGCAAAAATCCGCGGCGTGGGGGGAATCGAAGGTATTTGGAAAGAAATCAGGCCCCCCGAACATACTGCAACTCATTCAGATGTTTGATAAGCGGCTTAGCGTAGCACAGGTAACGAGTAGCCAGCTGGTGGATATCAAATATGAAAGCCGCGATCCGAAATTGTCGAAGGCGATTGTGAGCGACCTGGTGAATCGATATCTGAATGACGTTCACCGCAGCGGATATGATGAGACGCTGAGCGCCGCGTCAGCAATTGCTCCGCAGATCAAGCAGCTGCAGCAATCGGTGAACGAATCAGATCAAGACTTGCTGAATTTCCAGAAGAATCATCAAGGGGTGCAGTTGGCGGGTGACGGTGGAATGACGCAAGCAGGCGACGCAGGCACGGTATCGGCGGTCGACACCGAGAATCCGGTTGCCACGCGCGTGGCGGAGCTGAACCAGCAACTCACACAAGCGATGGGCGATCGATTGCAGCTGAAATCTTACGTACAGCAGATTCAGAGTGGAAATACGGAGAACCTGCCCCAGATGAAAGACAGCCCGGTGATTCAGCAGATGACGGAGCAGTTAGCGAATACACGCGCCCAATTGGCTCAAGACCTGGCTATTTATGGAAGCAAGAATCCCGAAGTGCTGAAACTTCAAGATGAAGCCAACGAACTGAACCGCCTGCTAGGGCAAGAGCGGAACCGCATCGCTAGCCAAATCGAGGCTTCGTATCAATCGGCGCAGACGCACGAGAATCTGATCCGCGGAACGCTGGCGAGTTTGAAAACCTCGCTCGATAATTCGAATGAAGACGTGGTGCGGTACGACCTTCTCAGGCGACAAGCAGCGGCGAACGCCGGGCTATTCGTAGGGCTCTCGTCGCGGATCAAAGAACTTGCTGTAACCGCTTCTCTGGACTCGAACAACGTGCGGGTGCTTGATAATCCGCAGCTGCCTATGGAGCCGAATGGCCCGCATCGGCTGGCAATTCTGGGCGGAGGACTTTTGACAGGGTTGCTTGGCGGCGTGGCGCTAGCATTCGCGGCCGAAGGCATGAATGACACGATCATGACGACGGAAGATCTGCGGAGGCTGTCCGATCTTCCAGCTCTGGCGCTGGTGCCAGAAAGCCGGCTGTTGCGGGTAGCCGGCAGCACGAGATTTATTCCGGCGAACGCGGCAACGTCGATTGCGCACGGAATACATCCAAACTCGCCGGTGGTGGCGCTGCTGCATGAAAATTCGCGATCGCCGGAGGCGGAAGCGATCCGCAGCCTAGATACCGCGATCCGGGTTTCGTCATTGACACGTGAGAAACCAATCCGGACGATTCTGATCACGTCACCATTCCCGGCCGAGGGCAAGACGACGGTAGCGGCGAATCTTGCAGTCGCCTTGGCGAGGCATAGCAAAACGTGCCTAATCGACGCGGACCTTCGGCACCCCAAGATTACGCCGACATTTGGGGTCACAGTTCGTCTGCGGCTGCTAGATGCGTTATCGAATCCCGGAATCATTCAGGAAATTCCCGAGGCTGATTCGGAGACGCCCAACCTGACCGTTCTAGGCGCGGAACAAGGCGCTCCAAGAGCGGTGGAAGCTTTGACTTCCAAACAGATGGAAAACCTGTTGAACGAACTACGCAAGAAGTTTGACTACGTGGTACTCGATTCGCCACCGATCATCCCGTTCGCCGAGGCACGATGGCTTTCCGCGCACGCGGACGGGATCGTGCTCGTGGCGCGGTGCAGTTCAACCACGCGCAAGGCGATGGTGCGGAGCATGGAGATTCTAGAGGAAGCACGTGGTTCCGTGCTCGGCGTGGTCTTGAACGGCGCCAACTTGCACTCCGAATATTACGCTTATGGACCAACGCGACATTACCAGCAGAATTCGGCGTAGTTCCAACTCATTTTGTTTTCCTCAGGGCTCGACTTATCGAACGACTGAACTAGAGAGAGGTACGCCATGTTGAGCAATGCGATCGTCTTTGTTCGCAGGAACCTGTTACTCGGGTTGTTAGCGGCGTTCGTTGTTTTCTGTGGGACTCCGGCAAATGCGCAACAGCGGGTCGATTCCCTTCCGCCTCCCAACCCGCCGGCGCAAGCACCGCAAACGAACGCGCCGCCGGCATACGGTGGATATATGGTCGGAGTCGGAGACGTATTGCAGGTCCGCGTGGTGAACGAGGACGACATTAGCGGGCAGTACCAGGTGAATTCTGCGGGTAACATCCAACTCCCGCTGCTCTCGAGTCCGATCCATGCGGCAGGAGAGAGCACGTTTGAGCTTTCCCAGAAACTCAGCGATGCGCTCAAGACCCAGGGAATCCTACGGGCACCGGAAGTGACCATATTTATCCTCCGGAGCATGAGTCACAACGTAACGATACTTGGTTCGGTGTCACGACCGGGAGTGTACCCGCTGGAAAAGCAGAACACGACGCTGCTCGAGGCGATTTCGATGAGCGGCGGTTTGTTGACGGCGGCAGGGCCGACGGTGACGATCGCGCACCACGCGGACGCGGCGGAGACGACGAAAAATCCGAGCGCAACGCCCGCGACTGGGTCGCAGACGGTTGACGTACAGAGACTCATGTCCGGGAAAGATGCGGCGCTCAACGTAGAGGTAAAACCGGGAGACGTGATCACGGTATCGCGCGCGCCCATCGTTTACGTGGTCGGCGCGGTGGTGAAGCCGGGAGCTTTCGCGGTTCAAGATGGACGGCATGGCCTGACAGTGCTGCAAGCCATTGCCATGGTGGAGGGGACCCAATCGACCGCGTCGCTAGGGCACACGATTATCGTTCGGCAATCGGAGGACGGCTCGCAACGACAAGAAATTAAAGTGAATCTGTCGAAAATTATGAAGGGCAAGGTGCGAGATCCGCTGCTCGAAGCGAATGACATCCTGTTCGTGCCGCAGAGCGGATTCAAGCAAGGCATGCACCGGGCCGGAGATGTTGCGGTCCAGGCAGCTTCCGAAGTCGCTGGTTACGGCTTAGGCCTGCGACTTGGGCAGTAATCCACGCGAAGAGAACGAATCAGACTCACCGGTTCAAACTTCGAACAAGAGAGGAAGATAAGTATGGGAACGCCCCAGGCGGTTGTTCGCGATTCACGACCCCAGCTCAGGCACGATTCGAGTACGCTGGTGCCGTTTTTAGATCTAAAGGCGCAGTACGTGACGATTCGGACGGAAGTGCTACACGCGGTGGAGCGGATTTTAGACAGCCAGCATTTCATTCTCGGGAAAGAGGTACAGCTTCTGGAGTCTGAGATTGCGGAGATGGTAGGCGCTGGAGCCGCCGTGGGCTGCGCCTCTGGTTCGGACGCTCTGTACCTGGCTCTCCGGGCACTAGATATCGAGAGCGGAGACGAGGTAATTACCACGCCGTTCACATTTGTGGCTACCGCCGGAGCAATCGCGAGAACGGGCGCGCGGCCGGTATTCGTGGACATCGATCCGCAGACGTTCAATCTCAACCCGGAACTACTGACCGCTGCGATCACAAAAAAGACGCGCGCGATCATTCCCGTGCATTTGTTTGGGCTGCCGGCTGACATGAAGCCGATTCTGAAAATCGCAGCGCAGCACGGAATCGCAGTGGTGGAAGACGCCGCGCAGGCCATCGGCGCCACCTATGACGGAAAGCAAGTGGGAAGCCTGGGGCTTTTCGGTTGTTTCAGCTTCTTTCCCTCGAAAAATCTAGGATGTGCGGGCGATGGCGGACTGGTGACCACGATCGAGGAATCGCTCGGGGACAAGCTCCGGCTCTTGCGTGCACACGGCAGTAGAGAAAAATACAGTTACGAGATTCTGGGGGTGAACAGCCGCTTGGACAGCTTGCAGGCGGCGATCTTACGGGTGAAGTTAGCGCACCTTAAAGATTGGGAACGGCAACGCATCGAGAATGGGGACGTGTATCGAAGCCTTTTTGCAGAATACCATTTAGAAGAGTTGGTTACGCTGCCGCCCGTGCCTGCCAATTGCAAGCATGTGTACAACCAGTTCGTGATCCGCAGCACGGAGCGATCAAAGCTGCGATTATTCTTGAGAGAAAAAGGATTTTCGACTGAAGTTTACTATCCTTCGCCGCTCCACCTACAAACGGCGTTTTCATACCTGCGCTATTCGGCCGGAGATTTTCCTGTTTCGGAAGCAGCATGTCGAGAGGTCCTTGCGCTTCCTATTTATCCCGAGCTTACAGAGGACGTCCAGAACGCCATCGTTCGCGCTATTGCACAGTTTTATCACTCCAAAGACTAAGAAAATCCATTCAAAAGGGGCGAGACATGGGCTCTCATTCGAGAATCGCGGTGGTGGGGTGTGGATATTGGGGAAAGAATCTGGTTCGCAATTTTCATAAACTTGGAAGCCTGAAAGTGCTGTGCGACGTCTCAGATTCTTCGCTGGCGGCTTTCGCCAGCCAGTACGGCGTGGAACCCTGCAAATCCTACAAAGAGGTGCTGGCAAAAACGGACATCGATGCCGTGGCGATTGCGACCCCGGCAGCGCAGCACTATTCGATGGTTAAAGCGGCTCTGCTGGCCGGCAAGGACGTCTTCGTCGAAAAACCGCTAGCGTTGCAGCTAGCCGAAGGCGAGGAGCTCGTCGAAATCGCGCGCAAGAACGATCGGGTGCTGATGGTAGGGCACCTCTTGTATTACCACCCGGCCATACGCGAGTTGAAACAATTGATTCGTAAGGGGACGCTGGGGCGAGTGGAATACGTGTACTCGTCGCGGTTGAATTTCGGAAAGCTTCGTACCGAAGAAAATATTCTTTGGAGTTTTGCTCCCCACGACATTTCCGCGATTCTCTATCTGCTCGATGAAGATCCGGAAACGGTGGCGGCGCACGGCGGTGCGTATCTAAACCCGCAGGTCGCGGACCTGACACTGACAAGTTTCAAGTTCGCAAGCGGCGTCACGAGCCACATCTTCGTGAGTTGGCTCCATCCGTTCAAGGAGCAGAAGCTGGTGATCGTGGGCGATCAGCAGATGGCGGTATTCGATGACACGGAGGCAGAGAGGAAGCTGGTTGTGTATCCGCATCGAGTGGATTGGATCGACCGAGTGCCGGTGGCTCACAAGTCGGAGGGACAGGTAATCGCACTGCCCGCAGAGGAGCCATTGCTGAACGAGTGCAAACATTTTGTGGAGTGCGTGGAGACGAGGCAAACGCCGCGAACAGACGGCCGGAATGGCGTGCGCGTGTTGCGGGTGCTTAACGCAAGCGAGCAATCGCTCAAGCAGAACGGCCAGGTGCAGCGTCTGGACGCAATGCGGCGGCGATATTTCGTACACCCGACGGCGCTTGTGGATGATCCGTGCGAAGTGGGAGACGGAACCCACGTTTGGCATTTCTCGCACGTAATGTCAGGATGCACGATTGGAAAGAACTGCAACCTGGGGCAGAACGTACATGTCGCGAGCGGCGTGCGCATCGGAAACAACGTAAAAATTCAGAACAACGTGTCCGTTTACACGGGCGTCGAATTAGAAAATGACGTGTTCTGCGGGCCGTCGATGGTCTTCACCAACGTAACCAATCCGCGGAGCCACGTGAACCGGAAGAATGAGTACAAACGGACGCTGGTTCGGAAGGGCGCGAGCATGGGCGCCAACTCGACAATCGTGTGCGGAACTACGATCGGGGAGTACGCATTTGTCGGCGCCGGGGCAGTGGTAACACGCGACGTGCCCGATTACGCGCTGGTGGTCGGCACGCCAGCACGGCGGGTGGGTTGGATTTGCCGCTGCGGAGTGCGCCTGGAAGTGGCCAACGGACACGGCCAGTGCAGTAGCTGCAGCCAGAGTTACCTGCTGGATGGAGAGCATCTCGTCGCGCTTTCGGACGTGCCCTTTGCCGCGGCTGGCGGGAAATCGCCGCTGTCGCAACTCCACGCGCCACTGCCTTAGCGGCCAGCATTATCGACTGTCATTTCGGCGGAGCGATACATCCCCGCTCTTTGTTTACGGGAGTCGAAAGATCGGCCATGAGCACCCTAGTTTCAAACGTTCCCAAGCAACCTCCGACAGAGTTGGCGCCCGACAAGCGCGGCGCCAACTCCGCCGGCTTCCGATGCGAGATGCTTCACCCTTCGGAGTATGACCTTTGGAACGCGCTAGTTGACCGTTCGCCTCACGGGACGGTGTTCCACTATTCATGGTGGCTCAACATATCCTCTCAACGCTTCGATATTCTCGCTGTGCGGGATAAGCATGGCTCCGTTTGCGGCGGCATTCCGCTCACGAGAAAGAAGCGCGCCGGGCTCAGGTTGCTTCATGCACCACAGCTCACACCGTTTCTCGGCCCAATTTTCGACATTTCAAGAGGTGATGCCTGCGACCGTTTGCACCTGATGCGGACCGCAGGAGAATTAATGGCGCGCAAGATGCCCCGCTTTGACAGCTTTCGGTGCATGGTGGGCGCCGTGGGACCCGATCTGCAGGGATTTTTGTGGGCTGGATTCCGCGCCGAATTGGCGTACACATTCCGGGTACCAGCCGAACGGCCGATCGATTCAGTGGAGGCTCAAATCACTCGGACTCACTTCCAGAAGCTTACGAAGGCGAGACGGATGGATCTTTTCGTCACGAGAAACGACGACGTCGAAGCCTTTGCACAGTTATGCAAAATCGGATCGGTTCACGGTGACCGCCAACTTTATCCCGTAGAACTACCTCTCCGGCTATGGTCGGCCGCGTTCAAGCGCGAGAAGAGCGACTTCTATATTGCGCGTACCAGTGATGGAGAACCGATCGCTACTTTATTGACGGTCCACGACGCAAGAACGACGTATCAAATCGTGTCCGCTTTCGACTCTAGAAGACGCGACATACCGGGATCGTATCTTTTGCTTTGGACGGCGCTTCACGAAGCACTCGAAGCAAAGCGCGATTTCGATTTTGAGGGTTCCGCGCTACGTGGCGTAGAGCAGTATTACCGCAAGTGGGGCGCCGGGGCGTTTCCGGTATGGCGGCTGGAAAAAGCTGGATCGGTTCGGGGCAGCTTGTTGCAATACGCCGCGAGGTATCGAGCAAATACCGAGCGCCAGGCGCACCCCTCGAACTGATCGATGAACCAGTCTTTTTTTCCGTAATGGCAGGGTGAGAAGAAAGGATGGCATCGCAATGAGTCCCGACTCGGCTACTCAGATGAGCAATCCTCCGGAAGTAGTGTCGCCGCCGACCAGCTCGATGGTTCGCCCTGAGAGCGGCACGATTCAACGAATCGGGAGCGTTCGGATCACGCCGCAAGCAAGGCGTTACGCCCTGTGGGAGCTGGCTCGGCGGAGCGGCGTGGATCGGGAGCTATTTCAGATGTGGAGGATCCGTCAGGAACCGGGCGGAACGCTTCTCGAAACGTCGCTGCCAACGAAAAAGCAGATCTTCTTTCCGGATGCCAGGCCCGAGCTTCTGCGAGAGTTGGGTGGACATAAGATCAATACAGTTCAGAAAACCTGGATGTACGAGCCGGACGGAGATGTCAAAAGGTTAATTCCGAGCTTCCTGGTCCCGTTTGCGGGAAGCCGCGAGACGGAAGGGCCGCTGTTCGTGGCGGTCAGCCGCGACCGGGTTGAATCCACGGTGGACCTGCTACTGACTATGCTGCTGTGCCTCTCGCGTTGGGAAGAGTCAATCGCAACAGATCATGACAGCCACGGACGTTTTGCCGCTAAACAAAGCGAAGCGTTTAAAGAGGGCTTCCTGGATCGCCCAATCGTAGACGAGTACGGTCTCGCGTTCGAACAAGTGCTGAAGTTCCTGCATCCTAACTGGCGACCCACAGAACGGAAGCTACGCGCCAAGGTAAGCCACGACGCCGATCATGTGGGAATACCGTATCAGGGAAAAAACATATTGCGGCAAATCGCGCATCGCGATGCAGGAAATACGTGGCGCGAATTGTGGGGTTGGCTTCCCGAATGTGAACCGGCCGACCTCCGTGCCGTGCGGCAGATTGTGACGGTCACCCGTGAACACAAGCTCGACTCCGCGGTTTATTGGATGGCAAGCCCGCCGAGCGCGCAGGATAGCGGCTACGATCCGCGACATGACAAAATTCGGCGGGTAATCGGCTGGCTGAGAGAGCACGGAGTGGAGTGCGGCGTTCAGCCCGGCTACAGCACGTTTCGATCTCCCGAAAAGCTCCGAAGAGAGATCAATTTGCTGCGCGAAATACTCGGAGACGAACCCCTCGGCGGACGGCAGCATTATCTTCGCTGGTGCGTAGACACGTGGATCCACTGGGAGATGTGTGGACTGGCGTACGACAGCACGCTTTCTTATGCCGATCACATTGGATTCCGCGCGGGCACCTGCCTTCCCTACCGCCCATGGCTGCTTTCTCTCAACCGAACCGCTGATTTGCTGGAAATTCCTTTGCTGGTAATGGACCGGACATTGCTTGGCTACATGAAGCTGAGCGAGGAGGCTAGCGTAGAGGCGGTTCGGATCTGCGCAGAGCGATGCCGGAGGGTGGGTGGAGTCTTCACGATGGTTTGGCACAACAACACCTTGCTCGAACCTAAGTACCGATCCCTTTATTTAAGACTTCTGAAGGTCTTGGAAGGCGCAGAACCGCTGGACTGGAAGCGTGAATGCCTTTCATCGCCAGACGTGGCCACTTGGAAACCGACATGCGCGATTGGAAGTTAACTGCGGCGCTGCTTGGCCTTGCCTCGATCGCGGTACTAACAGCGCTGGTCGAAGGATTCAGCGTCCTTTTGGTTATCGTGGGAGCCATCGGGGCGGTGGCCTTCCTATGGTTCGCCTTCAAACACCCTGAAGTGTTTCTGGTCGTCGCGCTCTTTATTCCGCAGCTTAAGGGCTATTGGCCATTACGGCCTTTGGATCACGCGGTTGACCTTACAGTAGTGATGCTTATTGGCCTGCTTCTAGGCGTCTGCTGGAAGATGCTTAAGCTCTCGGCGCGAATTGACGCTGGTCCAAAGCCTAAGTTTGGCTCGCTGCCGAAATGGCCGCTTTTCGGTTTTGCACTATTTGCCGGAATTGTGGCTCTAAGCTACATCTACACTCCCGCCGCGTCGTACGGAGGGACGGAACTCGTTCGATTCCTAGGGATCGGTACGCTGTTGCTGGTCGCGCCGTTCGTCATCATCCGAAATGAGCAGGATTTGAGGCGATTCGTAATACTTTTCCTCGGTGTCGGAGCGATTTTAGCGCTCCAAATGATATTGCACCTTGACGATCGACAGTCTAGCTCGTCCACCGATATCACGCGCATCGGAGCGGGATGGCTGATGGGGATGCTGATCCTCCTGGCTTTGTATTACCGACCATTTCAGCGTGCTAAGTACAACACGGCTGAAGCATGGGTTCTGGTTCCGATATTCAGCTTCGCTCTGATCGCGTCAGCGGCGCGGGGGCCAATCGTGGCCTTGCTGCTGGTGCTAGTTCTGAATTTGTTGGCCTCAACAAGGAAGGTAAGCAAAATAGTCGTATCTCTGTTCCTGCTCGGAGTAAGCGCCTATGCGGCGTTCGCCATATTCAGCCATGTGGACCCGAGCAAATACAATTCAAAGCTTACTGAAATTGAAGATCTCGTCCAGGGAAAGGCCGCGAGCGGATCGGCTGTAAAACGATTCACGTACTACCGGGAGACGCTTGCTGCCATTCCGAACCATTTTTTCCTGGGAGGCGGCATAGGCAGTTGGAGCGTCTTTTACTACGGCGCGGACGAGCGAGGGTATCCGCACAATCTTTTCCTGGAGGTCGCGTTCGAGGAGGGGTTGTTAGGGTTAGCAGCCTTGGGTTTCTTTCTGTTTGCGATGGGAGTTGCCAGCTTTCGCTTACTGCGGGCGACGGGCACGCGCTACGCCGTTTTTCCCAGCCTCGTGCTGTTCTGCGTGATCGTAAGCATGTTCAGCGGCGATTTAGATGACAATCGCGTTCTTTGGTATTGGGCTGGCGTGATGTTGACGGTCTGCGCGATAACCATTGCCCGATTCCGCGATTCGGCGGTTCCTCGTTTCGTGTTCTGTGACGCTTCTAAATCGCACGTTCGCGCGTTGCCTCCGATCAAGGTCAACGGTCCCTTTTCGCCCGTCAGCTGATCTACTCCGATGCCTATTCAAGTATGCGTGATGACGTCAGCGCATCCAACCTTTGACGTCCGGATATTTCATAAAGAGTGCCGGAGCCTGGCTCGCGCGGGATACGGGGTAACGCTGATTGCGCCCGCCGAGGCGGACCGCGAGTACGAAGGCATATACCTACGAGCGTTCCCAAAATATCGAAATCGAATCGGTCGGTTCTTGATCGGACCGCTGACGATGTACCGCCTAGCGCTGGATGCGCGTGCGGACATCTATCATTTTCACGACCCAGAATTGATTCCGATGGCGTTGTTGTTGCGCGCCAAGGGGAAAAAGGTTGTTTACGACGTCCACGAAGACTTGCCGAAGTCCGTTTTATACAAAGCGTATGTTCCCAAATGGCTGCGGGTGCCGCTACAGATGATACTGAAAGTAGTGGAGGACCTGGCAAGCCGGGCAATGTCTGGAGTGATAGCTGCTACGACACCGATTGCAGAACGATTTTCGAAAGCAGCGTCTAAGGCAGTCGTTCACAACTACCCGCTTCTGCGCGAATTCCCGGCCGGCGCGGCGGCGCCGGCTCCCGAGATCGAAGATTATATCGTTTACGTCGGAGCTCGAATCACGCTGGCTCGCGGTGGCATGGAAATGGTGCAAGCGATGAGCTTGTTGCCAACCGACTTAAGGATTCAGCTGAAAATCGCCGGCGCTTTTGATCCACCGGGACTTCCCGAAATGCTTTCAAAGCTCACTGGATGGAGCAGGATCCAAGCGCTGGGAGTTTTAGGACGCGTTGAGGTAGCAAAGCTATTAGGGCGCGCGCGAGCGGGTCTGGTGCTACTGCACCCCGAGCCTAATTACTTGAACGCGCAGCCCGTGAAGCTATTCGAGTACATGGGCGTGGGGATACCGGTAATCGCATCGGACTTTCCGGTTTGGAGAAACATCGTCGAAACTGCCGGATGCGGGTTGCTCGTTAATCCGCTCGACCCCGCGGCTATCGCGGGAGCGATTGAGTATCTTTGGAGTCATCCGGACGAGGCGTTTGAAATGGGCCGGCGAGGCCGAGAAGCAGTGGAAGGCCGCTACAACTGGGAGAGAGAAGAGGAACAGTTACTGACGTTTTATAGCAGTTTAACTGGTGTGCAGGCGAACGCGGAACCCGCACACATTGAGGCTCCTGCATGAGATTCGTCGTTCTGACCCAATATTTTTTCCCGGAGGTTGGCGCCACACAGGCTCGACTCGACGCTGTCTGCACCGAGTTGATTCGTGAGGGCCACGAGGTGGAGGTGGTCACGTCCATGCCGCACCATCCCGCTGGACGAATTTCGCCAGCATATCGCGGAAAGTTCTATACCCGAGAGATTCGGAAAGGTGCAACGGTCCATCGCGTGTGGCTATATGCGGCAAACGGGTCAGGGATCAAAAGGATCCTGAATTATTTGTCATTCGTGGTGACGTCGCTTTTCGGGCTAGCCCGCGCGAAACGTCCAGACTACTTGTTCGTCGATTCGCCGCCTTTGACTTTGGCAATCTCCGCTCGGATGGCCTCAGGCTTGTGGCGTTGTCCTCTGATATTCAACGTGGCCGACCTCTGGCCGGATTCCGCGCGCGACTTAGGAGTGATCGGTGACGGTGCGCTGTTGCGAACAGCATCGATGCTCGAAAGGTGGATTTACCGACGTGCGACACGGATAACCGCTGTGACAGAAGGCATCCGAACGGCACTCTTAACGGAGAAGCGGGTGCCTGCCGAAAAGATCCTTTTCCTGCCGAACGGAGTGGATACGCGCTTAATTCGCCCGCAGCCGCCAGATGAAGAGCTGCGCCGGCAATTGGGGCTCGTCAGAAAAAGGATAGTTTTGTACGCCGGAAATCACGGGTATGCGGGGGCGCTCGATCAAGTTCTCGACGCCGCGAACGCGCTGACACATCACGAACGGATACACTTTCTATTGGTGGGCGATGGTCCGCAGAAAGCACACTTGCAAGCGCGGGCCCGGGAGATGGGCTTGAACAACATCACGTTCCTTGATTCGGTGCCCCTGGATGAGCTGCCGCGATTCATTTCTCTTGCTGACTGCGCCGTCGTAACTCTCCGACGCTCTAAGGTTATGCGCGGGGCGAGACCTGCAAAGGCGCTGGTGATGATGGCCGCCGCGAAGCCGTTGGTCCTCGCAGCGGAAGGAGAGGCGGCGGAGTTGGTAACCCGTGCAGAGGCAGGATTCGTGGTGCCTCCCGAAAACCCTCCGGCGCTCGCATCGGCAATTCGAAGGTTACTGGCGGACCCCGCCGAAGCGCGTCGGATGGGTATGAACGGCAGGTTGTTTATTCAAAATCACCTGGAGTGGAGCACTCTCGTCCGCGACTGGTTGAAGCAGTTGACTGGGACGGCCAATCTGACGGCCACTGCTCCCGACGTGATCATAAATGAGAAAAGCCATATTCGAGTGTCGGGAATCAGTGCATCAGTCTGACTACAAAATCGGCATTGGCATAATGTTGGCTGTGCTTGCGATGTTCGGTATCGCGCGCGGCCTGGCAGCCCGTACTTCCGGATCAAAAATGATCATTACATGGGGCGGGAACACGGCCGCATGGAACAAAAAGCTTCATTTGAATGCGATTCGCATCGGCTGCTCTTCTTCCCCAGCTGGATGCCTCCGGGCCATTAACAAGATCGTGGCCGAAGAGCACGTTGATCGAGTATTTTTGGCGATTTTACTCAAGCCTTCGAACATCAGTTACGGCCAGCAGTACAGCAGCCTGAGTGTCTCCGACCCCTTTCTGTATTCGGTCGGTTTTGACGATTTTGTGAGCCAGATGGAGAGACTGCACACTTCTACTGCCGGCGTCGCTGCGATGCTCAATCAGTTCGTAAACGAACTGAAGTCGCAAAACGCGAACCTGCATTTCGGTGTAACGGTTTACGAGAACGAACTTTCTTCACCCGATCTGACTTCCGCTGTCCTGGCAAATGTTCGCAATCGGATCGATTTCGTGCATCTCTTCGTCCACTACCGGGAGGACGGACCTGATTTTGCGAACTATGTGCGGCAGGCGAAAGCGTTGTTTCCGAATGCGCAGATCATTGCGGGTTCCTACCCTGTGGATCGAATCGACTACCTCCCGTGTTCGCGAACCGAACATACTGATTGCACATCCAGCCAGGAGATTTCGCTATTCAAAAAGACCTTCGATGTGGAGTTGCAGCTGCTGCGAGATGGAACAGTGGCCGGAATCGAGTTTTATCCGGGAGGCTTCGGCGCCGCGGCGCAAGCGCCCATATGGAAAAATCCTCGGAGCTGCCGACCGGGCAGGCTGGACGAATGCATCGCCAACTCGCGGAAGATGGAAGATTACGTAAGCCAAGAGCTCGCTCTGGCGGATTAACCTATAGCGACTTAGGTTGCGCTGGACAGAGGGGTCTTCGCCTCCATTCTGGCGCTTCGGATCGGCACCCGTGATTCCCGATATTTCTGAGATCAATCAAACGGACTGCTTTTTGCCGCGATGTGTCTAGTTACAGAAACGAGGTCCTCTACGAGTTTTCCCAATACCTCCGTCGAACAAACCGGGCCGGACACGAATTTGGACCCATATATCCGGTGGCTCCAGCGCGAAAAGGTTCCTATCTTCTGGCGTGCAGGGATAGGATGGCGGCTCTATCAAAGGGTACTTATCCCCGCGTCGCTGAAGCCAGTCTCGATCGATCTGGAACTTTCTACAGCCCGCAATCTGCTTCGCGAATCCGGCGCCAGCCTCATTCGTTGGCACACTAGAACTTTTGATGAGCCGACCAGCTATTGGTGCATCCTGTGCGAGCGCTACGATTTCGAAGGGCTGGCCAGAAAGGCTAGGAATCAAATCAGGAAAGCCAATCGCGAATGCGAGGTGCGTCGCGTCGAGACCGAGTGGGCCGCCGCAAATACCTACGATTGCTATGCCGCCGCGTTCGGCCGCTACAAACACGGCCGGCCAATTTCTCGGATGCAATTCGAGAGCTTCCAGCGCAGTTGCGCGGGAGGCCCCTTTAACTTTTGGGGCGCATTCGTCGACGGCAGACTTGCGGGGTTCGCCAAATGCGTCGTTAGCGATGACTACGTGGCCCTTGTGTCTTTCAGACTCGACCCCGCCTACAGCAAATCACTGCCGTCGTACGCCCTTCTCGATGCACTTCTACAGACGTACGTTCTCCAAGATCGGAAGACACTCGGAAACGGCTTTCTGTCCCTCCACCACGATACGAACATGCAGGACTTTTTGCTAAAATTCGGCTTCCAGCGTGTTTATTGCAATCTCCAGCTCGCCTATCGTCCGGCGCTAGGGTTGGCGGTTAACATCTGCTTCCCATTCAGGGCACTTATAGACCGGCTACCTTCGCACTACCCAGTTACGCCGGTCAAATCGCTCCTCAGGCAAGAAGAAGTCAGACGCTCCTGCCTCCTGGAGGGGCGACGTCCTCCTCCGGTTGCTCGTGGGGACCACGCAGCGCTCCTAGCGCGAAGGGGTTAGCAAAGAAACCGATTAGCGCGCGAAAGATGACTCGACCGGGATGAGCCCCGGCTTAACTGTCAATCCAGGTAGCAACCCAAGCTCCGAATTTGTTTCATTCGAACAGGAATTGCCGACTATGATACGGAGAAATAGTACGCGACGCCGGGGCTGTCATCGACGGCCCCGGCGCGCAACGAAAACCACAGTTTGCGGGCTAAAGGGCAAATAGCTCGCTGCGTCGACGGCGCGACGAATGGGCCGGGGGGCTACATTTGCAGTCGCGCCGTCGACAAGCGTTAACTTCACTGCGCCAGGCCGAAGTAGAATTGCAGGTCGCCGTCGGTTCGATTGTTTACGCCCCAGACAGACCATCCGACCCAGCCAGTTCCAGGATTGAATTGAGCGTAGCCGTCCGGGAAATACGTCAGCTTGTCGAAACCATATGCGGTACCCTTCTCGATTGGAAACGCTTCGTATTCGCTTGACGACGGCGCCTCGAGAACCAAGTGGTACGTCTGTCCAGCGACAAGGTTGGTAACGCTGGCAAACTTATATGTCGCCCAGACGTGAGACGCAGGGGAAGCGAGCGGGAAAGAAGAGGCAGGGAGATACCCTTGCTCGATCAGAGTGCCCGCGCTGTTCTCCAAACGAACGGTGAGGTTGCCTGTACCGCTCACGCGCGCCAAACGTATCCCCACGCTGGAAACGCTCCGGGTTGAGCCAGATACTGTGAACGTTTCCCGTGCTTCTCGCGAACCGGAGATGTTTTCGGGCGCCGTAACGAACGCCTCCACATATCCGTACCCCTGGTAGTCTCCATTAGAAAAATACAATTCGAAAATAGGCGAGAAGCCTGGCACCCTCTGCCAGCCGTTTCTCCACCTCAGAACGGCGCTAGCGAGGTCGCTCACGGTCGGTTGGTTCGGAGTGGTTGCGCTCTTATAGTACAAGTCGTCCACAGAGAGGAAATTGACGCTGGGGTTAGAGTCGGTGTTCGTGAAAACGACGTGGTAGATGTTGCCTGCAGTCAGATTGGGAGGAGACGCGAAAGTGATGAGGGGGAAATACCTGGCCGATCCGGTGACTGCGAGCGGGCTGGCGAGCTCGCCAGTCGCGAGGACCGTCCCTGAAGGATTGTGGGCCGAAGTGCCGTCGTCAGTTTCGATGCTGACCTTCAAGCTTCCCGCGTCCCCGCCAGCGTAGCCCGGATGATCGGGAATGATATAGAAGCGCACTCTGTTAAGCGGACCGGAGTGCTCCGCGACGAAGCGGTAAGCAATGACGAAGCCGTTCGGCCCGACTGTACAGTTGGCAAGTGAATCGCCGCCTCGTCCCGCGCCATAGAACTGAGTGGGCATGCCGGTGGTAGCGGCGGATGGCTGAACGGTCGTAGCAACATCGAGGGCCAGACTTATTTGCGCGGTCTGAGGCTGCTGTTCGGAATCTTTCACGTCAACCGCCACCATCGAGTTTCCAGCCGTAGTTGGAGATCCTGCAATTGCTCCCGTCGAACTCATGGTTAAACCAGATGGCAGCGCCCCCGAAATAGACCAGACATAGGGTGCTGTGCCGCCGCTCGCGCTTAACTGTGCGGCGTAAGGCGAATTCGCGCTCCCGTCGGGCAGTTGCGTGGTTGTGATCTGTAGCATGGCCGCCGGATCGGTGGACGGGTCGCTGGGATTCGTGGGATTGCTCGGGTTGGAAGGGTTGGTGGGCTGTGCGTTGTTAGTCTGCGAAGTGACGCCACAGCCGATTGAAAAACATCCGAGCGCTAGGGCACATAGGATTGCAGCAAGTCGATTCTTCATTACAAAAACTCCTTGAGCTCTTGGCTTTGTCCTAAGGGCTAAATCCCGGTGCATCGCGAAAGAGTTGAGGAGTGACGGACTTGATTGCGCGCAACCCTCGGACTTCAGGTATATACCGCAATCAAATGCAGGAAAACACCTGCTCTGAGGTACAGGTGAAGTTCAGGGCGGCGGTACAGGGGTGATGACCCTACGCACGCGCGGAGTGTCTCTAGGTTGGGGACCGACGAGATTGACCTCCTAAAATGGCTAGAGCTTCGGAAGCATTTTCGGCAACGGGTGGCGTTCCGGCACAAGCAGTTGCGCGTGCGCGTGGAAGTTTCTTATCTCACGTTTTGACTTTGGCCAGCGGTGCGGGCGTGTCGCAAGGCATCGCCATTCTAGGCACATTGATTCTGGCCCGGCTGATTGCTCCCCGAGAGTTCGGGTTGTTTGCCCTGTTCGTGACAGTGGTTACATTCGTTTCGGTTATCGGAGGGGCTCGCTATGAACTAGCGATCATGCTGCCGGAGCAAGATTCGGAGGCGGCAAACGTCGCGATGCTTTCGGCTTTCGTGGCGTCAGGCATAGCCCTTGCGAGCGTTCCGTGCGTGGCAATTTGGGGGACATGGCTAGCGAGATTATTGGGCGACCCGCGCGTGCGGGTTTGGTTATGGGCCATTCCGCCGGTCTTGCTTCTGATTGGAATCGGCGAAATCGGACGAAACTGGTTCGGGCGAACGAAGGATTTTCGGCTCGTTGCTATCGCCAGGGTAAGCCAATCGGCCGCCTTGATAGCAGGTCAATTGACGCTCTGGGCTCTGCACTTCGAGGGCGGTGTCGCGCTGATTGGCGGGTGGCTCTTCGGACAGTTCGTCTGGACAGCCGTGCTCCTCGCGTGCCTGGCCGCAAGAGACGGTCGTTTTATCGTTTCTGAATTCCGGATATCGAGCATTCCCCAATTGGCGGCAAAATACAAAACTTTCCCCGCATACAGAACCCCCTACAGCTTCGTCGCCAACGGCATCTCGCAACTCATTTTCGTGATACTTCGTTTGTTCTGCGGTCTGAACGTGGTTGGAATATATCTGATGGCCAACCGCGCAATTTATTTCCCGGTGGCGCTATTCGGATCATCGATGGGACAAGTCTTCTACCAAAAGGCTGCGACGGAGATTAAAACGAAACAGTTAGAGCCATTTGTTAATCGACTCATGCGGTCTCAAATCGCTTTCGCAGCGCCGGTCTTGATTTTTTTCGCGTTTGAGGCGCCTTTGATTTTCGATACACTTTTGGGCCCCCGCTGGAAAACTTCGGGGGATTTCGCGGCATGGCTGGCCTTCGCCGCTTTCTTGTACCTCGCCAACAATTGGCTGGGCCGACTGTTCGACGTGTGCGGACGGCAGCGCCTTGCGCTTTTGCTGCAGCTTGGCGCCGGGTCGGTTTCGCTTGGCGCCTTGATTCTCGCGTTATATCTGGGTCGCGCGCCGATTTGGGGAATAGCCGCGTTCACGGTATCTGAGGTGGTCTGTAGCTTGATATGGCTGATCTGCGCGTATGCGATCGCGGGATTCGACTTGCAGCATCTAGTGGGTCTGGGCAAGGATTTCGCTTATTCCGCGCTGCCAATGGCCGCTTTCGGCTTCGCACTTCACTATCTATTCTCTGCGTGGCCGGCATTTCTGCTGATGGCACTTGGGACACTTTGCGCCCTTGCCGCGTTGTGGAAGCTCTACGGAATTAAACGCCCGTCGCGGAGCGCGGCTATCGGCGTTGCACGAATCGGCTCTAAATAGGTTTGGTTAATCACAAGCAAGACGGGATTCCGTCCCGCCGCTGAAAATCAGAATCCGGTCGCAGGCTCCCTCGGCGGACGCGTTCCATGAGAAGATCCCGTCGAGCCTCCGTATTCCTCGCCCTCCTTTGCAGCTGTAGTTACCGATTTCCTCACTTTTCGAGGCAGGTGTGCCGACTTCGATTGGCTCGGCCTCCCGAAAGCCACCTGCCTTCCCCCCGAGATGGCGCGCTGTTCTGAGTGAATTCATCGGTTCGGCAGCTCACGCCTTTGAGCCCACGATTCGCTTTGAATTATTTGCGGTCGCCGAGCAAAAAGCATACGACCAGCGACCTCGTCGGCGTTAGCTAAAGCTAAACCCTTCTGGTACTTACGGAAGCCCTGACCATGGCATCGGACGTGCACTACTAAGGTCGTTACGGATGCGAACCGATGACCAATCAGAGAGCACGCAAGGCGACATTGAAAGTGTTTGGCTTTCACGGGTTGAGCGCCAAGGGCAATCATCCAAAGAATCACGCTGGCTCACTGCAGTGAGTTCGTCGCACCTTCGTCGGTACGCCTCTTGGAGCGGGAATTTGGCCAATCTTGGCCGCAAGTGATTGCGAGCGTTTGGCAACATTAGCAACTATGAGTACAAACCCAAAAATCGTAGGGCCTAAATGGCGAGAACGCCTAAAGGCGCTCAGCAATTTCAGACCTCTTGGCAAGTTGGTTTGGGAAGCGGCCCCCAGGGTGGTGGTGGCCGAGCTTGCCGTCCGTGCGATTTCCGCGCTCTTGCCCCTCGCAATGCTGTGGGTGACAAAATACATCATCGATGCGATCACCGATTACACGAAGCACACGGCGGCGCTACCTCACTACTTCTGGTGGCTGGTTGTTTTGGAGTTCGCTCTTGCCAGCTTGGGGACCGTCCTAGCTCGAGGAACAGACTATTGCGATACGGTACTGGCCGACAAATACGCGCGCTACATCAGTACGAGAATCATGGAGCATGGTTCGAAGCTGGATCTGACTTCGTACGAAGATCCCGTGTTTTACGACAAAATGGAGCGGGCTCGCGTGCAAGGTACGGATCGGATTGTAATGATCCAGGCCTCCGGTCGTCTCTTTCAGCAGTTTCTCACCACCGTAAGCTTGGCCGCAGGAATCATCAAATTTTCTCCTCTGCTTTTCCTCGGACTCATTGTCTGCGTGGTACCGGCATTCCTTGGCGAGACGCACTTTGCCTTTCTCGGATACTCGCTGAATTTCCAGCAGACCACAGGCAAGCGCGAAATGGAGTACCTCCGCATCCTCGGAGGCAGTAAAGAAAGCGCGAAGGAATTAAAGCTGTTTGGTCTCGGCCCGTTCTTTGTCCGGCGTTACGCGGAAATTTCCGACGCTTTGCACGATCAGAACGTTTCGCTGGCGAAGAGCAAGCTGTACATCGGGGCCCTACTGACATTGCTCGGAACTGTCGGTTACTACGGCACGTACGCGTTCGTGATTTACAAGACGATCTTGGGCGTCCTGACGATCGGCACTCTAGTTTTCCTGGCCGGTGCGATTTCCGGCGCCAGCACGAACATCCAACAGCTCTTCTCTACGTTCTCCAGCATCGCCGATCAGGCACTTTTCATGTCCGACCTGCTCGAGTTCTTCGCCATGAAGCCACGGGTGGTCTCCAAACCCAACGCTCTTCCGGCACCGCGCCCAATCGCGCAGGGCTTCGAATTCCGGAATGTATCGTTCTCGTATCCGGGGGCTTCACGATTGGTATTGAATAACATCAACTTTCGTCTGCGGCCTTCGGAACGCATCGCTCTGGTTGGCGAAAACGGACAAGGCAAAACCACCATCGTAAAACTGCTAACGCGCCTGTACGAAGTGACTTCCGGCCAGATCCTGCTGGATGGAGTAGACATCCGCGAATACGACCTCGAGGACCTATGGCATGAGATTGGCGTTATTTTTCAAGATTTCGTGCGCTACGAGATGACCGCCGCGCGAAATATCGGTCTGGGCCGTATCGAAGATTGCGACAACGAATTTCGGATTCGCGCGGCGGCCCAGAAGAGCTTCGCCGAGCAGGTCGTGGGTAGGTTGCCGAGGGGATTTCAGCAGACGCTGGGAGTTCGCTTCGAAGGCGGCGTGGAGCTTTCCGGGGGTGAGTGGCAGCGGATCGCCCTCGCCCGCGCCTACTTACGAGACGCGCAGGTGTTGATCCTAGACGAGCCGACGGCCGCTCTGGATGCGCGCTCGGAACATGATTTATTTCAGCGCTTCGCCGATCTGACCACGCAAAAAATGTCAGTCTTGATTTCTCACCGCTTCTCGACTGTCCGAATGGCAGACAGAATCCTGGTACTCGAGGACGGCCAGATCGCGGAGCAAGGCCCGCACGATGAGCTAATCAAGCATGGCGGACGCTACGCAGAAATGTTCGAATTGCAGGCGGCAAATTACCGATGAGAGTAGGCACCTAAGATATGGCTACTGTACAGCACCCCCCGCTGGATTCTGCGTCGAGCTACCCACCAGACCTTCCGCCCCGTAGGCGCGGCGCACAGACTGAGCTTTCGTCCGTTAGCGGAAGAAATCGTCGGACGACAGTAGATGGACAACTGCGCGATCAGGCGCTTCAGATGGCCTGCTCGTGGAGTTTGTTGGATTCCACCGATTCCCATGAGCGCTTTGCGCGAATTCTCGCTGCGGCATCCAGTAAGATCGGCAAGGTCGCCGACCGCCTTCAGGACGCAGTTTCTTCGGGCGCGCGCTTGACGGGCGAGGACTCCGCTCTATTAGGTCATTTGATGGTGATCCGCACGGCGTCGCGTGAATGCCGGCAGGCGCTTCGTTCAAAATCTATCTTGCCCCACGTAAAGCGTGACGATTTGAAAAATCCGGTACCTCGAGCTTACGCTCTTGCGGTTGGCTATCTGGATGCCACTGGCGACGAATTCGACGAATTCCAGTTTCCAGTGTTCGCACAGGCGGCCCAAGAAGAGTCGCCTCTTCAAATGAAAGAACTCTGGAATCTGAGGGTGTATCTGGAGTTCGCACTTCTGGAGCGCATTGCCGGGCTCGCCGTACACCTTGATACGCAATCTCGTCCGCAGTTGACTCTGGTCAGCGCAAAAAGCTCCGGCCGTCTTCGACGCTGCCTGGAAAGCCTGCAGGCGGTATTGGATCTCGACTGGAAAAAGCTTTTTGAAAAGATTGATCAAACCGACAAAATTTTGAAGACCGACCCGCTGAGAACGTACGACTGCATGGATTTCGAGAGTCGCGACGCCTACCGCGCAGCCGTAGCCAGCTTAGCGGCTCGTTGCGACTACAGCGAGGTCGAGGTTGCGCAGGAAGCTATCATGCTAGCGCGTGAAGCTCAAAGGCTGAGCGCTTTTAGCGGCAGGGCGAAACGGCGCAGAGCACACGTTGGGTATTACTTGACCGGCCCGGGCAAAGAAATTCTAAAACGTCGCATCGGATACCGAGCGAGCCTTGTGGAAAAGGTCAGGCAAATCGCCACCAACTCGCCCGATTACTTCTACTTCGCATCTGTTGAAATCGCCGCTCTGGCCTTGATCGTCATCGCCCTCTCAGCACTTCACGCGCAGCCTCCGGCGCTTTGGCCTACCCTACTGTTGTTCCTGGCAATCGTGGAGTGCGCGGTGATGGTCACGAATACATGTGTCACGTCTCTGGTGGCTCCCCAAAAACTGCCGAAGCTCGATTTTTCAAAAGGCATACCGGACGATTGCGCAACGATGGTCGTCGTTCCAACTCTGATCGCCACTGAAGCGCAAGTGAGAAAGGCCGTAAAGGATCTAGAAATCCGTTTTCTCGGGAACAGGGACCGGAACCTTCATTTTGCACTATTGACCGATTTCCCCGATGCCAATCAACAATATGACGAGATCGACGGCTTGGCCCAGATGTGCTCCGAGCTTATAGAAGTTCTCAATCGAACCCACGCTGGGAAAAGCTACGCTCCTTTCTTTCATTTCCACAGGCCGCGCACGTTTAACAGTCGAGAAGGGCGGTGGATGGGATGGGAGCGAAAACGCGGGAAGCTACTACAGTTCAATCGCTACCTTTTGGGACAAGAAGATCCATTTGCTCTGAAGACGGGGAATCTATCTGTTCTTCCCGAGATTCGCTACGTAATTACGTTGGATATTGATACTCAATTGCCTCCTGGCACCGCCTATCGGCTCGTAGGAGCAATTGCCCACCCGCTGAACTCTGCCGTGATCGATTCTGGATCGAACACCGTGGTGGAAGGATATGGGATTCTGCAGCCGCGTGTAGAAATTAGCGTTCGATCGGCACATCGCTCCCGTCTGGCTTCCTTGCTGTCCGGAGACACGGGACTCGACATTTATACGCGAGCGGTTTCCGACGTCTACCAAGACCTGTTTGGAGAGGCGATTTTCAGCGGTAAGGGCATATATGAACTGAAGACCTTCCAGAAAGTCCTAGACAACCGTTTGCCATGCGATTCCGTTTTAAGCCACGACCTAATTGAAAGCGCCTACGTCCGGGCTGGGCTATTGAGTGACGTTGAGGTGGTGGACGACTACCCGTCGAGCTTTAGCGCGCTGAATCGCAGAAAACATCGTTGGATGAGGGGAGATTGGCAAGTCGGCCCGTGGCTGCTCCCTCATGTGCGAGACGGAGTAGGCCGCATAGTAAAAAACCCGATCAGCCATGTCTCGCGCTGGAAGATTCTCGATAATCTTCGCCGTGCTTTGACAGATCTGACGATCTTCGCGGCGCTTTTATACGGATGGTTTGCGGTCCCGGAGCACGCGTTCCGCTGGACGCTGATCGTCTTGGGCATCATGCTCCTTCCTGCATATGTGCGGCTGATTCTGAGCGTGGCGAATGCAGGAACTGACCTATTCTCGCGAAGTTTCTGGAAAGCTCTGTTCGAGGACTGGACGGCTAGCCACGCTAGGACTTTCCTTCGGCTAGCGTTTCTTTGCCATCAAGCCTTGGTGGAGCTCGATGCCTCCGTCCGAACGCTCGTTCGAATGAAATTCACTCGCCGGCGCCTGCTGGAATGGGAGACAGCAGAAGACTCCGAGTCTGCCGCGCGGACCGTGCACGTTGTGGACAAGTACATTCGCGGCAGCGTGGTGCTGGCGGCCGCAATCGGAGTACTGTTGGGAATTCTCCACCCGTCGGTTTTGGCCGTATCGCTTCCCTTCGTCGCTGCCTGGGCGATCTTGCCGAAGATAACGAGTTGGCTCGATCAGCCTTTGGCTGCGCGCCAGCCCGCTCTAAATGATGATCAGCAGGCACTAGTCCGAAACGCGGCCTTGCGCACGTGGCGGTTTTTCCGAGAGTTCAGCAACGCGGAGGAAAACTGGCTCGTGCCGGACCTATTGCAGGAAACTCCGCCACTGGTAGCCCACCTCATTTCAACCACCAACCTGGGTCTGCTGCTCAATGCACGGCTCGCAGCTCACGACCTAGGTCACCTTACTGCTGCTGAATTCGCCGAAAGCACAGCAAAGACGTTTGAAGCGGTTCGCCGGATGCCGAAGTGCAAAGGGCAGCTTTATAACTGGTATTCCACGCGCACCCTCGAACCGGCGAAGCCCTTGTTTGTCTCCACTGTGGATAACGGAAATCTTCTGTGCAGCCTTTGGGCATTAAAAGAAGGCTGTGGGGAAATCTTAAAGGAGCCGTTGCTTAGACCAGTTTCTTGGCAGAGTATCCGCGACCATGTCGAGTTGCTGGTGGAAATGATTCATGAACAGCTGGAAGCGGACGAACTTTGTTCGCCTATCTTGGATCTGCGGCACCGTGTGCTGGCCCTTTCGGAGGATACATCCGATACGATCGAAAAGTTCGTGACTCTCGAGGTGGATACGGCCATTTTCATGGAGAAGCTCGCGGGGGCCCAAGCGGCAGACGAGGTCCGATGGTGGGCCGGCGAACTCGAATGCCGGGTTAAACAGCTGTGCGCCACGATTCAAGAGTTCGCTCCTTGGGTGCGCCCCGAATATGCCCAGATCCGGGACCGTGTGGGAGTCACGAGTATTCCCCGGCTGCAAGATCTCACTCTCGAATCCAGCTCAAAGCTCTATTCCACTTTGGAGAAAGCGGTTCGCCGGTTGGTAAGCAGCCCCGAAGTTTCGATCTCAATTCAAAGCTCTGCTGAACGCCTCTTAGGAGAACTGGAGTGTTCGATAGCAGCGGCGAAAAAGCTCCGCGACGAATTGACGCAGATCGCGGATGCGGCGCAATCCCTCGCCGATGGCATGGATTTCGGCATGTTCTTCGATGACAAACGGGAAATGCTTTCGATAGGCTATAACGCGGACGAGGGCTCCATCAGCAAATGGCATTACGATCTACTGCCTTCTGAGGCGCGCTCCGCCGCGTTCGCGGGAATAGCGCAAGGGACGCTCCCGCAGAAGATGTGGTTTCGCCTAGGACGGTTCCACGGCACGCAGGATGGAGAACCGCTGCTTTATTCATGGGCGGGCACCATGTTTGAATACCTGATGCCCTGCTTGTGGACGAAGCTCCACCGCAATTCACTGCTCGATCGTAGCGCGCGAGCTGCTTTTCGAGTACAGCGCAAATTCGCGGAGGAGAGAGGCGATATCCCCTGGGGCGTTTCCGAGTGCGCTTGCAACGAATACAACCCAGACGGCTATTACGTCTATCACGCCTTCGGTGTTCCGACTCTGGCACTGCATAGAGACGAATATTCCACTGACGTGGTAATCGCTCCGTACGCCACGTTCCTGGCCATGATGATCGAGCCCATTCTCGCTGTCCGAAACTTGGCTAAGATGAAAAATTTGGGTTGGCTCGGCGCATACGGTTTTTACGATGCAATCGACTTTACGCCGCGCAGGATTGCGCGTGGCAAAGAGCACGAAATCGTTCGCACCTGGATGGCGCACCACCAGGGGATGACCCTCTTGGCGATCTCGAACGCGTTGTGCGATTCTGCCATGCAGCGCCGATTCCATGCTGATTCGCGGGTTGCCGCTGCCGAGCGCGTGCTGCACGAGAAAGCACCACGCGTTCTTCCCGGATGGGAACAAGATATCGTCGAAATGTTGCGACCTGCGGGGACGCCAGCCGATAGCGCGAAGTCCGCGGCCTAGAATCACGCATCATTGGTGCCTGCGGTGTCGAAAGGCGGCGTATAATTCGGCGGTTACTACGAGCAGAAAGGCTTGTTTCTTGAAGACTCGGCATGCGAGGGCCTTTGTCGCCGTGGGGGTTCTTTCCTTTTTGGCCGTCCTCGCGTCAGCCTCAGGGAATTCCGGCGAGACCGCCTTGCAACCCGATCAGAATACGGAACCCAGTCCCGCCCTATCGCAGGAAACAATTGAAGTCAATCCGAACGCATCCAGCCATCCATTCCCACATTTCTGGGAGCAAATGTTTGGTTCTGGTCGCGCAGTACTGAGCTTGCGAGACGGGTACCGACGCGACTTGCGCGAAGTAAAGCAAGCGACCGATTTACGATACATTCGATTTCACGGGATATTCGATCGCGACGTCGGTATTTATGGCGAAGACGCCGCTGGCAACCAGGTCTACAATTTTTCTTACGTCGACCACATATATGACGGGTTGCTCGACAACGGGGTGCGTCCTTTCGTTGAGATCAGCTTCATGCCCCGGCAGCTGGCGGCCCAGCCGATCGAGCAATCCTTTTGGTACCATCCGATCGTTTCGCCTCCTAAAGATTGGAACAAATGGGCGAACTTGATTACGCATTTTGCTCAGCACCTGGTCGATCGTTACGGAATCGACGAGGTCGCACAATGGTATTTTGAGGTCTGGAACGAGCCCAACCTAGACTTCTGGGCAGGAGAGCCGAAACAGGAATCCTATTATCACCTCTACGACATCACTGCACGAGCACTGAAATCCGTAAGTCCACGTCTGAGGGTGGGGGGGCCCGCGACCGCGCAGGCCGCCTGGATTAGCAGCTTCATTCAACATTCCGTTCAAAACGACGTTCCACTCGATTTTATATCAACGCACGTGTACGGAAACGACTCCGCGAAAAACGTTTTAGGAACGGACGAGCCGGTGACCAGGACCCAGATGGTATGCCGCGCCGCCAGAAAAGTTTATGACGAAGTGAAAGCATCGAAACGCCCCGATCTGCCGATTATTTGGAGCGAATACAACGCAAGTTACAAAAACGAAGAGGACGTGACTGACTCTCTTTTCATGGGGCCGTGGATCGCGGACACGATCCGCCAGTGCGACGGCCTAACAGATATGATGTCTTACTGGACGTTTTCTGACGTCTTCGAAGAACAAGGCGTGGTCAAGAAGCCGTTTTATGGCGGGTTTGGCCTGATAGCCGAAGATAACCTGCCGAAACCCTCATTCAACGCCTTCAAGTTGCTTCACAAATTGGGAGACGAACGTATCGCGCTCAACTCTGATTCCGCCCTGCTTACCCGGCGAAAAGACGGGACGTTCGTAATGGCAGTCTGGAATCTGTTCTTGCCCGAACAAGTAGGCACGCCCAAGTCGGTGGACATAATTGTCGATGGGCTCAAGCGCAGAACACGCGTTCTGGTTTCCCGCCTGGATGATTCCCACGGATCTCTTTTGAAGTCCTATCGACAGATGGGTAGCCCGGCGTACCCAACGCGACAGGAAATCGTTGAACTGCGCAACGCCGCGGAGCTGCGTCCTCCTCAAGTGATGCACTTCGAAAAGGGAGAACTCGCAATTACCATTCCACCTCAAGGGCTCGTACTGCTCGAATTCAAGTGAACACTCTTACGCGCCCGAGGTCCCCCGTCTCATCCCTTGAATTGGTAATTCGGACCATTCGATTGAAAACCCGCGCGCGCCATTCCTCGGCGGGCCTCCGGATTCTTCATGAATGTGTCCCACACGAATCCGGAACGAGCATTCTCAGCCATGACCATCGTTATGCCGGTGTCGATTCCGATCACGTCGGCGTCGTACCAATTCGTTAGCGGATTGAAAGCGTCAACAAAGCCGTATCGCGACCAAGCGTGTTCTCCGTACTTGTTTTTGATTGTTCGGAGTACTTTAACAGTCTGCTGAGGCAAAAATGGCAGCGATCCTCCGGCTGCGCACGGTACAACCGTTCCGTCGATGGGACCGGTGGCCGGAGGGCCTCCCCAGACCACGTATCCCTTCGCGGAATCCGAGGCAGTAATGCCCCAAAGGTCGTCCGAGTAGTCTGGGAACTGACTGGCGAGATCTAGGCAAAAACGTTTGTGCGCCTCCGTAGCACGAATTGAGTTCTGAAAATAGTCCGCGTATCGATCGTGCTGGTTTCGGAAATCGAACCACGCTTGGGAGTACTGATGAATAAAAAGTGGCGCGAACGAACCGATGTACCGGATCCCGTCGTAAACGAAAGGAACACGCTTCCAAGCATCCCAACTCGCAATGGGGAGTGGGTATGTGGCCGATCCCAACCCCAAGAGATACATCATCATCAGTTCGCTGTAGTCGTTCCAGCGCGAGGGAAGAAAGCCTGTTTCTGGCGTCCACCCATGGGACAGCACGCTTGTGTCCTCGGAAAGCCACGTCCATTCCACGCGATCGAAAATTAGGTGCCCGAGTTCTTGGATTTCCCACTCTTCGAAGTGCTGGCGGCAAGTCAATATTCCGCATAGCAAAATCGCCGTGTCGATTGATGAGACCTCGGAGTCGAATTGCCGCTCTGCGGTATTGATATTCGCCCAGTGATAAAAGAAACCGCGGTGGTTGGGCAATTTCTTCCAAAGGAAACGGAGGGTATTCAGGACTCGATCGCGAGCTTGCGGGTGTGGAATGTAACCGCGCGCGTCCGCGATGGAAATCGCGGTCAGGCCGAATCCCACCGCTGCAATGCTGCTGAGCGCACTTTGATTTTGTGTAACGACATTGGCACGGTCGCGTACAAGTCCGGTATCCGGGTTCGCTTGCTCCCAGAAAAACTTGAAACTGCTGCGTTCTACTTCATCCAGAAGTTGGTCGTCGTCTGCCGAGAAAGGCACTTGGCCGGGAAGCGGCGTAAACCGCGTGATCGGCGGACGATGGGCGTCGCGGATCGACGCGCCATCTGAATCTCGCGCTACCAAGGGCAAGCAGGCCCCGGTACCGAGAGTCTGAACTAGGAACCTACGCCGCGTCATTTTCCGCGAAAAGGAATCGCGCATCTGTAAAATTATAGCTGTACTTCCACGCGCACATACACGAAAGGCGTTCGGAGGGGTATTATTTGCCACAATCGAACCGCTGTCGAGCACTGCCTAATGGAGACGTGTTGCTGATATTCTCGAATGACGGGCGATTGAATGCGTAGCCGCAATCGAGTTGCCATCTCGGTAGCGATTCTGGCCATGGGCGGTCTTGCCGCTGGTCTCGTGGAGACCGTGTGGGTCCATCGAGCCAGGCACCTCGTGATGGAAGGTGCTGTCATCAAGCGAGACGCGGATGTAAAGAAGCAGTCGCCCATCGCAGATGTCGAAGTGAGCGTGCAGGGCGCACTTGTGCCGATCGTCACGAAAACCGATTTTTCTGGTTTCTTCAAAGTGGAGTTGCCTCTCGGCGTTCGCCGCGGCGAATCGGTCGTGCTGCTGTTCCGCCACCGGGATTACCAACCGCTGAACGTGACCGAGATCATCGGAAATGACCTGTATGTGGCGAGCATGACGCCCGTCGCCCAGCAACGAAAGTCCGCCGCTCCTCCCGGCCCCCCGACCAAACTATCCGACATTGTGATCCGATATTCGACTCAGACGGAAAACGAAGTTAATATCGGAAGCGAAGTCACAACTTTCGAGGTCAAAAACCAGGGAAACGTGCCGTGTCGCGGGCAGCAACCTTGCTCCCCAAACGGCGCGTGGAAAGCAAGCACGGGCTCCGCTAGCCTCGACGCCGGAGAAGGTAATGTTTTCGAGAACGCCAGAGTCTCCTGCATAGCTGGTCCATGTCCCTTCACTCGAGTGGTCGAAAATCAATACTCCAGAATCGCTCGCCAGATCAGCGTGTCCGTTCTCGATTGGTCTGATACGACCACCTTTCTAATGCAGGGAGAAGTGTTCCGCCGTGAAATCAGCGACACAGTTCGCCAGATGTACCCCGTCATTTTCGGCGAATCGATCAACTTTAGCTTGCCACCCGGAGCGGAAGGGCCGACGTTTGAAGCCGAAGTCAATTCCGTCGAGACAATCTTCCCGCTCGGGCCAAACCCGACGTTGCCGTGGGCCAATTGCAACGTTCACGTGGCGGAGGGCAGATCGAAGAGCTATCGATGCGAGTTAAAGTCGGGTTACTTGATCGTGTCGCACTGATCTCGCGGATTCGGTTTCGCGTAGCGCGACTCGTGGCGTGCGCGGTTGACATAGCTGACCTTGAACTGTTCGCGTGAAATGGACTCGATCTGGCTGCCGTGTTATTTCGCGGCCACCGTTCCACCACTGTTGCACGGGGTCGAGTAGACGTAAACCAAGACGGAAACTATGCCGTCTGACCTTTTCACAATAAATCACGCGCGCCAGAATCTGCAATCCGCCGGACAGCCGGCTTAACTCCCACGATTCCCCCGGAATAGCACATCGCTTTGACAGGATGCGCAGGCCGGAGGGACTAACGTTCTCTGTAAGCCCCAAGTCCGCAAAGTCCGAGCGCGTGGGATCCAGCACGTACAACGGAACGGTCACGAACAGTCGTATTTCAAATCTGCCATTCATATGCATCGCGTGCGCTCCCCTTACCATCTGTCGACGTTGCCAATATCTTTTGATCGCATAGCACTAACCCGGGCGCGCCTTCCTCTATGGATTGCGCGGCCGGCTTCCACGATAAGCTGGCTAAGATCGATCGGGTGGTGCGGGTCGAATCGAGCTTTTCCAACGCCGATCGAAATTCGGTACCGGAGATCATTTTCGTTGCAATTGCTGAGCGCCATTTTTAAGCGCTCCAAGATGAATTGCTCGCACTTGCCTGACGTTCCGGTCGCAAATACGGCAAACTCGTCCATGGCAACGCGTGCCAAAATGTCTGAGCTTCGAAAAGTCTGCTCCAAAACATCAGCCGTCCGCACCAGCATTAAATCCGCTTCGCGATACCCGAACGAACCAGCGACCTCTTGGAGATTTTCTACGTTGAAAACAAATAGCAGAGCACCGCGCATATTTCTCTGAGACACTTTTAATTGATGGGTGGCCGCTGCGAAAAAGCCTCTTCGGTTGTAAACGCAGGTCAAATCATCCGTAAGCGCCAGGTTTCGGACCTCGCGTTCCACAATCGCCTCTTTAACCGCGGACCAAAGTTCGGGACGCAGATGCGCTGCCAATGTACCTGCACGTCGGTTCTGCCGGAGCACGTCTCCGAACTGGTGGATCTCGCGCGCTACGCTCCCAAGATCGCTGTCGAATGCAACGATCAGAGCCGAAAACAACGACTCGATATCCTCTTTGCCGACCCCGCCCCTGTGGGTCGCTGGCTTGTCGCGCCTGCGGCCAACGTCCGCATCTCGTCTGGCGGAGCGACCTAGCCCCTGGTGGCCTCCGTCCGCTCCTTTCGCCACAGACATCGAAACGCCCCCCTTGTGAATCTCTAACGTCGCACCCTTCCATGCGACACGAAGTCTCTAAATTGCAAACGTTTGATCTCCCAGCTGGAAAGTTTGTACCAATAGGGAGCGGTCAACAAGACGGGACAATCCGCAATGTCGGGTGCGCTAAACGCTTTAAGGCTGTTTGGGTTGCGATCTCAATCCCGGGTGTTTACCTGGCACGCTATGCCGGGATATGCCGCCTTGAGGATCGCCCTCTGTGAATGGTACTCACAGTAGACTGTCATTCGATCTGCTTTGGGGGGATGGCTAGGCGGGCCTTGTACGCGCAGAGGAACACCGCTGGGCTGCGGTTCTTGCTGCCATCAGAGGCACCTAAAGGGCCCGTCGGGAGTGGCCCGACAAGACAGGCACCGCTTGGTGAGCGCAGTTGCCGACAGCTTATTCATATTATTTACCTAGTCCTTCGATCTCGGTGACATGATGATTCAGAGCGACTCGCTACGGGAGAGGGCAGCGCGCAGCGAATCCATCTCGCCGCAACCCTCGATCGAGCTGCAACTGTACTTGATCCTGACCGCTATCCGGCGCATGCTTTTAAGTGGTTATTTTCGGCCCGCACGTCCAAGTACGAGAGGAAATTCAGGTTCCTAGCAATAAGGAGTCACACATCTATGTCGATCCGCGTCGTACTCGCAGACGATCACGTATTAGTGAGAGAGAGCCTCAGATCTCTTCTTGAGCGTGAAGGGTTCCAAATCGTAGCGGAAGCCGCCGAGGGCCAAGAAGCGGTGCGCCAGGTCGAACTGCAACGCCCGGACATCGTTGTGATGGACATTGCGATGCCAGTTCTCAATGGGCTCGAAGCTGCCCGTACGATCAGTCGCTCGTTTCCGAAAATTAAAACTATTCTGCTTACTCAGCACGATGAAGAGCAGTATCTTTCCGAAGCGCTCGACGCAGGTGTTAAGGGATATGTTTTAAAGAGCCAGGCGGCACGCGACCTTGTCCAGGCGATGCGCCAGGTTTCCGGCGGAGAAATCTACCTTAGTCCCGGCGTTTCGCGCGCTCTACTTGAAGCGTATCGATCCAAGTCAAAGAAGCCTGCGGATTCGCTAACTCCTCGCGAACGTCAGGTCTTACAGCTAATCGCCGAGGGCAAGTCAACAAAGGACGTGGCCTCGGTGCTCGGCATCTCCGTTAAGACGGCCGAGTCGCACCGTACTCGACTAATGCAGAAGCTGGACATCCATGAAACCGCCAGCCTTGTCCGATATGCTGTTCGGCGAGGCATGGTCCAGCCTTGATTGGCTCATCGAGAGTTTGACGTGCAGCGCGAACTCGGGCTGAATAGGTGACTATCCAGGCTTCTTGACCAGATTTTCGGGTCCTCAATCGCGGCCAACACCCAACGCATCCGCCACACGGTTGATATAGTTGAACCACGATGCGATCAGGGTGATTTGCAGGATACCACGGTCGTCAAAACCGACTTCGCGGAGGTGCACGATGTCGGCGCGCGAGCACTGCGTGGCGTCCTCCGTCAGTTTCACAACGTAATCGAGCATGGCGCGATCCTGTAACGACAGCGGCGCTTTCGTGTAGTCCTGGCGCAACTGCATAACCAAATCCTCGTCCAGCGTGACGCGACGCAGAAACTCTGCGTGGGACTCGATTCAATAAAAGCACCGGTTGGTGACGGATACCACAGTGGTGATCATTTCGTGCTGGCGGCGCTGCAGCGGCAGGTCGGGTGACATCAGAGTGGCGAAAGTGGCGAATGCGTGGAAGAGCGCGTCGGGCAACAGCGTGTGCGAGCCGACAATTCCGGAGACACCGTCGTCGGTACGGAAGACGGGCGCGGCGTATTCCTTGGGGTAGAGAGCGCGCTGCGATTCGAGCGCCTTCATCAATTGCTCGCTCGCTTCGGTAAGCGGAATCGTTTTAATCCAGGTCATAGGGCGTCCTCCCGTTGCATTCCAAATTGCGTGCCAGCTCGTGCTGCGCCATTACAAGTCCGCGACGAATCAGAACCGGACTCGTCATGGACGTCAGACCGTCGGTTCGCTAGAAGAGGACTTTTAGCGCCAGTTGAATCACGCGTGGGCTAACGTCCTGCTGAATCGCGCCGATATTCGGAGACTGAATATCCGATTCGGGCAGACGCAGATTCGTATGATTCAGAAAATTGAACACCTCGACGCGGAACTGAAGGCGATCGCGCTCGGTTAGCGTAATATCCTTCAGCGCGGCGAAGTCCCAACCCGAGTAGCCGGGACCCTGAATCGCATTGCGGCCTTCGTCACCGAATGTGCCAGTGGCCGCTTCGACGAACGCACACGGATTAAACCAGTGCGCCGCAGTGTGCGTTTGCGTTGGGGCGGTGCAATTCGGATTCGCCGCGACGGGGCCCGGCGTGAACGGATTGGCAACGATGTTCGGGCGCTGGGCGGAGAATCCAGAGATTTCCGGCGCTTGACCCTGCAGCGCGACGTCGTTCGAGTCGAAGACGGTAAAGGGCGTGCCGGTCGCGGCGGTGAGCAGACCGTTGAATTGCCAATTGCCGAGTACGTGGGCGTACCACGTGTTTCCTTCTTTGAGGAAGGGTACGGCCCATTCGTAGCTGAGAACAAAGCGATGGCGCGCGTCGAACATCGAGCGGCCGCGTTCGGCGGCGAGATTGAAGGGATCCTGCGGCAGATCGTTTTCGCCAGCGACGGGCTGCGAGGCCGAGCCGCTGATATTGAATGACGAAACATCGTCAATCGATTTCGAGTACGTGTACGACGCGAGGAACGCGAGCCCGTTTCCAAATCGTTTTTTCAGGCTCGATTCGAGTGCGTTGTAATTTGAATTGGCGACGCCGGCAATTTCGCCGACGGAGCCGTAGACGCATGGGCCCGGCTGCGACAACGTGCAGCCAGAATGAATGCGCCGCTGGTTCACGTTTGCTTCGGTGGAGAGCGGATTGCCGTTGGAATCGGTTCCCGGGACGTAAACGGCGGGGTCTCCTTCGATCATGCGAGGCAGCTTGACTCCCGTAGTGCCGACGTAGCCGGCCTGGAAGAGCCAGTTCGCGCCGAAGGAGCGCTGCACGTTCAGGTTCCAATCCTGTGCGTAGGGCAGGCGCAACTTGTTCGAGATGACGAGCAGGGTCATCGGTTCAGAAAATACCAGCCCAAATGGATTCGCGCCGTTAAACGGGTTGGCGAAATTTATAGGGAAACTAGCTTGTGGCGTTTGCAGATATGGTGGCGCGCTGACAGGATCCTGCAACGGTCCGCCTTCGCCGGTGTAGAAGGGCTCGTAGTAAATGCCGTACGCGGAGCTGATCAGCCATTTGCCGCTGCCGGTCGGGTCATACGCAACGCCGATGCGCGGCGCGAACGCGTGATATTCGGCGGGAATCAGGCCAGCCGGAACGCCGGGATCACCGGGATAGAGAAGACCCGCGGGCGCAGCGGGTATAACCTTCGATTGCGCGCCAGGCACCCACAAGTTCTGCAGATTGCTCGTTTCGGTATAGGGAAAAGGCAGCTCGTAGCGGATTCCGTAATTCAGCGTGAGGCGCGGCGCGATTTTGAAGGTGTCCTGCACGTACGCGTCGAGCGCGTTGCCGCGGATGTGGCGGTCCGGATTCCCTCCGCCTTGCAAAAACACGACCGGCTGGCCGGAGAGGAAACTGGCAAACGCGTCGCTGTATGGGAAAGTAGAGAAGACGAAAAACCCGTTGGTCGCGATGCCATAAACCGAATTGATCTGGTCGCGACGGTAACCGCCGCCGAATTTCAGTTCGTGCCGGCCGACGACCCAGCTGAGCGAGCCGGAAAGGTCAAACGTGTTCTGGTAGGTGTAGCGCGGGCCGGTGATCGGGTCGCCAACGGACGCGTAGCCGGCGACTTGAATGAATGGAGGGCCGGCGGCCACCGCGAGGGTGGGATCGTACTGAAAGCCGAGCGACGATGGCGAGTCATGATTCAGATGCTCATCGAGGAGGAACTCGTTGCGGAGGAATGAAAATCGCGCGACGCCGATCAGTTTTGACGAAAATGTGTGAGTTTCCTGCGCGACGAAGTTCTGCGAGCGATCGTACAAGCCAACTGGAAAGCCCGGAACGTTCGCTCCCTGCGACGAGAGCGGATCGGTGGTTGGGCCGCTGCTGTACATGTACCGGAAGTTGAGCGTGTTCGCGGCGTTCAAATAATGATCGACTCGGAGACCAAACTGATTGTTATCGACGCTGAGGGATTGCGTCGTCGTGAACGTGTTCGGTTCGTCTGGCCCCTGATTCGGTGACGGGAAGAACGGCAGAATGTTCCGCGCGACCACATCGATCGACGAGAGCGTGTTGTTGGGAACTGGCTGCGGCGCTCCAGTGAAGAAACTGTACAGCTGGTGCGCGGGATTGTTGCACATGCCGCTGGTGAAGCCTTCCGTGCACATCTCCGAAAAGTTGCCTTGGCGTTCGAGCCCGGTGGGCACGGTGGCGCTAACCGTTTCCCCCTGACGATTGCGGAAGCCTTCGTAGTAGCCGAAGAAAAAAGTCTTGCCCTTGATGATGGGGCCGCCAAGCGTCCCGCCGAACTGGTTTTGCTTGAGCGGCTGGACACTACGGGCGAAGTAATCGGAGGCGTCCAGCCCATCGTTGCGCAAAAACTCCCAGGCCGCGCCATGAAACTGATTTGTGCCGCTTTTCGTGATGATGTTGGTAGTCGAGCCGAGACTGCGCCCAAACTCCGCGTCCGCGTTGTGCGTCAAAATGCGGAATTCGGCGATGGCATCGATGGGAGGCTTGAGGACGAAGCCGGAATCGACTGCGTTGAAATTGTCCGCACCGTCAATAAGGAAATTGTTCGACTCCGGGCGCTGCCCGTCGACGGCGTAGGCTTGCCCCTGGCGCACCGAACCGCCCGCTTGCATTAGGCCCGGTGTAAGCGGCGCGACGCCGGGCTGCAGCAGACCGAGTTGCGAGAAGTTGCGGCCGTCCAGCGGCAGGTCGAGCAGTTCACGCTCGCCTACCACCTGCCCCATGCTGGTAACGGTGGGCTGAATCAATGCCGTATTCGCCTGCACTTGAACCTCCTGCGTGATGGAGGCGACTTTAAGGCGAACGGGAACAGAGGCGATTTCGTTCACGTCGAGCGAAATGCCGTTCTGCACGTATTTTCCGAAATTGTTGACGGTGACTTCGAGGCGATAATGGCCCACGGGAAGTGCAAACAGAACGTAAGAGCCATTGCGCCCTGTCTCTACGGAGCGCGTGAATCCCGTCTCGATTTGCGTAGCGGTCACGCTTGCGCCCGGCACCCCCGCTCCGCTGGGATCAGTGACGCTACCGCGAATCGTTCCTGTGATCTGCTGCGCCGCCGCCGGAAGACACGCGAGCGCAAATAGAAGGACTGCATTCCGTGCAACCTTCATATGCTCCGATCCCTTGGATATGTGGCGTGTACGCGCAGGCCCTTGCCCAAGCCGCCTCCCTTTATGATCAAGAAGTCCGCGTTATTATATGGGGGAAGACTGCGACCGCCATGGAAACTGATGGAAAGGGAAACGAGTTTTCGGCATAACAACTGGGGGAATTGGTGGAATCGGTACTTTCGGTATTAAACGACGCGCCGTCCCCTTCCAGGCCGGACGGATCTACCGCATTGGCGAGACTGGGCAACGGGCCGCCAGCGAGCCCCGCTCCGGAGAATCCACAATATCCCTGCCAGCACACGACGGTTCTCGATCCGCGGACGACCGCCCCGGCGCTGCGTGGGCGGCTTCCGGCGTAACGGGCAATCCTTGTCCACTGTGCTTCGGTCAGTAATGGGCCAGACCGCGCCCTCCATCCTCCCTCAGATCTGCTGATCGTTATTATATAAATAGTAACTTCAACATTGTATATAACTGTGCAATAGGAAAGCGGCGATTGACATCCGAGGTTTGCCGGTTTAGTGTGCGAAGGGATTTCACTTCCATGCTAGAAACAGTGCCACTCTGGAAGAGGTCAACAGTGAAGTGGATTTTCGCCTCACTGGCCGTTTTGCTGGTGGCGGCTTATTTGCTGCTGGCGCATTTCATGGGCGGCCCGCGCGATGTATACGGTTTCCTGCGCTACGCCCTGCCGCACTGGCGCGAAGGCAGCGTAAAACCTGGTGACCGCGCCCCTGATGCGCGCCTGTTCGCGCTCGACGGCTCCACGCCGCTTTATCTCCACGATTTCATCGGCAAGCGCCCGCTGGTCCTGGTTTTTGGCAGTTACACTTGACCGCCGTTCCGCCGCGAGATTGGAAATCTCGTAAAGATTTACAACGACTATAAAGATCGCGCTGACTTCCTGACCATCTACATTCGTGAGGCGCATCCACAGGACGAATGGCAGATGAAACCGAACGTTACCGAGGACATTTGCTATCCGCAGCCGACTACGCTTGCGCAACGCGTGGCCATTGCCAACGATTTTGTGAAGCGCTTTCATTATCCGATTCCGACGGTCATTGATCCGATGAGTAACTTCGCGGATCGAATTTACGGCGGCTGGCCGGAGCGCATTTACGTCATTGATGAGTCAGGGAAAGTCGTCTACCGCGGCGGGCTCGGGCCGTTTAACTACCATCCAGAAGAGGTGCGTGCGTGGCTGGCTAGGCGCTTCCCGCAGAAAGCGATCGCTGCCGTTCGTGGTGTGAATGCAAAACCAAGAACGGATTGAGAAAGGAGGCGCCGGATCGCGA
>JBOGMW010000220.1:0-20424 GCA_050746805.1 Candidatus Acidiferrales bacterium | reverse complement strand
GGCTGGTCCTTGAGGTTTTGCGGGCGAAAGCTCGCCGCAGGGAACTCAGCTACGGACAGTGCCACAGAAAATAGACCGCCGGTGCGGCTTGTACTTCGGCGGCAGGCTTGCGGGAAACCGCGGAGCTTGCCAGTTTCGGTCGAGCGCATTTGGTAAGGGTGAAAAGGTGGGGTAAGAGCCCACCGCCCCGTCAGCAATGCCGGGGGCACGGAAAACCCCGCGTGGAGCAAGGCCAAATAGGAGGGGAGGGCCGGCCCGGCCCGAATGCTGCCGTTCACGAGAGCGGTCGCTGCGACCCTCGGGTAGGCTGCTGGAGTCCCGGAGCGATCCGGGACCTAGAGGAATGATCGCCGCGCCGCGTTGTGCGTATCTCGATGCAAATCGAACGCGCCCCGCGCAGCGCACAGAATCCGGCTTACAGGCTCACCCGCTACTATCTATTACCTGCGCCATATCGTGTCCGCCTGGCGCGGCGCCTGTTGCGATGCCGCAGTGCGCTGATCTCCGCCGTTAATTCATTGATATGCACCGTTATAAGCCGTGAAACCTCCTGCGTTGCTTTACGTCTGATATGTGAGTGGAGAAACTGGTGGCAGGAGGTGGTGGTCATGCGCCGGCTAATCTTCGCGGTACTGCTCTTCGCTTTTTCAACCGCCGCTCAGCGCGGGCCCATGCAGGCCGCTCCTCGGGACGCGGCAGTCGCCAGCGGTAATTCCGCCCAATCAGACGTTCTCCTCGGCCCCGCTGGCACGATGGTTCCGCTCGCGCTCGTGCGGCCTGTGCTCGCGAAATCCGCCGCCGTCGGCGAAGCCGTCTACGCGGAAACCGCTTTTCCTGTCGTCGTCGGCGGCCGCTTGGCGATCCCCGCCGGCACCTACGTCCGGGGGGAGATCGATTCCATCACGCGCCCCGGCGTCTTCTCGCCGCACGCGCAATTTGAAATTCATTTCACGCAGCTCATCTTTGCCAACGGGTACACATTCGAATTTTCGTCCATGCAAAGTGTCGCCGGCGCCTCGCAGCCCACCTCCGCCGTGGCTTCGCCCGCCAGCGCGAACGACGTGATTCCCGCCGTCGCACTCGTCTACGTCGACGTCACGAGGGGCAACGACGTACTCCTCGACAATGGCACGCAGTTCGAAATGGTTCTTCAGGAACCCGTGCAACTCATCTCCGCGAGCGTGGCCTCCGCAGCGCGCGCTGCAAAGCCCCTCGATCCCAGGCAATTTAGGACCGCTTCCGTCTGCCGCCCGACCCCCGGCTCGCCCGGCACTCCGGACACGGTCATTCCCGGCACTCCGGACACGGTCATCCCCGGCACTCCGGACACGGTCATTCCCGGCACCCCGGACACGGTCATTCCCGGCACACCGGACACGGTAATTCCCGGCACCCCGGACACGGTGATGCCTGGCAGCCCGGCGACTCCCGATATTCCGTGCCCCGGCCCGCCCGTCGTCGCAGGCAGCACGAAAGCTCGGAAGCAATCCTTCGCTCTCGGCGCTCCAGCGCAACTCGCGGGCCAGCAACTCGCGTCCGGCTCGTACGAAGCCGCGTGGAAAGGCTCGGGCCCGCTCGCCCTCGTCCAAATTCTTCACAACAATAAGGTTGTCGCGTCGATACAAGCCCGCGTCGTCTTGCTCGATCGTAAATCGCCCGCTCCCGCCGCCGGAATGGTCACCAATCCCGATGGTTCGCGGTCTTTGCAGTCGCTTCGTTTCGCGGGACAGTCGTTCGCGCTCTATTTCGATCTGCCATCTCAACGGGAGTCGTCCTGATGCGTACTCTTTCCGTCGTACTCGCCCTGCTTCTCATTGTTTTCACCTGCCCTGCGCAAGTTCCCGCGCAGGATTCGCAATCGATGCTGCCGCAAACGCAATCGCAGGTGCCAGCGCCCGCGTCGCCCCTAACCACCCTCATCGTTCCCGCGGGCACTCAAATTCCCGTCGTGCTTTCGAGTCCCATCTCCTCGAAATCCGCAAAGCCGGGAAAAATGGTTCGCGTGTCCACCTCATTTCCTATTACGGTCGGCTCGCAGGTCGCCATCCCGGTCGGCACGTACTTCGAGGGCGTCATCGATAAGGTTACTAAAAGCCAATCCAGCGGAACTACCTTGCGGATACACTTTACGCGCGTCATTTTCGCCAATGGCTACACCGTTGACGTCGACGCTACCAACCAGAGCGCCCGCGCTGCGAGCCCCGATTCCGCCTCGTTCATCCCCGCATCCTTCACTGCGGGCAATCATGGTGGCAATGGCGCGCCGCACCTCGTTCTCGCCGCGCAACAGCTGCCGCCTCCTCCGCTCCTCCCGCCCATGCCACACAACGGCTTGGGCGACGGCCCTGCGATTGGCATCGCCATCGCCATCGGGACCGCAGTCGCCATAATCATTGGGGTGATCCTCGCCGCGCATCACCACGGGGGTGCGAGCAACGCCGTGCTCTTCGACGCGGGCTGGCAGTTCAATCTCGTTCTGCAGAACCCGCTCACTCTCAATGCCGCCAGCATCGCCGCCGCGACTTCCGGCGTTTAGCCGTAGCTCCCCGCGACAAAACGAAAATTCCCGCGTGGAGCAAGGCCAAATAGGAGGGGAGGGCTGGCCCGGCCCGTATGACGCCGTTCGCAAGAGCGGTGGCTGCGACCCTCGGGTAGGCTGCTGGAGTCCCGGAGCGATCCGGGACCTAGAGGCTAGAGGAATGATCGCCGCGCCGCGCAGCGCACAGAATAAGGCTTACAGGCTTACCGGCTGACTTATCGAGGACGCAGAAATAACACCCAGACAGACCCTGCCTCCCGCCTCCAGTCGGCAGAAAGCATCGAGATCGTCATGCCCACTTATCGATCGATTCGCTCCTGCTGCGCTGCATGTTCGCGATTTGGAAAAAGGCGTTGGCCTGCCCGCCGCAAACCACGAAGTTAATTTGCCGCTCTGAAACGAAGAACGGAATTTGCGCATCGTCCGGCATCTTGTACCACGTGGCGTACGGCTCTCTTCCCTGGAGCGCCATCGGATACAGGTGAAACGGCGCCAAAAACGACTCCTTGAAGTCTTTCACGGTGCGCGTGGTATTTTTGTAAACGTAGTCGGTGAGCTTTTGTTTATTGTCGTACCCCTGCCTCACCAGACGCTGCGCCACTAAAGGATCCAAGATCGCCAGCGCGCCCGACCCTCCTACCATCGATTGGCACATGAAGCTGATCTGCTGGTCGAACATGGCGGGTTCCGCTGAAGCACCTTTGGCGCCGTGGCCTTGGCGGACATCCGGTCCCATATACAAGCTCACCACGCTTTCCTCGGCTTTATGTCCGAACTGAACGTGGAGCGGCTCCCACGGACTGTTCTTCTCATCTTCCGCAATCACGCAGTTGTTGTAATCCAGCTGGTTGCCTTGCGAGCCTTGGTAGGTATCTCCCGGGAGACCTGCATTGCTGAGGTTCTTGCCCATCAGCGTCCACGATCGCCCAATCGTGGCGTTGGAGTGTGCAAACGGGCTCAGTGCGCCCAACCCATAATTCATGTTCAGCTTGTCGCGGATCGGGCCATTGATTACGATCGCGCTGCTGCTCGACGTGGTGGAACCGAACAGCCCGAGCAAGCCCACCGACGCCATCGCCAGCACCACGGGGAAGTATTCGGGTTTGCATCCCGCCATCACGGCGTTCACGGCGACTTGCCGGATCGTGTATCCCCAGCGAGCGGACGTATAGCCTGCGCCCTGCAGCGGCGTCCTGAGAACCTCATCCGGGCTGTGGCTGGTTCCCTTGAGCATCGCTTCCACTTTTTCTTCCGTGGGAATGATGATCGGCATGTAATCCGTCATTCCGTTGGTCATGAAGGCTTCTTGCAGGTTGTCCGGGGTGTCAGTGTACGTCGCCGGTCCTGCGGCGATCGCTTCCACGCCTGATTTCATTTCGTCCGCCGAAAGGGGCCTGGTCAGATCGCCGACGATCTCCTTCATGATCTGAACACCGGATACCGGATCGGGATTCACAATATAGGCCGCGAGTTCAGCTGCAGTCTTGCCGCCCACCGGATGTGGAGTGAACACTTCGCGCAAGTGCGGCATTCCGTCGCGTGCCGCGGTGAGTTTCGAAAGTTCCGTGTAGGCCATGGTGCACATCGGAATTGCCGGGACGCCCATCTTTTCCATCGTTACGCAGTGACTCACGGTCGCTGGGGCGCAGCCTCCTCAATGCCCAATGGCCATGACGGTCGCATAGGCGCTGGCTTTGATTTCCGCCCAGAGCTTCGGGTCGTCCGCCGCGTACACGCCGGCTTTCTTGCGGAAGACGGTCTTCACGCCGGGCATGTTCTGCTGAAACCAAGCCTGAATTTTCAGCAGGAGCGTCTCGCTGCCATCAAAATGCGTGGCGTCGACCAAATAGATGGTTTTCCCGTCGAGGGAGCTGACGCGGGGAGCCATCGAGTAGAGATGAACGGGCGGCGGAGTGCCCTTGGGACTGACCGCCGTGATTTTTGAATCGCTATCGGATTCTCCGCGAGCTCGCTTTCTGGTCTTCGCTTCCGTCGCACGCGCTTCCAGCAGCAGCGCGGGAGACAATCCGATCATGGACAATAGTTTTCGTCGATTCATATTTTCACCTCTCCCGGTTTCAACTCGCGTACCTCAGGCCTAGGACAATATAGCAACGGCGCCTACAAAGACCACCTTAAAACAATTCTTCTCAACCGTGGGTTCCCCGTCTCTAGAAACCCCGTGCTCCTTAGTCCGACGTGCGGAAAACGTTTGTGGTTACCGGCGCTATGGAACTAGTATGGCGCGGCACGAGGGCAGCTCGTGCTTCTTGGTTTCGCGGCTGACGCTTTGGAGGAATTTTTGACCGACACACCCGGGCCGGGGCCGTCGCGAACGGGCGTTCCACCGCCTTGGATCGTCGGCTTGGCCATTTTCCCTTTTGGCCTGGTAGTGGGATTCACCGTCACCGCTTTGCCTTTTGTGCTGGTCCACCTCGGCGTCCCGCTCTACAAGGCATCGGAAGTGAGCGCTACCGTTATGACGCCGACCTTCTGGGGATTCCTCCTTCAGCCGCTCATGGACACAGGGCTCTCGCGCCGCGCCTACACTTGGCTGACAACGGCAGTCTCGGCAGTTTGCCTTGCATTGGGTCTGGTTTTTCTTTCCGTCGCGCATCTGGGCGTTGCGACGGCTTTCCTGCTCGTGGCGGAGCTTTCCATAGTGCTCTTTTCCGGCGCGGTCAGCGGTTGGACGGCCCAATTTACGCCCGATTCGCTGCGCGGATCGGTGAGCGGCTGGACCAACGTCGCCAATCTGGGCGGCGGCGCGCTGGGATCGCTCGCGGTGATGTCTCTCGCTCCGCATGTCGCGCCACGTTGGATCGGACTCGGTCTCGGTGTGGCGATCGTGTTGGGCGCTGCGCCCACGCTTCTCTTTCCGGATGCCGTACGCTCCGCTTTTCGCTTCCGCCAAATATTTACCGACGCGATGAAAGCCACCTGGCGCGCGTGCAAAACGAAGGAATGCCTTACGGGCTTTGCCGTGTTTCTGGTCCCGGCCAGCGCCGAAGCGGCCATCAATCTCTTTGCTGGCATGGGAGACGATTTCCACACCTCCACTACAACCGTAATTTGGGTTACCGGTGCGGGATGCGCGATTACCGCCTCGATAGGCGCACTGCTTGGGGGTTATGCCGCGAACCGCGTTTCGCGCGGCCGTTTGTATCTTGCCGCGGGCCTGGTTACTAGCTTTGTCGCGCTGGCCATGGCGCTCGCTCCACACACTCCGCTGGACTTTATCTTGGGCGCGTTGGTTTACAACGGCCTCGCCGGAGTGGCGTACGCCGCGTTCAACGCCTTCGGGTATCAGTTGGTGGGACAGAACAGCGCGGTGGCCAGCACGCAGCTGGGCTTGTTCTCCGCATCAACGAATCTTGCCATCGTGTATATGACCTGGGCGGATGGGCACGCTTCGAAATATTTTGGCGTCACGGGCCTGTTGCTGACGGACAGCATAGCCGCCATGATCTCCGCCATCGCGCTGCTGATCCTGCTGCGCAAGCTGCTGACGCGGCCGCGCGGAGATGAAGAGGTCGCGCGCGCAGTGACGGGCCTCAAAGCAAGCGCCGAATCCGCGAATTGAATTTCCCGCAATTGCGGAATTACGAGGCCGGCAAAACCCGTGTCTCGGCGGCGCCGAGGATTTTCTTGCTGTGCTTATCTTGCACGAAGACGACGACGCGCAGGTTGGCGCGATTCCAGTGGGAGTTGAATTTCACGCGCGGATCGGCGGTGAAAGCCACCGGCGCGGCGTCCACATTCACGGAACCGATTTTGTTCAGAGAGCGCAGCACCGCGGCGTGATAGAGGGCGTGGCCGGCGTTTTCTCCCGCTTTCACGTCGGAGTGCAGGCCATCCTCGGTTACGGCGAGCCAAACTTCCGCCGTGTTTCCAGGCGCGCTTCCTTCCAGCTTTCCCACTGACACGGCGAATCTCTGCGCATCTTTGCCATCCGCCTGCCCGGCGGTGACGGTCACCTCAGTCTGCGGTTCGCGCGCGGCGGTCGTGATAGCCGCCACAGCGGCGGCCGGGTAACTGCCCACGAATTGCGTCTCGCCATCAACGATCATTTGAGGAGTGTATTCCGTGCCGCCCTTCAGCTTGGTCTCGTACTCCTGCTGTCGGATGGTCCAGTCCGCCGAAGAAAAGGGATCGATCCAACCGTCGTGGTTCCAGTAATCCACGTGCTCTTCGACGGGAATCACTTCCACTCCCGCGATCGGTTGCTGCATTTCCAAATTTTTGAGCAAGGCGTCGGCGGGTGGGCAGTCGGAGCAGCCTTCGGAGGTGAACAACTCGACGACAACCGGTATGCGGCTCGACCTCGCTGTCGATGTGCGGGCGCCGAGCGGCGCGGCGAGCAGGAAACTCATCGCAAGAAGTGAAAGTGAGGTATTCAACGTTACAGACATGGCACACCTCATCCTGAGTCGCAAGTTGCGTTCCAGTACGAATTCCACGCTAAGAATGTACCACCTTTGCCTCTGCACGGCTCAAAGCCGGCAGCATGCCCCGTCCGAACGCAAAGGACGTATAATGCGCGGCATTCGTCAGAAGGGCTACAGGCAAAGCCACGGTGAAAAGGCGAGGAGGCGGCGATGGGAGCGGTGGAAAAGAAAAACGAGAAAATCGTGAAGAACTTTTTCAAGACGCTGAGCTCGGGCAATCTGGAAAAACTGCGGCCGCTGTTTCACGAGCGCGCCACTTGGAAAGTGATGGGCACGGGCATTCCCGGCGAAGGCGAGAAAAAGGGACGAGATAACATCATCGACAATTTTCTGGCGCCGGTCCGCGGCATGTTCGTCGAGGGCGATCCGAAAGTGCACATCGACAGCATGATCTGCCAGGGGCCGCTCGTGGCAGTAGAAGGGCGCGGGCTTGGAAAATTCAAGGACGGGCGCTCGTACTCCAATCGCTATGCTTACGTGCTCGAACTCAAGGACGGCAAAGTTTACAATTTCCGCGAATACATGGACACCTACTACGTGAGCCATCTCGGCGTTAAGCCCGACTAAGTTCACACTGCGCACGAAAATTGCGCTGGGGTATTTTCGCGCGACCGGCAGTGGCGCGGTTCAACTCATGTGATGCGGAACGCCGCATGCGATAGAAGCGCCGCCTGCCGTGGTTCGTGTGACTCTTGAGGTGAGTGATGGCGCATCGGTTTACGGTAATTTTCGACCGCGAAGAAGAAGGCGGTTATCACGTCTTCTGCCCAGCTTTGCCGGGATGCCACACGCAGAGCGAAACGATTGAAGAAGGCGTCACAAACATCCGTGATGCCATCGAGCTTTACATTGAATCGCTGGTCGAAGACGGTCTGCCAATTCCAATCGAGGACATTCTCATCAAGCCGATTGAGATTCCTGCGTGACACCGAAATTCCCCGCGGTTTCGACCAAGGAACTGGCCCGCATAGCGGAGCGGCTTGGTTTCAAATTTCGAAGGCAGCGTGGCAGCCACGCGATATATGTTCGTGTGGAAGATCAGGCGAGAGTCGTAATTCCGATGCATGCCGGTGATTTGAAGCGCAAAACCCCGCGGGCCATAGTGGACGATTTGAAACTCTCTCTTGAACAATTTCGTGAGCTGCTACGATGACCGAAGCGGTCTGGCTCGCGGATTACTTTCGAAATAGAAATGTGAGCAGGAAGAAGACTAGGCGAGGATTCAGGAGCTTCAGCGCGTTGCGCGCTTCCTGTGGAGTTAGCTTCGCGGTCATCGGCATTGTGCCGAAAACTTTGCCACGAATTAGCAGCTTGCCGTCTTCCGCTTCCAGCGAGCTGACCTGCATCAGTTCGCTGTTGTCCTGTCCGTAGATTTTCATCATCGCTATCGGCCAATCTTGTCGAAAGTAATTTTCAAGTCCTCGCACAATTTCATCGCCGTAGCGCGTCCTGCGCCGAACACACCCCCGCCCGGATGTTGGAACGGGCCCACGAGATACAGGCGCTCGATGCCGGGCACGATGTTCTGTCCCAGATCGGGCGTGGGGCGATGCGCGCCGGATTGATAAAGATACGGCGCGGCGCCGTGCAGATCGCCTCGCTGGAAGCTCTCGGAGCATCGCTCGAGATCGAGAGGGCTATCGCAAACGTAGGCGATAATATTTTGCGGCGTCAAATTTTCGCAAAATTTTGCAGTCCGCTCGATCATCGTTTGCGCGAACGCGTCTTTCACTTTATCCCAGTGCGCCGGCCCGCCATCGGGATGGGAGTAGGGCACGTAATCCCAAATGTGAAAGGTGGATTTGCCTGGAGGACACCGCGTGGGATCGTGATTCGATGGGCACGCAACGCCCACCAGAGCGCTCTCTGGAATGCGGCCGTAGCGCAACGCGTCGAAATACTGCCGCAGCACGGTCATGTTCGTCGGTACCAGGTCGGCGAAGTAGGCCTTGCTAACGTGCGGCCCGGCCTTGAAGCGAAGCGGCTCGTTGAGCGCGCCATGAACCGTGAAACAAGAGTTTGCGGAAAGCTCCACGCGCGCCGCATCGCGCGTGACGCGCGGCTCGACGCCGGCGACGTATTTTCCGAGAAAATGAGGATGAATCGAGCCTATGACGGCATCTTTCGCGATGTGTTCCGAGCCATCGGAGGTGCGCACTCCGGCAGCGCGTCCATTTTTCACGATCACTTCCGCGACGGAGGCATTGTTGCGAACTTCGCCGCCGTGATCCTCGATGCAGCGAATCAACGAGGCGGTGAGCGCGCCACTACCGCCCACGGCCACGCCGATGCCGTACTGCTCCATGAATCCCAGAAAAACGAATATGCCGAGGCCGGTGCCTTTTTCCTCCGGGCCGGTGAGATTTTCGGAAACCATGCGCACCAGGAACAGGCGCACCTGCTCGTTTTCGAAATTCTCGAGAATGATGTCGTAGGGGCTTTTCTGCATATACGCGAAAAGCTCGCGGCCCTCGACGCTCTGGTCCAGCATCGCCAGCATCGCGCCCATCGGAAGTGGCGGCGTGTAGAACGAAGATGAAATCATCGGCAAATATTTCATCGCGGTCTCGGCAAACCGGAGATACGTCTCCGCATCTTTTTTCGAAAAGCGGGAAATTTCCTGGTAGTTCTTGTGGCGATCGCGATACAAGCCGATGGACGAGCCGTCCTCGAAAACGGTCATGAATGGAATTTCCGGATAGACGTATTTCAGGCCGTAGCGCGAGAGCAGCTTCAGCTCATCATTCTTAATCAGCGGATTGCCCTGAATAAAAATGTGGCCGGTGCTGAAGCGGTCGTGGAGATAACCGGGGCCGGTAAGCTCCGCGGTGACCACGCCGCCGCCGAACCATGGATTGCGTTCGAGCACCAGAACGCTTTTGCCGGCGGATGCGAGATAGGCGGCGGCTACGAGTCCGTTGTGGCCGGCGCCGATCACCACGATGTCATGTGCGTTCGGCACGTTTCAATCTCCTGTGAATGCTTATGACGGCGCGAAAAAACTCGCGCGCTGTTTTTCTTCGCGCCAGCGGTTCTCGCGCGGCGACACTTTAATCTCAAACTTCAAATGCACATAGCGCGAAGTTAGTTACGCTGCGCTCACGGAATTTCACTTACCAGGCCATCGCGCTTGGAAAGACGTAATAGAAAAGGAGAGCGATCAAGATCAGATACGCGAGCATGAAAAGCGTCCACCCCATGTTGTGCCGAATCACTTGTCCTTCGCTGCGCACAAAGCGGCTGGTGGAGACGCCCACGCTCGCCGTTTGGGGCGCGATCGGTTTGCCCACTTCCGCGCCGACGGAATTCAGGGAAGGCAGCAGAAGCACCGGGAAATTCAGCAGCCTGCCGGTGACAGCCTGAACCGGGCCGAACATCGCATTGGTCGATGTGTTGCTGCCGGAAAGCGCCACGCCGATCCAACCGAGAATCGGCGCGAGGACGATAAAGAAGACGCCTATCTTTGAGAAGCCGTAGGCCAGCGAGTTGGCCATGCCGGTGAACACAAAAACGTAAGCCAGCGCAAAGATAAACAGCGCGACCAGAAGAGCGCCCCACATCTGATGAAACGTTTTCGCGAAAACCTGCTTCAACGTGCGCGCGCCGGGGCGAAGGATGGCAAGAATCACCAGCCACGAAGCGAGAATCGATGTACCGCCTGTAAGCGGCGTGAAATTGAAAACCGAAGCAGCGGCTTTGTGCGTGATGGATGATTGCGCAGAGACGCTCCACTTGAAGAGGGTGATCGCGGGCAGATGCGACCACGGACCGGTCCACGCCACCACAACGGCGATCAGCACGATAAACGGCGTCCAGACGGCGAGCGCCGCACCCGCCGCGGAGCTGCGTGGGGCCGCTTCGTGCGGCTCGGCCGATGGCGCGATCGGGACGCCGCCAAAACCGCGAATGGTTTTCGGTCGCCAGAACTTCACGAAAAGGAAGAGCACCCAGAAAGAAACCAGCGCTCCGGTGACGTCTGGCAAAAACGGTCCGAAGTAGCGCGCCACTGGCCATTGTCCCGCGATATACGAAAGGGAGCCGACAATGGCAAGCGGCCAGGCTTCGACGACGCCGTCCCAGCCGCTCACGAGGTAGATCAACACCCAGGGAGGAAGGAGCGCGAGCACTGCCACGATGTGCCCGATAGAGGCCGAAAGCGCCATCAGCGGCAAGCCAGTAACGGCGGCAAGGCCGATTATCGGCGCGCCGAGTGCCCCATAGGAAACCGGCGCGTTGTTGGCGAGCGCCGCAACACGAATCGCTTCGAGATCGGCGATGCCCAAACCGACGAGAATCGGGACGACCACGGCCCACGGGTAGCCGAAACCTACCAGGCCTTCGAGGAGCGCGCCGAAAGCCCAGGCCAGCATGATTGTCTGGATCCGAATGTCCGCGGTGGCGTGGCGCACCATCCAGGTTTTGAAGCGTTCGAAATCGCCGGTCAGAACCAGCGTATTGAAAATGATCAGGCCCCAGAAGGTGATCCAGTCGATGGCCCAGATTCCCGTAAGGCCGCCGAAGAAATACGATTTGATGGCGGCGGAGAAGGGCGCATGCCACACGAACGTGCCCAGCGCCACCGTGAAAATGCCGGCAATGATGGTGGAAAGCCACGCGGTGATGCGCAGGACGGCGAGCATGACGATGAGGGCGGCCAGCGGAAGCAAAGCGACGAGCACAGTGAGCCACAAGTGGCCCGTCGGGTTCACGCTTTGGCCGAACATCAGGGCTTTGAACGCTCGCGATGCATGGGTATGGGCTTGATTACCATGCTTACGGGCAGTTCGATTTGATTATCGAGAATTTCGGTGAGTTCGCCTTCACTCTTGCTTTTCACGACGAAGGACCAATCGGTGGTTTGCGCGTACGCGTCCTTCTGCGCCACGGTGAAAATCAGCGCTCCATTCTTGAAGCGCGGGCTTATCAATATCGACACGCCTATGTCGATATGCGTGCCGTCCGCGAGATTGCCTTGCTTATCGACGGCGATTTCGAAATTGTTGAGCGTGCCCTGGAGCGAGCCACGGTTTTCGCGCAGCACTAGAATTGCGAAAACTTTTCCCTGAAAAGATGCTTTCCATGTGCCGACGTAAGATCTCAGATCGGGCTGGGCAGCGGCACGGCTTTGTTGTCGCGCGGACGCCGCAGGCAACAGCGCAGCCAGCGCAAGAACCAGCACGGCGGCGAGAAGAAGAATCGCCGCTTCTCCGGAATTCCGGCCGGAGTTTCGGCTTTCGCGAATCATCGAGAGTCTCCGACGTTCATGTTTACGAACCCGTGGAAGAATAATGCCGCGTGCCGAAGTTCCACAAGCAAATCGATAGAGCCAAGAATCCGGCGGCGACTACGGGAATGAACGGCGCGTATTCAGGAGCGACGGCGCGTCCGAGCATGCGCACGCTGGGATAAAAAGATGCGAGTCCGAAGGGAATGATCCAGCAGAGGACGAATTGTACCGCGCCGTTATAAATCGAGAGCGGGTAACGGCCGAAGTTGATCACGTTCCACACCGGCGGATGGATTCCGACGCGGTCCTCGAACCAGAAGGAAACGCAGGTAAGCATCAAGAAGACGGCGAGGTAGATCACGCTCGCGCAGATTTCGAAGAAGAACAGCATGGCGATTTTTCCAAGCGGCCAAACAATATGCAGCCGGTGCGATGCCCACCACATGCAGAAAATGCCGGTGGCGATTCCCTGGACGGCTTCGATGCGGAACGTTTCGAAAAGGATTTGAAACAGGGATGAAATGGGGCGGAGCAGTATGCGGTCGAATTTCCCTTCGATGATGTAGTCGTTGCCGAAATTGTAGAGATTCGAGGCGACGATATTGAAGACGCCGTAAGGAATCAGCGAAAAACCGTAGAGGAAAAGCTCCTCGGCGAAGCTTCAGCCGGCGAGCTTCGGCGCTCGCTGAAAGAGGATGATTACAAAGAGCAAGCCGAACACCGTGGCGGCGAAGGCGGTGACGAGGCTGACGATGAAGTCGCCGCGGTAGCCCATCTGCACTTTGGCGTACTGGATGAAATAGTCGTAGAGCAGGCCGAAGTAGCGCGTGAAATCGCGGGCAAAAGCCCTTGGTCGCGAGACCTGGCTCGCTGGCGGGATGGGAGCGGATGCGGACATTTGCTATTCAGCGACTCCTTGTTTCAACGCGTCAAAAGCAGATCGTTCGCCTCGTTCTCTCCACACGGCGAACCGCACGGCGGGGTCGGGATGGCAGCCGATTTCTAATTTCATCAAAACGTTCAAGTCAGCCGGCGGAGCCGCAAATTGCAAATCCATTCTCATCCTCCTTGGATGCTGAGTCGCCGGAGAGAATGATTCCACCAGATGTGCGCCAAAACGAGCAGCGCGATGACCCAAAACCATTCGGTGGCGAGCGCCCGCAGCACCTCGGCGTGGCTCAGCTTGCCCAGATAAATTTGCAGCGGTGTGTACGCGATATGTTCGAACGGCAGCCAGGCCATGGCAACGGCGACGGGTTTCGGAAAAAATGATATCGGGAGAAGCAATCCCGAGAGCAGCTCGATCAGCCACTGCTTGGCGCGGACGAGCGCGAGAATCGACTTCAGCGGAATGGCGCAGGTGCCGATCAGAAAACCAATCGCTGCCATCAGAAAAAAGCTGCCGAGCGTGGAGATTAGAAACATACCGAAGTCCCAGCCCGAGGCAGGCGCTTGCATCGGGAAAATGAAGGTAATTACCAGCGCCACCGGGAGCGTCAGAAGGCCGAGGCGAAAGGCGGATTCGCCCATGGCGCGCGAAATCCACATCCACTGGACGGAAACCGGCTTGATCAGGTCCATGGCGATTTTGCCGTCGATCACTTCGTAAGCCATTTCCTGGTCGATGGTGTTGGAGTAGAACGAGCGGATGATCCAGCCCACGCTGACGTAGGTGATCATCTGCGCCATGTTGTACCCGGCGATGGATTGGCCGTTGTGGTAGACGGCGGTCCAAATGAAGTAGTAAATGGTGACGTTGAGCGAATAGGTGAGGATGCCGGTGAAGTAGCGCAGCCGGAAGGCAAGGATGTTGACGAAGCCGACGCGACTGAATTCGGCATAAGGCGCGAGAGCGTCGATCAGCGCGCCCACGACAGAAGCTCCGGAGTAAGAGCGGGAAAAAGGGGCGTGGAAGCCCGTTTCGGTGTGACGCCACGGCGCCGAAAATCTTGCTTGGCGCATGCACCGGGACGTTCCGCCCTTGCACATGGCCGGCTTTTTGTTTTCAGTAGCTTACAGGTGTCAAAGGTCGATCGACTGTTCCGCCCTTGCGAAGGCATTTGGCGGCCGAAAGTTTGGGAGGCGACGCAATGAAGGGCCGAATCGACAATACGTTTTGCGCCCCGCGGCGATGCCTCGCGCGCGAGCCGAAGATTCGAGTTGAACTCGTCTAAATTCATTCTCGTCGGAGGCATAAAACGCCCCGACCGACGCTAACAGAAACGACGAAAGCTGTCTATTCCGTAAAACTACCTCCGCAAGTCTGCGTAGCCCCAGTACTCGAGCTCTCTTCGAGCCGCGGCGGCGAGCCCGCGCGGCGCCACACAAAGATTACAGATCGTCGGGCCTACCTCGCTGAGAGTTCGACGGAGGCTTCGCCGGCGTAGATGCGCTTGATGATTTCCTCGATCGGTTCGTCTTCGATGAGCAGATCGCGGACGTCGACCGCCGAAAGAATTTGGCGGATGAGGTCGGAAGTTGCGACGCGGTGGCGGTCGAAGCGAATGCGAAACGTCAAGTCGTCCACCCGTTCGAGTTCCAGGCCGTCGCGATCGAAGCCGGCGATCAGCGCGGCATGAGCGACATCCTTCAGGATAAATTTCACCAGCTTGGTGCGCAGCAATTGTTCCTTCAGGCGGTCGAGCGGGCCGTCGTAGAGGACGCGGCCGTGATCGATGATCATGATGCGGCGGCAAAGCTCCTCGATATCGTCGAGATCGTGAGTGGTGAGCAGAATGGTGGTGCGGAAATCGCGATTGACGGAGTGCAGGAACCGGCGGATGCGATCTTTAGCGACCACGTCAAGGCCGATGGTGGGCTCGTCGAGAAAAAGCAGCGGAGGATTGTGGAGCAGGGCGGCGGCCAGATCGCAGCGCATGCGCTCGCCGAGGGAAAGCTTGCGAACCGGAGTGTAGAGATAATCGCTGATGTTGAGGACTTCGTTGAACTGCTCCATGCGCGCGTCGAAGTCGCGCTGCGAGACGTCGTAAATGCGGCGCAGGAGCTTGAAGGATTCGATCACGGCGATATCCCACCAGAGTTGAGTGCGCTGTCCGAAGACGACGCCGATGGTTTTCACGTATTCGCGGCGCTGGCGGTAGGGGACGAAGCCGTTGATGCGAATATCGCCGCTGGTGGGAACCAGGATGCCGGTGAGCATTTTGATAGTGGTGGATTTTCCGGCGCCGTTGGGGCCGATATAGCCGACGGATTCGCCGCGTTCGATGGAAAAGCCGACGCGATCGACGGCGGCGACGGTCTGATACCGGCGGACGAACAAATTCTGAATCGAGCCCCATAGCCCTTCGCGGCGGCGGAAGGTGCGGAAATGCTTGCAGAGGTCGTGGACGAAGATCAGCGGCTGAGCGTCTGGAGTGTTGGGCACAAAAGAGATTCTAACATTGGGAAGCAGAGAGTGCCGTCCGCAAGCGCGGGCAATATCCGCCACTTATTTTTTTTGCGCGAGGGCTTTCAACGGCCGGCGGCGTGCTGCTGCTGGCGGCCGGAGCTGAAAAGCTCAAGCATGGCGCGATTAAACGCGGGAATATCGTCCGGCTTGCGCGCGGAGACAAGATTGCGGTCAGTGACAGCTTCCGAGTCGATCCACTCAGCGCCGGCATTGCGGAGGTCGGTTTTAATGGACGGCCACGAGGCTATTTTTCGCCCTCTGGCGGCGCCGGCTTCAACGATGGTCCAGGGTCCGTGGCAAATTGCCGCTACCGGTTTATTGGCGTCAAAAAAGGATTTCACGAAGGCCACGGCTTTAGGCTCCATGCGGAGCTTGTCCGGGTTCATCACGCCGCCGGGAAGCAGCAGCGCATCGTAATTGTCAGGCCGGGCTTCATCGAGCGACTCGTCCACTTTTACGCTCTGGCCCCAGTCCTTGGATTTCCAACCGCGAATTTCTTGGCCTTTTGATTTCGGAGAAACGACCTTGGTTTGGGCTCCGGCTTCGTCGAGCGCTTTGCGCGGCTCGGTCAGTTCGACTTGCTCGAAACCATCGGTGGCGAGAATTGCTACTTTCAGTCCGTTCACAGCGGGCATAACGCACCTCCTTGGAATGTTTGCTGCGCGAAATAATTGCGTCGCGCGGAATCCTGCTGGCTGGAAGAGGCCCGCGCCTTCATATCAATCCGATCTGAGCACCTGGAGCATCTCGCCGCAATCGGGTCATGTCCGCACACGCGCCGGGCGTGTGTACTTGCCGACTTTCTCGAAACCATCGCTCAGGATGGCTTTACAGCGGTAGGCGCGGGCCGTATGCTAAGGGCAAATCTGCGCGACGCGGCTCGACCCCGAGCCGGATTGGGAGGCGTCTTGTCAGCTTTATCTTTGGCGTTGATCGTGCTGGTGGTAGTCGCTCTGGTGGTGGTGTCCGGGATCGTCATATACAACGGGCTGGTGAGCCTGCGCGTGCAGTGCGACAACGCGTGGTCGGACATCGACGTGCAGTTGAAGCGGCGGTACGATCTGATTCCGAACCTGGTCGAGACGGTGAAAGGTTACGCGGCGCATGAGAAGACCACCCTCGAAGGCGTGGTGCAGGCGCGGAACCAAGCGATGACGGCGCAAGGCCCGGCGGCAAAGGCGGGAGCGGAAAATATGCTGACGTCCGCGCTGCGGCAAGTGTTTGCGCTGGCCGAGGCTTATCCGCAGTTGCGCGCGGTGGAGAGTTTCAACCAACTGCAGCAGACGCTCAATCAAATAGAAGACAGCATCCAGAATGCGCGGCGCTACTACAACGCGGTGGTGCGCGACTTCAATACGAAGATCGCGCAGTTTCCGTCGAATATCCTGGCGAATATGTTTAATTTCAAGACGCGAGAATTTTTCGAGATCAGCGCGCCGGCCGAACGCCAAGTGCCGAAGGTAAGTTTCGGAGGAACAACGGGGGGAGCTCCGGGAGACGCCACCGGTACAACCGGCGGCGCCGCTTAGGGCGGGCTGCTTGATGCCCCGGCCGCGACGGCTCTTCCTTCTCACTATTTTATTTTTCGCTTTCGCGCTGCCAGCCGCGGCGCGGCAGTTGGTAATCCAGCATTTCGATGAACGAGTGACCATCGATCCGGATGCGTCGATCGAAGTAGCGGAAATGATCGACGTGCAGTTCATCGGCGGACCGTGGCATGGCATCTACCGCACGATTCCGGTCGAATACACCTCGCCTTCCGATTTGAATTACACGCTATTTCTGAAGACCCTCTCCGTGACAGACGACAACGGACAGCCCTTGCGGTACGAGACGAGCCGGCAGGGCCGATACCTGCGATTTAAGATTTACGTTCCGAACGCGGATGATTCCACAAAGACGGTGGCGCTGCGATATCGAGTGCTGGATGCGGTGCGATTCTTCAGCGATCACGACGAGCTGTATTGGAACGTCACCGGCGATCAATGGGACGCGCCCATCGAAGCGGCTTCGGCGCATATCGAACTGCCGGCGGGCACTACGGGACTGCGCGCTACGGCCTACACGGGCGTGTACGGTTCGCGCGAGCAGCAGGCGCAGGTGAGTGTGAAGGGCAACGCGGCGGATATACAAACGATCGCGCCGCTGGGTTATCGCGCAGGTCTGACGGCGGTAGTGGGATGGGACAAGGGATTCGTCCACGAGCCGAGCGGATGGCAGAAGACGTGGCTCTTTCTGCGCAGCAACTGGCCATTCGCGATACCAATCATCGTATTTTTGGTGATGTTGTGGCTGTGGTGGACGCGCGGACGTGATCCAGAGCGCGATTCGATTACCGTGCAATACGATCCGCCGGATAAGCTTTCGCCCGCGGAATGCGGCACGCTGGTGGACGACGAAGCGGGAATGCGCGACATCACCGCGACTTTAGTCGATCTGGCGGTGCAAGGCTACATGACCATCGAGCAGAAGCAGGACGGCGGAATGATGCGCGTGATGCACCATCACGATTACATTTTTCATTTGAAAAAGCCGCCCGCAGAATGGACTGGCGCGCGGCCGCACGAGCAGGAAATGCTCGCGGCGATCTTCGGTGCGGGGTCGGCGGACGTGCCTCTCGCGGATCTGCAAAACCGCTTCTACACGCATTTGCCGGCGATCAAGGATCAGGTTTTCGACTCGCTCGTCGAGAAAAACTACTACTTGCATCGGCCGGACGTGGTGCGGCAGTCGTACCTCGGAATAGGGGTGCTGATCGGCTTCTTGCTGGCGATCGGATCGGGATTCCTGCAAGGCGCCACGGGCGTGGCGTCGCTTACGTGGATTATCACGGGAGTGGTGACGGGTGCGATTATATGCGGCGTGGGATGGTTCATGCCGGCGCGGACGCTGACGGGCGCGCGTACGTACGCACAAGTGCTCGGCTTCGAGCAATTCCTGGGGCGCGTGGAAAAAGATCGCATCGAGCGCCTGGAAAAAACACCGGAGCTATTCGAGAAATATCTGCCGTACGCGATGGCGCTGCACGTGGAGAAGGGCTGGGTACAACAATTTTCGGGCATTGCAATGCAGCCGCCCGCTTGGTTTCAGGGCTATTGGGGCGCGGGGTTCATGCCTTACCTCTTGCTGGCCGATCTGAACGCGATGTCATTTCAGGCTGGATCGGTGATGGCGTCGGCTCCGCGCAGCATCGGAGGCGGCTCCGGATTCGGCGGGGGTGGAATGGCAGGCGGCGGGTTCGGCGGCGGTGGTGGCGGAGGGTTTTAGCCGCGGCTGTTATGAAGCGTCGCGAACGAAATGCGCCCTAAATCATCGGCCTCGAAAAAAAATACTTCAGGGCAAGAATTGCGGCTCAATACCGCAGCTTTTTACAACCTGCTATCTTCAGACGGGTGAGAATTCGATCTGAGAAGCGTCGTTGCCAGCCCTTCTGGGGCGCTCTAAAGCGGTTGGCAAGGGTATGCCCTGGCCCGGGTGATCGTTGTCTCTAAGGCGCTTGTGAAGTTTCACAAGGCCATTTCACGAGGCGGCCCAGACTCGTGTCTCCACCGTTTGAACCTATGCAAAGCAAAATGCTCGCGAAGCCGGTGATTGGCGACCGGCCGCGCGAGCATTTTGAACAACTTAGCGACTGGTTATGGCAAAGCGAAGACGTGGACGGTGGTTCCCGCACTAATCGCCACGTACTGCTTGCCATCTTTTCCTTCGTAGCTCATCGGATCGTTTCCGTTGCCGCCGAGCTCCGTGACCCACAGCATCTTGCCGGTATGGGAATCGTAGGCACGGAACATTCCGTCGGTGGTAGCGCCGTCGAAGACCAACCCGCCTGCGGTGGCCATCGGACCGGCGCTGCTGCCGTTACCGGTCTTCTGTTTATCCGGCGGCAGGCCCTTGGTGATTCCGGCAACATCCGACCAGGCGATTTCGCCGGTGTTGGCGTTGACGGCGATCAGCTTGCCCCATGGCGGTTTCTGGCAAGGCCAGTTGCCAATCACTTTGCCGTCCGCATCTTTCGCGGGTGCGGAAAAGCCTGCGTAAGGGCCAGCTCCGAGAACGCTGGCGCGGTCGTAAGGCTGGTTCGAGCCTTGCGTGCCGCGACCGTAATTCAACCCGGGCTTCTTCTTTTCAAGGTAACCCATCAGGGAGTTATCGTGTGTATGCACGAAGACGTAGCCATCGGTGGGATCCACGGCAATGCCACCCCAGTTCACGCCCCCGGTGCCGCCGGGGAACTGAATGGTGCTATGCACGGGCGTGCCTTCCTTGTGGAAATTCCATCCGGTGAAGGGCCCCTCGTTGCGGAGACCGCCGGACTTCTCCTCCAGCTCGCGGCAAGCCGCAGCATGCTGCGGCGTGGTGTCTTCCGCGGTGACGATGTCGGAAGGCTTGTAGCTAACGCGCGCGAGCGGCGGCGGCTTCAGCGGGAACGGCTGCGTCGGAGAATACCATTCGCCGGGTACGTCACCTGGGGCGACTGGCCGCTCCTGCACTCCAAATACCGGCTTTCCGTCTTTGCGGTTGAAAATGAACATGTACGCGGACTTGTTCATCCCAATCACCACGGGCACCTTTTTGCCATTCTGATCGATGGTGAAGAGCGACGGACCCACGTCCATATCCTGGTCCCAAAGTGGGTGATGGATCGTCTGGAAATACCACTTCAGCTTGCCGGTTTTGGCATTCAGAGCGACGAGGGAATTGCCGAAGAGATTGTTTCCGGGCCGGCCTCCGCCGTAGTAGTTGGGATTCGGGCCTGGCACCGGGATATAAAGGGTGTCGGTTTTCGGATCAACGGACAGCA
>JBOGMW010000219.1:0-16049 GCA_050746805.1 Candidatus Acidiferrales bacterium | reverse complement strand
CTTGTCATGGGCCCCAACGCAGGACCTTCAAAGCTTCTAAGAGCCAGGACGATGGACGTTGTCCTAATGGATGCCGACCAGTTCCAAAGGATGATCGAGACCGGCGAACTGCCAACCCAAGGGGTAGGGCCTAAGTAAGCTCTCCCTGCGACACCGTGTTTGATTCCGTAGCCCAGATCCCCTGGTGCCCTTAACCATCAATCCTTCGGCGTCACGTCGCGCAGCTTAATCAGCCACCGTCCATTCACGCGCACCAGATCGTCCACTTCCCTTCCCGCATCCGCCACGCGAACCGGCACATTCTTTCCCACTTGCCCGAACACCGTCTGCCAGTACGCCTCCATGTGCGCGTGATTCGCATCGGGAAACGACAAGTAGCCGTTCATCAGCATGTGGTACATCGGCTGACGCGTTTGTCCCTTCGCTGCTTCTTCATCGCCCCTCTTTTTCAGATCGCTGATCATTTTTTTCAGCGCCTCGCGCCCCTTCACCGCGTTCTTGCCTGTGCCGAATTGGCCATCCGCCGTGTACGTCGCCGCATACGCATCCGCGTTAAACGTGTCCAGCGCGCGCACGTAGTTCCACATCAGAATCTCAATCTGCGCGCGATCTTCCGGTCGCGCCTGCGTATCGTTCCCCGCCGCCGCGGCACGCGCGATCGCACCGTACCCCAGCAAAGCCAGTAAGCAAACCACAGCCACGCCCGCCACGATTTTTTTCATCACGTCTCTCCTGTACGCTGCCGTCCGGTGGACGGTTTGAAGCGCTTGCTCCGAGCGGCCGTGATTCTGCATCAGACACGCCAGCGAGTCCACATCACATTCTTCCGCGTTGGTTTCGCTAAACTGCTTTGGCAGGCGCCGCATTCTTCGCGTAATTTGCGAAGGGTGCGGATTTTCGTAGCCCGAACCTGCTGAAGCGATAACGGTACCCGCGCCGTGCCGCCGGCGATTCGCCGGGGGGGGGCGCGGCATGCTTCTTGGTGTTGGGCCAACCGCCAATCGGATTTTAGAGGCACAATAAGGAAGAGGACGCTGCGAATGGCGATCGTTCCACACTCGCTGGCAACCCGCTCTCGTTTCCGGGTGGCATTGGTTCTGGCCGTCGCGGCGGACGCGCTTCAAGTAGTGGTGTTTCCCTTATTTTCTGAAGGCGCTTTTTCGCCTGCCGACGACCTGCTCGACTTCCTGGTCGGTTTTGTTCTGATTTACCTGCTTGGCTGGCAATGGGAATTCATCCCTTCATTTTTCGCCGAACTCTTGCCGGGCGTCGATTTCGTCCCCTTCTGGACTCTTGCCGTCGCCAACGTCTATCGCAAATGGAAAAAGAAGATGCCCATCAGCCCTCCGGTAATTGACGTTTGACGCCATCCCTCGCGTCGTATCGCGCGGCCGAACGGTGTTGGTTTTGGTAGCGCTGGCGTCTCGCCAGCGATCCCCTCTTAAGAATTAAACTTAGCGCCGCGGCCTTCAGCGCGACATGCCCCTTCGAGGGCCGTTTCGCCCTCGCTCCCCAAAGGCTGCCATCCCGAACCCAGCCACGCTTTTCGCGGATGAGGGTGGGGTCCGGTCTTAGGACTCCGGCGGAGTCCACCGGACTCCAGAAGCCGGAGGATCTGCTTTTGCCTTTCCGTGGGCTCGTCGCGCCATAGCCCAACGCCCGAATGTGCGTGCCGCAAACTCGCCGAAGGCGACCCGGTTAAACTCGTCCTGCAATTGACGCCCGAGGATGTGGCCGATGATAACCTGTAGTCGCCTGTCCGGGTGCCGCACTCTTTGCGGTCCGGGCAAAGGGTGCGGATTTTGACTTTTTCGGCCGCGCCCTTTCGCGCTATTTGCGTCCAGGCGTTCTGTGCGGGAGCGCCGAACTCCAGTTCGGCGTATTTCAATTCGCGGCCTTGCGTGCCCCAGTCACGGATCGAACCGCGGAAAGAAAGTATGAGAGATGATTACGACTGAGCGTCTGATCCTGCGTCCGTGGAAGGACGAAGACCTCGCTCCGTTCGCGGCGATGAACGCCGATCCCGCCGTTCGCGAATTCTTCCCTGGGCTGCTCACACGAGAGCAAAGCGATGCCAGCGCGAGGCGCGCCCAGGTCAAATATGCGCTACACGGTTTCACAATGTTCGCGGCAGAAATAACCGCCACCGGCGAATTCATCGGCTTCATCGGCCTCGATCCGATGGACTTCGCCATTCCAGGTATTGCCCAGCCGACGGTCGAAATCGGCTGGCGCCTGGCTCGCGCGCATTGGGGTAAAGGTCTCGCCACCGAAGGCGCGCAAGCGGTGATGCGCTACGCGTTCGACACGCTGCGCCTGCCCGAGATCGTCTCCATCACCGTTCCCGCCAATATCCGTTCGCGTCGCGTGATGGAAAAAATCGGCATGACGCACATGCCCACCCTCGATTTCGACCATCCGCGAATCGCCGAAGGCCATCCGCTCCGCCGCCACGTCGTCTACCAGCTACGCCCGACCCCCGCCCACGAGCACCGGCCCTCGTAGCGCTGGCGTCCCGCCGGCGTCTTTGCCTTTGCACTTCCGGGTGCCGCACTCTTCGCGCATCTCGCGAAGGGTGCGGATTTTTGCAGCGTCCCGCTCGTCGCGCTTCTACCGGTCTCTGCGCCGTGATTTTGAAGCGATCCGCCGAGGTCCTCCGAAGCCCCCGATAAACCCGCTCTTACCGTGCCGAATTTTCAGCGCAAACTACGTAAAACGCAGGATAATCCACAACTATGACCGTGCCGCGTCTTGCATTTATTCTGGTCTCCTCTTCAACAGCTATTTGCGCGCTCGTGGCCGCCAGGTATTGGTATCTCTCAAGCCAAGTGCCGCCAGAGGACGTCGAACCCACAGACGTTTCAATCGACGACAGCCCAGCTCTGCACATTCTGGAAACACAGGTGAATACCGACAACATCCGCGCTGCTTTCGCTGAGGCGTCTCGCCTCAACAAGAATGCGGCGATTTGGAGCGCCGCAGCCGCGGTCTTAGGCGCAATCGCTGCGGTCCTCAGCATCCTGTAAGCGGACGGAAAGAAAAAAACGGCGCGAGCCGCTAGGCCGGCGCCGCTGTGGTTTCCCGGCAAGCCGGGGTTCGCTGTCGGTACTGGGGCGTGGTAGAATCCCGCGCCACGGAAAGGTCGCGCGTGGCGAGTTCGCTGCCTGACTACATTAGAGCCATTCTTTCATGGCCCGCGATTGCTCTCATCGTGCTGCTCCTTTTTCGGCGGCAATGGGAGTCGCTGCTCAAGAACCTCTCGGAATTGGTGGGAAAAATCAACCATTTGGAAATCGGAAAGCTCAGGATTGAGATCGAGCGCATGGCTGACTCCATAAGTTTGAAACAAGCAACGCCCACAGAGTTGCGGAGGGATAAACTGGAGCTTAGGGTTTCGACAGGCGGATATTCGAGAGATCATCGAGCAATTGTCATCGTGGCTGGAATAGCGAACCCTACTCCGAAAGAGCATCAAGTACTCGGATGGGAATTAAGCTTTCCGAGCAAAGGAGTCCTGGGGCTTCAGCCAACTGCTTTTCGTCCCAACCTTCTGGCAGATGTCGGGTGGTGGACGCTTCCCACCGCCTCTATTTCGCCGGAAAAGTTCACTCAGCACACACTATTCTTCCGGGTGATCGAGGAGATGCCGCAAGGCTTGGTGGACGAACCTTGGGAAGGCCATCTGATTGCAAAAATTTTCGGCGGGGAAGAGCTGAAGGGCAAAGCCGTAATTTATCGGATGGCGACGCTTCAGGAGAACCCGTCGCTTTACAAGCAGTAAAAGCCCCACGCAGACCGTGCCGAAACGGCCAGCGGAGGCACATAATGGGCTGAGGCACCATGACAGGCCATGCCGTCGGCGCATGTTAGAATCCCGCCGAACTAGGGAGAGTGCAAATGGCAGACAAAACCCGTTCTGCATTCCTGATGGGGTCGGATACGGCGCACGCGAAACAGGCAAAATTATATTTGCCGGGCTGAAGAAGGAAAAGCTGTGGGGAAATAGCTCTTCAAAGACCGCGCACAACATCATACAAAGCGCCGTAAGACAGGCCGTGAAAGAGGCGAAGGGCGGCGCCAAAAAGTAAGAGACGCGGCAAGAACCCGGCGGGGATGCGGAAATGCGCAAGATGAGAACATGGCGCAGCGGATTCAAGAGCAGCAGGATGCCGGAAACACGGGCGGCAGACCTCAGTGACTCGACTCGCGACTTAATCTTACGATACAGCTCCGTCCTAAACGCCTATGAAGGCGCGCAGAAGATACTTGGGACGGCGTACCACCCCCTTCTTATCGAAGACTTCGACGATAAAATGGATAGTTACATAAGAGAAGCTGTCATTCCGCTGTCACAAGTACCCGAGCCTGCGGCGGCGGCACTCGGCCGCGTGGTTTGCCAAATGTGGACTGACGCCAAGTACTGCTGGACCAAAGACCACGAAGTCAGTCGGCAACTGAGCCGGATAGCGGACGAAGTCCGACAAATGAAGGCCCACGCAGCTCGACAACGGGCGGAGCGGCTTTACGCGCAACCGAAACCTGATCTGGAAACTTTCATCCTCTTGGTGCGGGAGTGGGATGAAACGGGGCGCTCCAACAAGAAGCTGCTGGCACAAATTCTCGAACTGCAACAAGCCCTTGGCATAAAACCGTCGCCCGGGGCTGGTCAACGCTCACGGAGCTAGCCTTTAAGACCGATGCGCTTGCACACCTGACGAACACCTTCCCCGATAACCCGCAGAGGCTCGTGCGCGTCCTCAAAAGCAAACCTAACCCACCCTTCCTGTGGCTCGTCCTCGCAAAACGCCTCGTTTCGACACGCCTCCAGTAGGCGACTCCGCTCCCAATAGTCGACTCCTTTTCCCAAATCGGGAATTTCCCGAATCGGGAAAAACAAGAATCTCAGATTGTTATTGACTTATCGGATAACACATGCTTCCATACTAACAAGACGAGATAGCTTCTCGGCTCGGGAAGGGAAGGAGACTGAGCACCTAGACCATCCGAGGAAACCATAAGCGAGCGATTGTAGTTCCCCCATCGCGTCCTGCCCGAACTTTCCTCCAACTTATCGCCTCCCAAACTTAACGGAGATAAAACATGATCAGACGCCATCCGCAGCGCCCACAGCGCCGCCAGTTCCAGGATTTCCATTTCTTCGCGGCTGCGAACCCCGTCGCGAACATCGACACCCAATTTGTTCGCCCACCACAAGCTACCCAGCCTCCCGCGCCCGCACCGACTCCGACGCCCGCGCCCATAATCCAACCGCAAGAGGTCACAGCAGGCCTGCCGACCGTGGCCACCGCGACAGGCGAAGTGAACGTCGCCGATGTTATTCGTCGCGCCGCCGCATACCTCGCCAATATCGACGACCCCAGCGAACTGATAGGTCAGCCGAGACCTCCGTTCATGGACGAAATAGAGGCGCTCGCCGCCACGCGCCCAGCTCCCGCGCTAAGCGTGCCAAAAAATCAGCGCCGTCGAAGGTCCGATCGCGTAAAAAGGGCGAGTTCACCCGAAGGTCGGGATCGGCCCAAAGCCAATCCATTAGAAGCATCTGATGGCCGCTCCCATCACCAACGCCACTGCAAAATCTGCACCCATCGCGATCGCGAGGAGATCGAAGCCGACTTCATTGAATGGCATGCGCCTAACGACATTGTCGACGAGTACAAAGTCAGCCGTGCCGGGCTCTTTCGCCATGCACGCGCTGTTGGGCTCTACGCTCGGCGCGACGGCAACCTGCGCTTCGCACTCGGTCGCTTCATTGAATGCGTGGACTACGTCACACCCACCGCCGACTCCATCGTCCGCGCCGTCCACCACTTCGCCCGCCTCAATGACCAAGGCCAATGGGTCGAACCTCCCGCGCACGTCATCGTCTCTTCGGGCAGCGTCCGCCGCGAAGCAGCGGCGGGCGGCCATCGCCCGCTCGCTATCTCGCTCGATTCGCCTGCACTTCCAAGTATGATTGATATCTCTCGGGCGCCTGTTCTACCCGAGACTGCCATTCGAGTAGAAACCGATGCAACTCGTTGAAAACAATCGTCCGCGAACATGTCTACCCGATACTAGGCGGTGGCCGTGTACAATGCTGAAACTGCGGCGAGATGGTGGCTCTTCATGTGAGCTACTAAGAGTGGATCGCAAAATCTCGCCCCTGGGAGGAAATACATGAGTCGCGTCCACTTTTCGAGATTTACATTCGTAACGTTTCTGATTGGATTTTTCTTCCTGTCCGCCGTGGTCGTGGCGGCTAAATCCTCGGCCAGAGCCGCTCGCGCCGATGCTGGCGCCACTGGCGCTTCCGGCTACCATCTGCTGAAGACCATTCCCATTCCCGGCGATACTTTCTGGGATTACCTCAAATTCCAGCCTTCCACGCGGCGGCTATTCATCACCCACGGCAATGAAGTGCAAGTACTGAACGTGGGCACCGGAAAAATCGTGGCCACCATCGGCGGCATGGACGCGATCCATGGCGTGGTGCTGGCTCCGCAGTTCAATCGCGGTTTCGTCACCGATGGCGGCGCTGCCAAAGTGTGGATTTTCGATCTTAAGACCCTCAAGGTGATCGGTAGCGCTCCCGCCGACAAGGACGCGGACGGCGACGTGTACGATCCAACATCGAAGCGCGTATTCACCATGAACGGCGACTCGCAGAGCTCTACGGTGGTGGATGCCAAGACCGGCAGAGTCGTCGGCCATATCGAGCTGGGTGGCCAGCCCGAATTTCCGGTCGCCGATGGACGCGGGCACGTCTACGCAAATATCGAGTCCACCAGCGAAATTATCGAAATCGATTCGCATTCGATGAAGATTACCCACCGGTGGCCGCTCGCTCCCGGCGAACATCCCAGCGGACTCGCCATCGACGCCAAGCACCACATTCTTTTTTCCGGCTGCCGCAACAAGCTGATGGTAATTATGGACGCGGACAACGGTAAAGTGCTGGCCACCGAGCCAATCGGCGTGGGCGTGGATGCCACGCGTTTCGATCCCGGCACGATGTACGCCTTCGCTTCCAATGGTTTTACTCCATCGCTGACCGTGGTGCATGAGGACTCACCGGCCACATTCCACGTGGTCGAAGACGTGAAGACCGAAATCGGCGCGCGCACCATGGCTCTCGATCCAAACACCCATGATATTTATCTGGTCACCGCGGACATCCAGCGCATTCAGAACCCGCCACCGCACACGCGCCCTTTTCGCATGGTCCCTGGCACATTCCGCATCCTGATTTATGGAATTCACTAGCACGCTGCGTGGCGATGGGCGCTTCGCGTGCGTCCGTAATTAAGTTCGTTGTCCGGAGGCTGATAGAAACGCTACAGTTTAGATGACTGAGGTCGTCGGCCAGGGCCAGCGTGGGAAACTTCGAAACTTGAGGTGACACAGATGAAGATCGCGATCTCCGCGGCCGCGTTGCTTTTGCTTCTGGGAACTACTGCTTCCGTTTACGCACAGCAGGACAGGCAGGACAATCATCAGCAGGGCGACCACTCGGAAACCAATCACCAGGAAAGCAAGCCCGAGCACCAGACCTCAAAGCCGGCGCAGGAGCATGGCAGGCCGGCCCAGAACCATACCCAACAGGCCGCGCGTCCGCAGCAACGTACCTCGAACCACACCGAACGTGCTGCGCGTCCGCAGCAACACTCAATGAGTCATCCGCAACACGCGAATGCCCGGCCAGCTCCGCACGCGCACGGCCGCATCTCCGATGCACATTACCGGTCCAGTTTCGGCAACCAGCACCGCTTCCACGTTAGCCGAAGCGATTACCAGCACCATATGTTTCGATATGGAGGGTACTCGTTCAGGTTCGTCGATCCGTGGCCGCCAGCTTGGGCCTACAGCGATCCTGTTTACGTGGTGTACTTGAACGGCGGATACTACATGTACGATCCCGTTCACCCTGGAATTCGAATCACGCTGAATATCTTTTAGCATACGCACGGCGCTCGTACAGCTTACCCGGCCGTTCCGCGTGTTGATGTAAAGCGATAACGGCCGTACGTCGGCGGCCGGGTATCCGCGCGGATTTGTGCAATTAACGTGGGACGTAGAGCCCTTCACGCTGGAATGCGGGCACAGGAACAACTCGCCGACTTTCCCAACGCGGGCTCGCGGGTGCGCGTGGCGACTGAGGCGGATGCGGCGCCGATCGCGGCGCTCACCAACGCGGCGTTTGCGATCGAGACGTTTATCGAAGGCATGCGCACCGACGCTCAGCGCGTCGCGGAAATGATGCGACAGGGCACATTTCTAGTTTGCGCCGGCGCGACGAACAGCTCCTCGCATCCATCTACTTGGAGACGCGCGGCGCGCGCGGTTATTTCGGCATGCTGGCGGTCGATCCGCTGCACCAAGGAAAACGAGCCGGTACGCGGATGGTGGGAGCCGCGGAAGACTATTGCCGCGAGCGCGGATGCAAGGCAATGGACATTACCGTGCTAAGTCTGCGGCCGGAGCTTCTGCCCTTCTATCACCGCCTCGGTTACGGCGAAATTGGCACCGAAGATTTTCACCCATCGAGGCCGCTGAAATCAGACGCAACCTGCTACAGCATCTTGATGTCGAAAAGCCTGTGACGCTGGCCATTCGCACGCGATCGCGTGGCGAAGCGGCGGATCGAAAGCTCCTTGCTAGCCGCTGAAACGCTGCTCGCGGAAAGGATCGCCGTACATGTGGTACCCGTTCTCTTCCCAGAATCCGGGAGCATCTTGAGCCATGAAATCGAGGCCGCGAACCCACTTGACACTTTTCCATGCGTAGAGGTGCGGCACCACCAAGCGCACGGGATAGCCATGCTCGGCGGGAAGCGCTTCGCCATTGTGTTTCAGCGCGAAAAGCGTGGTCGAACGCATCAGGTCGGCGAGCGGCACGTTGGACGTGTAGCCCTCCTCGGCCAGCACCATCACGTATTTCGCCTCTGGCTTTGGCAATGCGAGTTTCGCCAGTTCGGTGAATGGCACGCCTTCCCAACTCACGTCGAAGCGGCTCCAGCGCGTGACGCAATGCATGTCCGCAGTAACTGCCTTCATAGGAAGGTGCGTGAATTCGTCCCAGGTGAGGTGCAGCGGTTTATCAACTAAGCCGCCGATACTAAAATCCCAGGTTTTCGGGTCGAAGGGCGGCACGCTGCCTTCGTGCAACACCGGCCATTTCAGCGTCAGCGATTGGCCGGGAGGCAAGCGTCCAGCGTCGCGCATTTCGCGCTCGCGCCGCTTGCGTTCGGTTGTTTCGCCAAAAACCATCGTCGTCTTCCTTCTGAGTAACCCTCTACTTTAACTCAGTCCAGACCGGCGCATTTATGGTCCTCGCTTGCGTTGTTTGAACCATGGGCGTACGGTTAGATATTATGAAGCCCATACAAGCAGTCTGCGACAAATGCCAAAAGACAGTGGAAGCGAAACCCTTACTTAGCGAGAACGAGCTATGGTTGGCGCTGAATAAGGGCGACGAAATCGAAGTTATGCATCTTGACGGCGACGTCCATCACACGTGGAAGCTCACCGGACAAGACAAAGATAATCTGCGCAAGGCGCGGGCCGCAGGAACAGTCTAGGCCGCCTTCCTTGATTTCATTGGCATTCTAGCGTCTCGAAAAGCCTGAATGAAACAAGCCTGTTAAGTTGCTTTCTATTGCTGCGCAAAATGCAACTGGGACTGCGACTTAGCGTTCGATCTTGAAACCGATTTTAAGCCGGACTTGAAATTCCTCGACTTTGCCGTCTTTGATCCTGCCGCTTTCTTCCGCGATCTGAAACCACTCCATGTGGCGAATTGTCTTTGCGGCTTCCGCGACAGCCGCCTTCGCCGCTTCGGCAAAGCTCACAGGAGACGTTCCTACCAGTTCGGTGATTTTGTATGTTCCCGCCATGTCTCAGATTCTCCTCGCGTCTTCGATTTTCGAGCATCGTAAGGCATTTTAGGGCCAGCAGCTTCGAAAACCAACGAATCTTGACTCCCGATTGTCCCGGTAACGGGATATTCGGCAGTCCTTCAGACGGGTCGCTCGCGAGGAACCATGCGGAGAGACAGCAGGAGAAGGTAAATAGCGGCGGCCCACATAATCATCCCTGCGGCGATAGCCGCCGACGCAGTCGGATTCCACGATCTCAGCGCCGTCACGGTCAAAATGTCCCAGCCGACCATCGAGCCTCCGACGCTGTACCAGAGACGCCCGCGGGGCGCAAAAATGCTTCCCAGCGCAATAAAGTGCAACCCCACGACAAGACTGATGCCTACAGCGGTCCAAGCCGGTCGGTGGAACACGGCCACAAGCACGAGGACGATGATGCAGCCGACAATCTCCAGCGCAACCACGGTGCCGAACGCCTTGCGCCTTTTCTGCCAGAAGTCGCTCCGCACCACGCCCAGCGCTTTCATCATCTTCCTGCCTCGCCGTAACACTATTACAGCGAATGTCATCAGCGTGACGGCCACTGAAAAATAAGCCGCGAAAACAGCCAAGGGGAGACTACGAAACGCCGAAAAGCTCCAGCCGAACCAAACGAAACCACCGACAGTCGCGATGATGGCGCCAAAGCCAAGGCCAACCGCTGCGCCCACCATTTCGTCCCGATTGGTCACCGCAAGCGTCCTGAGCCAAGGTAGTCTACTATTTTTGATGCTTGAAAAGTAACTGATACATCAGCATCCACCTTGCGTGCGTTGACGCGACGTGTGTGATCTCCTGACGTGCCGCGGGCGTAAACTTTTCTGATGGTGCCCAGAGCTTCGACAGCGACATCCAGGGGGAATCTGCGCCAATGCGTGGCTCACTTCCGCGTCGCCGGTGCAAACATTCGTATCGACCACGAAGATTTCGTTGGCCAGCTTATGTACCCTGGCGGGCTGTCTCGTAAATCGCTTGTGATATGATCGTCGATTCACGACCAATAACAATCATTCCAAGGAGTTGTGACTTGAGCGCTCGAATTCTGAACGGAAACGCCATTCGAGATCAGATTTACGGAGAGTTGGCGGGCGAGATCTCCGCGCTGGCGAGGGAAGGAGTGCGTCCTGGGCTGGCCGCAGTGCGCGTGGGCGACGATCCGGCATCGAGGCTATACGTGAACAGCAAAATCGCGGCGTGCGAAAAGCTCGGACTGGCCAGTTTTCATATTACTCCGCCCGCTTCGACCACCACGGAGGAACTGCTCAAGATCGTCAACGACCTGAACAACCGCGATGACGTGGACGGCATTCTGGTGCAGATGCCGCTGCCCAAACAGATCGATTCCAAGAAAATTCTGGACGCGGTGATCCCGGCGAAAGACGTGGACGGATTCCATCCGGTAAATGTCGGTAACTTGGTGGCCAACCGGCCCGCTCTGGTGGCCTGCACTCCGGCGGGTGTGATGGAAATTTTGCGCCGCAGCAACATTCAGATCGAGGGCGCGAACGCCGTGGTGATCGGTCGCAGCGACATCGTGGGCAAGCCGATGGCGCTTCTGCTGCTCCACGCGAACGCCACGGTGACGATCACTCACTCCAAGAGCAAAGATTTGCCGGGCATCGCGCGGCGCGCGGACATTATCGTGGCGGCGATCGGCAAGGCGGCGATGGTGACGCCGGATTTCGTGCGGCCGGGCGCGACGGTGATCGACGTGGGACAGATCGTGATTCGCGATGCGAAGGAAGCCGAGCGCATTTTCGCGAAATTTCCGGAGAAGTTGGAGTCGTTTCGCAAGAAAGGTTCGGTGCTGGCGGGCGACGTTCATCCAGAAGTGGTGGAAGTGGCAGGCGCGTACACGCCGGTACCCGGCGGCGTGGGCCCGCTGACGATCGCGATGCTGATGAGCAATACGGTGAAAGCCGCCCGCATGCGCCGAGGCTCGCGCGCACCGGCCGCAGCTCCCGCGCGCGGCTGATGATTCGCGTCGGCTTGACGGGCGGAATCGCCTCCGGAAAATCCACGGTGGCGGGCATGCTGCGAGACCGCGAATTTCCAGTGCTGGATGCCGACGCGCTGGCCCGCGAGCTTCTAGAACAGGGCCAAGATGCGTATAAAGAAGTGGTCGCGCACTTCGGCGATAAAATCCTGGCGCCCAGCGGGGCAGTGGACCGGCGAAAGCTCGCAGCAATTGTCTTTTCCGATGCGCAGCAGCGCGCCAAGCTAAACCAAATCCTTCATCCGCGCATCCGAGATGTGGTCGCCAATTGGTTCGTCGCGCTCGATGGCCCGGGCGGGCCGGAGCTGGCGTTCGAGGATGCCGCGCTGATATTGGAATCAGGCGGGCGCGGCGCTCTGGATCGGATCGTGGTCTGCTGGTGCCGTCCGGAGCAGCAATTAGCGCGCCTGCGCGGGCGGGGTATGGCTGAAGCGGACGCCCGCGCTCGCATCGCCGCGCAAATGCCTATCGACGAAAAGCGCAAGCTGGCCGATGAAACAATCGATTGCTCGGGCTCCATCGAAGAAACCGAGCGGCAGATCGATCAAATAATTTCAAACCTGAAGCGAGGTTAGCGGGAAATGGCATTGGGAGGAAGCCACGCGCGGGCCATCCGGTTGCTGGCGATCGGAGTGATCATCGGCCTGGCAGCGTATTGGATCGGCTCTCGATACGGGCAGCAGACGCCGCGATCCGTGGGCGCGCTTTCTCCTCCCCCGCCGGCCGCACCAGTTTCCGCGGTGGCTTCGACGCCAAAGGGACTCGATCCCATCGAAGCGGAGAACGTCCGGATTTATAAGCAATCCTCGCCGGCAGTTGCGAATATCGTTACGCGCATGGTGCAGTACGATTTCTTTTTGAATCCTGTGCCGGTAGAAGGCGCCGGTTCGGGCTTTTTGATCGATACGAAAGGGCACATTCTGACGAATTACCATGTGGTGGCCGGCGCGCAGACGATTCAGGTGACGCTGGGCGATCAATCGCGCTACATCGCCAAATTTATTGGGGCCGATAAGCGCAACGACATTGCGCTGATTCAAATCAGCGCGCACGGGCGGAAGCTGACGGCATTGCCGCTGGGCGATTCTAGCCATCTGCTGGTAGGCGAGCGCGTGCTAGCGATCGGCAATCCATTTGGATTTCAGAGCACGTTGACCACAGGCGTGATTAGTTCGCTTGGCCGCACGGTGCAAACCGACGAAAACACATTCATCGACGAGGCGATTCAGACCGACGCGGCCATCAATCGCGGCAATTCCGGCGGCCCGCTGCTGAATACCCATGGACAAGTGATCGGCATCAACAGCGCTATTTTTTCGCCAAGCGGCACCACGGCTGGAATCGGATTCGCCATCCCGATCAACACCGCGAAACGCGTGGCGCAGGAATTGATGACCAACGGGCGCGTGGTGCACGCGTCGCTGGGCGTCTCCGGGCGGCCAATCTGGCCGGGATTGGCGCAGGCGCTGAATCTGGGGGTCGATCAAGGGATCATGATTGAGAGCGTGATGCCAGGCGGGCCGGCGGCGCAGGCTGGAATTCGCGGAGGCGATCGGGTGGTGCTGACGGGCTTACAGCAATTGCGCATCGGCGGCGATATTCTGGTGGACATCAACGGTAAGCCAGTAACCGATCAAGGCGATTTGACGCTGTTGCTGAATCGCGCGCAACCCGGCGATGTGGTGACGCTTACCATCGTGCGAAAAGGCCGAAAGATGGATCTACGCGTGAAGCTTGGCGAGCAGTAAAACCCTGCAAGATCAGCATAGCCCGGCGTTCATTGCGGGGGATCCTTTGGTTCTTCGGAGCGGCTCGCGGACGCAGCGGTGGTTACGGCTGAATTTCTGGGACAGCGTTCGCGCCACTGGTCGCGAATGGCATCGCGCTGCGATTCATTCAGCTTGAACCACGATTCGGCCACATCGCGCACGCGCTCGAGCGCGGCTTGCACCTCGGCTTGCGTGGCCTTTAGCGTATCGTTACCGGCGTCGGCGGCCATGCGAATGGGCGGCGCCACAAACATCACCACGCGAGAAAACGGATACGGCAGGCGGAAGGAATCCCAGGATTTTTTGAAGGTATGGCCCCGTTGCACACCAATGTGAAAAACGGAGATGTGGCGTCCGGTACGGCGCGCCAAAATCACCGCGCCCGGCTTGGCCACGTAGCGCGGACCGCGCGGGCCATCGATGGTGAGCGCCACGTGGCGTCCTTCGTTGAGATGTTTCGCCATCGCTGAGAGTCCCTCGATTGCGCCACGCGTAGAGCTTCCCTGCTCGGTGGCGAAGCCAAGCCGCTCGATCACGCGCCGCGTCCATTGTCCGTCGAAATTCACCGTGTTCAGCACCACAATGCCCCGATTCCGCCAGATCCACACCGCTGGAAAAATGCAGCGATGCCAGAACACCCCGATGGCCGGTTCGCCTCGGTCTCGAAACTGCGCGGCATTGTGCACGCCGATGAATTCCACGCGCAGCGTGGGCCCGATCGCGCGCAGAAACCAGTACACGGCCCACGCCACGATCGGAACTTGCATCCGCCGCCAACGCGACATTTGGGGCATGGCCACGCCGGAAGCAGAAATATTCCGCGCGCCAGTTGAGTTGTTGGTTTCAGACGGCGAGCCGAATTTCGACTGGGTATCCACTGCGGTATAGTATAGCGGTCCGGATGCAACGTCCTTTTCATATCAGGTGCAGGCGCTTTTCCGCAACCTCCGTGACGCGTTTTCTGCGCGCCGGCTCGCTAACTGCAACTCTGCTGGTCAGCTTCGCTTCGGCAGTGCTAGCGCAAAATTTGCCCACTCAGCCCATCGGAAAGATCGAAGGCGCGGACGTTACCGTCGACAGCGGAATGCCGGCCACAGTGGCGACCCGCGACGCGCCGGCCAGTATTTACGTCTCGAACGGGAGTATCGTGACGGTGCATTCTGGAAAAGCGCGCCTATCGCTGCTGAAAGGCGGCGAGCTGGACATCTGCGGCCCGGCGAAATTCACCATGCTCACCTCCGGAAACGACATTACCCTGGCGCTCAATTTCGGCCGCTTACACGTACAGCTTCCCGCGAATACCTCCCTGAAAATCTTCTCGCCAACGATTATCGCCACACCTATCGACATCAACGGCGGATCGCGCGATGTGACCATCGGACTCGACGAGAACGATTCGCTTTGCGTGCTGGCAACCAGCGGCGCGATCCAGCTGGAGCATCAGTTCACTGGCGAAAGGCTGATCGTTCCGCAGGCAGGCGAGTTTTTTCTGGATGGCGGCACGCTCGTGCCCGTCGCAGGAAAGGCTGGAAGCTGCGGCTGTACGCCCATGGTGCAACACCCAGCCCCGCATGCCCCGGCGACGATTCCCGAATTTGCGCGCGCCGCGCCTGCGCAACCCGAGGATGCGCCCGAAGTGCCACCGGCAAGCGTCCGCGCCGACGAAGCGCGCTCGGACTCATTCGCGCCTCAACCGGTACAACCCGGCGCGGTATTCGTCATTCCCGTGCACCCGGACGACGAGCATCCTCTCGCCCAAGCTGAGTCCCAATCCGCAGGGGAAGCACCGCAGGTCGGCGGGACGCTACACGGCGACGTCACGCCTGCGCTCTCCTTCATGGCGAACGCGCCGCAGCCTCCCAGCGACGCGGAGCCGGAAATGATGCTGCTCGTGAGAGAAGCACGCCAGTCACCCGATTGGGAATTCAATGGCCACGTGGACGCGCCGCAGTTTGCAAAAGCCATGCGTCACGCGCTGGGCGAGGAACCAGCCGCTCGGGGCGCATCGCCGTCAGATAATCCTTATGCACGCCGGCCGAAAAAGAAGCGTGGATTTTGGAGCGCGCTCAAGGGACTATTTTTTGGAAAAGTGGAAGCGGCCACACCCGCCGACTAGGCTTGCGCGAAAAAAGCAGGCGCACGCCGAGATCGCAAGCAATGCCAAGTAAACGAGAGATCCTTCGGGCGCGGCACGTCCTTAAAAGATCGTCGGGCGGGCCGGACTATCACATTCCTTCATAGTTCGGCCCTCCGCCGCCTTCGGGTGGCACCCAATCGACGATCTGGTAGGGATCGGCAATGTCGCACGTTTTACAGTGAACGCAATTTGCGGCATTGATTTTGAGCTTCGGCGCGCCTTGCTCCATCACCA
>JBOGMW010000218.1:0-19897 GCA_050746805.1 Candidatus Acidiferrales bacterium | reverse complement strand
TCCCCACATTAATCAAACCTCCTTGGCCCAAACGCGCCGAAACTGTGGCCGATAAATCATCTCGTAATTCATGAGGACCGGGGATGACAATGTAGTCCCGAGTGCGATGCGCGCCAAATTCAAAATGGCACAGATGTGTCCGGGGAAGCAACTTTTGGTTTGCTCGCGGTTTTCGGCGGCTGTTCGCCTCTCACGTGGATCTTTTTAAGAGGATGAACCTACGGGTGTGGCAGTTCGCTCGTGCGCAGCAGCGGGAGCCGCTCTACGGCAATCGTGAGCGTCGCGCGACCATTTTAGGGATGATCGCTGACGCTCAAAACGGTACAAGAGGGTCAGTATTTGCGGAGGACGCCTACGACACGGCCCTGGATCTTCACGTCGTTAGCCGCGACGATGATCGGCGCCATGGTGGAATTCGCAGGCTGAAGTCGGATCTTGCCACCCGGTTCGCGATAGAACCGCTTGAGAGTGGCTTCATCCTCGCCTACCAGCGCCACTACAATTTCACCGGGATTGGCGACCTGCGTCTGCTCCACAACGATGAAATCGCCATCCAGAATATGATCTTCTCGCATCGATTCGCCCTTCACCTGCAAGACGAAGGTATTTTGCCCGCGCGCGAAATCGGAAAGCGAAATTGTCTCGCGGTCTTCGACGGCTTCGAGTGGCCGCCCAGCGGCGATGCGCCCGGAGAGCGGCAGCTCCACTACGTGGCGATCTAGAATTTCCTCGCGCACCGGCTTCGGCAGCTGCGTGACCTCGATCGAGCGGCTTTGATTGTAGCCGCGGCGAATGAAGCCTTTCTTTTCCAGCGTGGAAAGATGCTTGTGCACCGTGGCCAGCGAGGTGAGTTTCAGCGCGCGCGCGATTTCCTCGAAGCTCGGCGAGTAGCCGTTCTTATTAAGGAATGCGACCAGGTAATTGAGGACCTCTTTTTGCCGCTTCGTAAGTGCCATGGTGCCCCCCTGGCTCGGCCCTTTGGCGAGCGTCCGGAGTGTATGGCGAAATAAAAGCGAAGTCAATGGTACTTTTGTACAGGTATTGCATCAGTGGAGCGACTGAAATTCCAAGGTGAAATCAATCGGCCACAATTAAAGACCAAGGCACTGTCTCAGTTGCCGGATATTTGAGCCCGGAGGCATTTTACGACGCAGATGCAGTGACTCTAACGCGTGATTCTGCCAGCGAACGGCCTGCTGCGATCCGCGGGGATGGCGTCGGAATCCTCAGCGAATGAAGGCGGCTTGCTCGGTGGGTCACCCGAAGCGAGTCGTGTCTTTCGATGCCACGCTGCGAGTTCCTCAATCGCGGGCATCGATGCCGGGCTCGTCGCCGTCAATTCGTTCGGCTGTTTTCCGGTGCGCAACGCTTCGGCCATTACCTCGATCGCTTTTGGCGTATTCGGAGGAATCACCACAGTCGCAGCCAGCAATCCGCTCCGCACGTACGCCTGTCCCGTCGTCGGCAAGCCGTCGCATCCGGTGAACGGCACGTGCAGCCATTTATCTCGCACCTTCGGGTCGGCATGCTCCTGGATCGCCTTGCGCGCGCCCATGGCCATGTCGTCGTTCTGCGCGCAAACCATGTCGATCAGAGTGTTTTTCGAAGTTGAAAGCTGCATCCACGATGCGATCGTTTTGTAGGCGCTCTCGCTCGTCCAATTTCCCTTGAATTGAATCAGATTCACGTTCGCTGGCTTCGTTTGCTCGATTCCCAGCGTTCGATATTTAGCCGCCGCGACAGTCGTTGGGCCTTGAATGTAAATCGCAGTGCCACCCTTCGGCACCAGCGCGCCAACCTGGCGCCCTTGGATACGGCCCACGTCCAGGTGATTCGACGTGACTCCATAGACGGGCACTTTGGAGATCCGACGCAAATCGGTGACGTAATCGGCTTCGCGGTTCAGGATTCCCCAGCCGATTCCCGCCGCGACAGCCGCGCGCGCCACATGCGGGAAAGCCGTTCCACCGGCCGGCTCCACCACAATCCCGTCGGGATGATGAGCTGAGGATTGAATTACAGAGAGCAACTGCTGGCTCTGCGTGATTGCATCATTTCCCGCGTAGATGATCTGTACTGCAACTCCGAGCCGTTGAGCCGCTTCTTCCGCCGCTTTCGCCTGTTCGAGCTGGTAATCGTTGTCGTTGGTAGTCAGTGAAACCAAAAAATTCAGTTTATTCATCATTCGGACCTGGACCTGAGGCTATCCGTCCGCATATTCCAAGGCCACATTACAACCGCATTTGCACGTCGGAACCGGAAAGGTTGATGAGCTGTGTCTATTCCACACACGCGCGGCGAAATGCTGACCGGTTATCGATGGCTCGCGGTTCGTGGCTCCTTTCGCGTTCGATGACTCTGACGCTACTCGAGTGAACGCGAGCCTTTCGCGCACGGAGTGCGGAGTTTCACGTGCGGACGAGTAAATGCGGAGATTGAAAATTTTATTCACCCGTGGAGCGGTGTGCTAACCTTAGATCCAGCGGGTTGGGGGAAAGCTGTGTTAAGCCAGACACGCCTCGAATTGCTGGCAGCGCTTGCCCCCTCGCGGACATCTAAAGATTGTAATTTCATGCGAGGCAGGAAGCCCTCATAAGACATGGCCACATCGGTTGCACCTCCCAAGCAGCGCAAACGCGAAGTAGTTGATCAAGCGGTTATCCGGTTCTGCGGCGACTCTGGCGATGGAATGCAGATCACCGGCAGTCAATTCACAAACACGGTGGCGATTTACGGGAACGATCTGGCGACGCTGCCCGATTTCCCCGCGGAAATCCGCGCCCCTGCCGGCACCTTACCTGGCGTCAGCGGATTCCAGGTGCATTTTTCGTCCAGCGATGTTTATACGCCCGGCGACAGCGTGGATGCGCTGATCGCGATGAACCCGGCAGCGCTGAAGATGAATCTGGCGGACCTGAAACCCAACGGCATCTTGATCGCAAACCTCGACGATTTCGGCGAGACCGATCTGCGCAAGGCGCAGTTGACCTCGAACCCGCTCGAAGATCATTCCCTCGATGGCTACCGGCTGTTCGCCGTGGAATTGACGAAACTGACGCGGGCGGCACTGCGCGATTTGGGGCTCGATAGCAAGAGCGTGGACCGCTCCAAGAATTTCTTCGCGCTCGGCATGTGCTACTGGCTTTACAACCGGTCGATGGAAACCACGCTGCGTTGGATCGACGATAAATTCAAAAGCAAGCCCATGCTCGTGCAGGCTAACAAGCTGGCCATGCAAGCGGGCTACAGCTACTGCGAGGCGACGGAAGCGTTTCAGATCACCTACGAGATTCCGCCGGCGAAGCTCGCTCCGGGAATTTACCGCAACATCAGCGGCAATACGGCGCTGGCGATGGGGTTCGTCGCGGCGTCGCAAAAGTCGGGGCTTCCGCTGTTCTTGGGTTCCTATCCGATTACGCCCGCTTCAGACATTCTGCACGAGCTTTCGGCGTACAAGAATTTCGGCGTCGTCACGTTTCAGGCGGAAGACGAGATTGCGGCGGTCACGTCGGCCATTGGCGCGGCATACGGCGGCTCTCTCGCGCTGACTACGACGTCCGGTCCAGGCATGGCGCTGAAGACGGAAGCGATTGGTTTGGCCGTGGCCGTCGAACTGCCGCTGGTGATTTGCGACATTCAGCGCGGCGGCCCTTCCACTGGGTTGCCGACCAAAACCGAGCAAGCCGATCTGCTGCAGGCCCTCTTCGGACGCAATTCCGAGGCGCCGGTGCCGGTGCTTGCGCCCGCCACGCCGGGCGATTGCTTCTGGATGGCGATGGAAGCGAGCCGTATCGCCACAAAATATATGGTGCCGGTGATCATCCTGTCGGATGGATATCTGGCCAACGGCGCGGAACCGTGGCACATTCCATCGCTGAGCGAACTCCCGGAATTTCCGGTGCACTTTGAAACCAACCCGAAGGATTTCCGTCCGTACCGCCGCGATCCGAAGACGCTGGCACGCCCGTGGGCCGTGCCGGGAACGCCGGGGCTGGAGCATCGCATCGGTGGATTGGAAAAGCAGGACGTGTCCGGCAACGTAAATTACGAGCCGCTGAACCACGAGAAAATGGTGCGCCTGCGCGCCGCGAAGGTTGAAGCAATCGTGCAGGATGTGCCGGACGTGGTTCCCGCCGGCGATCCCAACGGCGATTTGCTGATCGTGGCGTGGGGCTCGACGTATGGCCCGGTCACCGCGGCGCTCAAAGCACAGCGCGACAAGGGCAGCAAAATCGGGCACGTCCACCTCCGGCACCTGAATCCGCTGCCAAAGAATCTCGGCGACGTGATTGGGCGCTACGACCGTGTGCTCGTCCCGGAAATGAACCTGGGCCAACTGCTGATGCTGCTGCGCGCTAAATATCTGGTCGATGCGCAGGGCCTAAACAAGATTCAGGGCAAGCCCTTCAAGCAATCGGAAATTGAACGCAAGATCGAACAGATTCTCGCAGACCGCTAGGAGCTAGGAAATGGCCACAGCCACATTGCCGCCGTTGACGAAAAAAGATTTTCAGACCGACCAGGAGATTCGCTGGTGTCCGGGTTGCGGCGACTACGCGATATTGTCGGCGGTGCAAGCGGTGTTTCCGGAACTGGGCATCCCACGCGAAAAGTTCGTGGTGATTTCGGGAATCGGCTGCTCGAGCCGCTTTCCGTATTACATGAACACGTTCGGATTTCACACCATTCATGGGCGCGCGCCCGCCGTTGCGACGGGACTAAAAGTGTCCCGGCCCGATTTGGAAGTTTGGGTGGTCACTGGCGACGGCGACTCGCTTTCGATTGGCGGCAACCATACCATTCACATGCTGCGTCGCAACATCGGCCTGAAGGTGCTGATGTTCAACAATCGCATTTACGGCTTGACCAAAGGCCAGTATTCGCCCACGTCGGAAATTGGCAAGAAAACGAAATCGACTCCCTTCGGCGCGTCAGACCGTCCATTTAATCCTATCGCGCTGGCGATCGGCGCGGAGGCGACGTTCGTCGCGCGCTCCATCGACGTATTCCAGCCGCATCTGAAAGCCACGCTGAAAACCGCCGCAGCGCATCACGGTTCGGCGTATATCGAAATTTTGCAGAACTGCAATATCTTCAACGACGGCGCATGGGACACGCTCACGGAACGCGACGCGCGCAGCGATAACATCGTCCAGCTCGAACACGGCAAGCCGCTGATCTTCGGCAAGAATCGCGACAAGGGCATCCGTCTGAATGGATTGAAGCTGGAAGTGGTCCAGCTCGGCAACGGAATCAGCGAAAAGGATCTGCTCGTTCACGATGAGCACAATCCTGATCCGGTTTACTCTTTCCTGCTCGCCCACATGGAGAAAACCGAAGGCTTCCCCACTCCCATCGGAGTTTTCCGCTCGGTGGAGGCTCCGCGCTACGAGGACTTGGTCAATTCGCAAATTCGCGACGTGCGGGCCAAGCGCGGCCCCGGCGACCTCGGAAAACTGCTGAGCGCCGGAGATACCTGGGAAGTCCGCGCTTAGCTCAATTCCTGGCACCGCTAAACTAAACACTTTTCGTAGTTCGGGCGCGCTGTTAGGCGCGCCCAGCAATTCCGTTCCAGCGTCGCATAGGTCCCCGCAAACGATTGCCTCCAGTCGCGACTACAGGTAATATCGCGCCCACATTTTAAGGACTCACCGGAAGCGAGGTTTCATGCAGACGAAAAGGATGGCCATCGTGGTGTCGTATCTAGCCGCGTTGTTAGCTCTGGCTCTGTTGGTTATTCCCCCGCTCCGAGCGCAAACGGTGAATCCGCTGGATTATCCGCTGCCCAAACCTGCCTTTGCCGGCCAGACCAACGCTCCACCGCCCGCGAAGAAATCTCCGCCATTCAATGTTGACGTGGTGATCACCCGCTTCATGGCGCCGTGGGCGATGGCGTTCATGCCGGACGGCAAGTTGCTGGTCACCGAACGCTACGGTTTCATCCGCGTCGCATCCCTCGATGGCGTGTATTCGGCGCCGATCAAAGGCGTGCCGGGCATAAAAGTCGTGGCGGCGGAATCGCTGCACGATATCGCCATCGATCCCGATTTCGTCCATAACCGCCTGATCTATTTCACGTACTTCGCGCCGCCGCCGGGCGAGGCTCCTGCCGTGTGGCCGGTGAAATATTTTTACGACGACGTATTTAACGCCACCGTAGCCCAGCGCCGCACCATGCGCATCGGCGAAGAGCGCCTGGCTCGCGCGCGCCTAAGCGACGATGAAAAAAGTTTGGAGGACGTACAGGTGCTGCTCGACGGCGTAAACCGGCGCATCGTGTTTGCACCCGACGGCACCATGTTCGTCACCGGCGCGGACCGTTTCCGCTTCTACGATGCCAACTATGACGGCGCGGATCACGAAGTCACCGATCCCGATATCCTGCGTAACTTCACTGGCCGCGTGGTGCGCATCAACACCGACGGCTCGATTCCGAAGGACAATCCATTCCTCAACGATCCCACCGTGCTGCCGGAAACGTACTCCTACGGGCATCGCGATCCGGAGGGAGCCGCGATCAATCCGGCCACTGGCAAACTATGGGTGGTCGAGCATGGCCCACTCGGCGGTGACGAAGTCAACATCATCCAGCCCGGGGGAAATTACGGCTGGCCCAACGTCAGCTACGGCCGCCGCTACAATGGAAAGCCGGTCGCCGGCACTGGCGCCACGCAAAAGCCCGGAACCATTCAGCCAATCTATTTCTGGTATCCGGATGTCGCGCCTGGCAGCGCCATGTTCTATACGGGCGACCTATTCCCCGAATGGAAAGGCAATCTCTTCGTCGGGGGGATGGCCGCGCGCAGCCTGATTCGCTTGGTGCTCGATGGCGATCGCGTGATTGCCGAGGAACGGCTGCTGACGAACCTTAAAGAGCGCATTCGCGATGTGGTGCAAGGCCCGGACGGCGCGATTTACATTCTCGACGACGACGGCCAGCTCTTGCGGCTCACGCCCAAGAAAAACTAACCTCGCGCTCGAACCGCGATTGCTTCCTTACTATTGATTGTCAGGTTGAGCGAGATTATGCTAGCCGCTGAATTGCGGATGGGCGTAGAGCTGCTAACCTGCGGCGCGATTGCAAACAGCCGGGAGCAGATGTTCCGCGTTTCCACATCATAAATTCCGGAGGCCATTATGAAAAAGAAATCGCCGAAGAACCGGGAGTCTTCCAGCAGCGAATCCCCAACCGGATCGATGAACCGCCGCAAGTTCATGGGCACGGTGGCTGCGGCAGCGGGCGCAGGCGCGGTCGCCGGGGGAATTTCGTTCGCACCGGCGGTAGGCGCAGCCGCAGTGCATTTTCCGGCTTCATCGTATCTCGGCGGCAATGGTCCGTTCCGTATCGAAGCCGACTTGCGCGACTGCGACATCGAGGGCGAAATTCCGAGCAATATTGACGGCGCTTTCTACCGCGTCGGCCCCGACTTTCAGTATCCCGCGCCCAAGGGCATCCCGTTCGACGGCGAAGGCCACATCAGCATGTTCCGCATCAAAGATGGCCACGTCGATTTCAAATCGCGCTACGCGCGGACGCAGCGTTACGATGCCCAGGCCGAAGAGCGACGGCGTCTTTTCAACATTTACCGCAATCCCTTTTTCGACGATCCCATCGTTAAAGCCAAGGGCATCAGCCGCGGCACCGCGAATACGCACATCGTCTATTACAACGGCAAGATGATGGCCATGAAGGAAGACAGCCCACCGGTGCTGATGGATCCCCTGACCCTCGAAACCGTCAACAACTACTACACATGGGGCGGCGAGTTGCAAAGCTTGACGCACACGGCGCATCCAAAATTCGATGTCAACACCGGCGAAATTATCTCTTTCGGTTATGAGGGCAGAGGCCTCGACACAGATGATGTGTACGTTTTCTCCGCCGATGCGAAGGGCCAGATCACCTGGTCCACGTGGATAAAAGTTCCCTACGTCGGGATGCTTCACGATTTTGCCGTCTCGGAAAAATACATCGCGTTCCTCTGTATTCCGTTTGCAACCAGAGTGGACAAAATGAAAGAGGGTTGGGTTCACTTCGCCTGGGACAACACGCTGCCCACATGGTTCGGCGTGCTTGAACGCGGCGGGGACGGAAAAGACCTGCGCTGGTTCAAAGGACCGGGGCGCTGCGCCACGCACGTGATGGGCACATTTTCCGACGGCAACACGCTCTACGTCGATATGGACATGGCGCTCGGCAACCAGTTCCCATTTTTCCCCAACCTCCACGGCGAGCCCTTCGATCCGAAAACCGCGTCGGGCTATCTGACGCGCCTCTCCGTCGATCTTTCCAAGAAAAACATAACTGAATACAGCATGGAGCAGCTCTATCCGCAGACTGGCGCCCTCCCGCGGCAGGACGATCGCTACGTGACGCATCCCTACCGCATCGGCTTCATGCCCACAAGCGATCCCACGAAGCCGCTGAGCCCGAAACTCGGCCACTTGCCGTTTCGTCCGACGAATTCCTACACGAAGTTCGATCACGCCACGCGCACCACTTCCGAGTTCTGGATCGGAGACGATTCGAGCCTGCAGGAATGCTGCTTCGTGCCGCGCCATCGCAACTCGCCCGAGGGCGATGGTTATCTGGTCGGCATCGCCAGCCGCCTGCTCGAAGGCGGCCGCTCGGACTTGGTCATCGTCGATACACAGGAGATGCAAGCCGGCCCGATAGCGACCGTCCATTTGCCGTACCGCAGCTACAGTCAAGTCCACGGCTGGTGGGTCTCCGGCGAACAATTGCCGAAAGCTTGATGCACGGGTTTTTGCCCCGGCTGACATCACATACCTGAACATTGCGAACGCTGGCAATGCCAACTGCCGGTGGTTATTCGCCAGAGGCATTGAATACGGGCGGAAGAACACCGGGTCCAGCGCAGAACGCACTGGCCAATTTGGGGGCCCTGCTTCCCCATCTGGAATCCGTTTACAAAGATATCCACTCTCACCCCGAATTATCGATGCGCGAGCACCGAACCGCGAGCATTGCAGCGGACAGTCTGCGTTCCGCCGGTTACGACGTCACGACCGGCATTGGCAACACAGGAGTCGTCGGTGTACTGCGCAACGGTGAAGAAGGTCCAACCATCATGCTCCGAGCCGATATGGACGCGCTGCCGGTTCGTGAGGCCACAGGTCTTCCGTATGCCAGCACCGTAACGGTTGATGAAGAAGGCAAATCTGTACCAGTGATGCATGCCTGCGGCCATGATATGCACGTAAGCTGGCTGATCGGCGCAGCCACGATACTGGCGAAAAATCGAAACTCTTGGCGGGGTACCCTGATGCCTCTTTTTCAGCCTGCAGAGGAAACGGGTACTGGCGCGCAGGCGATGATCGATGACGGGCTGTTTAAACGCTTTCCGAAGCCGACCGCCATACTGGGGCAGCACGTCATGGTCGGCTCGTCGGGAATAATTGGCACTCGCTCCGGCGTCATCACCTCCGCGGGAGACAGCCTACAAGTTCGAATGTTCGGTCGAGGAGTTCACGGGTCAATGCCGCAATCGAGTATCGATCCCGTTGTCATGGCCGCCGCTACCGTCCTTCGCCTGCAAACGATTGTGTCCCGCGAAATCGCTCCCACCGATGCCGCGGTTGTAACCATTGGCTCGCTTCAGGCGGGTACCAAGGAAAATGTGATCCCAGACGAAGCAGTCATAAAGCTAAACGTGCGCACCTTTGATGAGAATGTACGGAAGCGGGTGTTCGCGGCAATCGAACGCATCGTGAATGCCGAAGCGGAGGCATCTCGATCGCCTAAGAAACCCGAGATCACTCCCCTGGACCGTTACCCGCTTGTGAAAAATGATCCAGAAGCAACAAAACGGGCCGGCGACGCATTTCGAAGTTACTTCCTCGCGGACCGTGTGCAGGATACTCAACCAACTACCACGAGCGAAGATTTCGGCTCCTTTGGGACTGAATGGCAGGTGCCCTCCGTCTTTTGGTTTGTGGGCGGCACCGATCCTCGGGCGTACGCTGAAGCCAAGAATGCCGGCACAATTGCGGACATTCCGACCAATCACAACCCGCGCTTCGCACCCGTCATTCATCCCACTTTGGAGACCGGTGTCGAGACACTCGTAGTCGCCTCTCACGCCTGGTTATCGCCAGACGCTAAATGATCGTCGGCGACCACATCGTTGTGAATACGTTGCTGGTCGCCTTCGATCTTGGCGGAACATTCGTATTCGCGCTCAGCGGTGCAATGACCGGCGTCAAGCACAGGCTCGATTTGTTCGGAGTGCTGGTTTTAGCTTTCGCCGCCGGCAACGCGGGTGGGATCACGCGCGACTTGATAATCGGAGCAATTCCGCCCGCTGCCGTGAGCGATTGGCGTTACGTGGCTGTTTGCATCCTTGCCGGGCTGATTACGTTTTACTGGTATCCAATCATCAATCGGCTCAGCAGCCCCGTCCTGGTGTTCGACGCCGCGGGATTGGCGCTTTTTGCGGTGTCTGGCGCCGGTAAAGCACTGGCTTTTCACGCCGGGCCAGTTGCGGCGACTTTGCTTGGCATGCTGACAGGAATCGGCGGCGGCATGACGCGCGATGTGCTCGTCAGGGAGATCCCCACCGTGTTGCGAACCGAGCTTTACGCGGTCGCCGCGCTGATTGGATCCGTTGTAGTCGTAGTAGGAAGATCGCTGCATTTTTCTGCTACGGGATCGGCAATACTCGGCGCGGCGCTCTGCTTCGGACTTCGGTTTATCGCCATGCGACGAGGATGGCAGCTTCCCATAGCGCGCCCACCTGAACCGGGATGAATAACGAATGACGATCGTCGATATCGACCACGTGCAAATCGCGGCGCCTGGCGGCTGCGAACAAAAAGCCCGCGAATTTTTCGGCAGCGTGGTGGGCATGCAGGAAATCGACAAGCCGGAAAAGCTATTCGCCGCTTCTACGCCACCGCCCGTGGGGAAATCGCCTGGAATTCACCGGGACCACCTTATAGAGTAGGCTGAATGCCATTCCCGTGTCGTTCGCCGGAAGCGCCCAACCAGAGCCAGGGCGCCCCAACCTCGGATTGGAGATTTTCTCCTCGCTTCCGGGAAACAATTTCGTGCCTGTCCGCGTATCAAATAACGCATGGCTGATTACAAGAACTCAGGGCCAGCCGCCTCAGCGCCGGCCGCGACTGAAGAGCGGCACGCACGACCATCGTGGATCTCACTCGATATGGCTGTCGTCTGGGCGATCGCGATGTCCGTCTTCCTGCTCCACATCTATTTCAATAATAGCTACGGCTATTTCCGGGATGAGTTTGACTATATGGCCTGCGGCAACCACCTGGCCTGGGGCTATGTGGACCAGCCGCCGCTGATTCCGTTTCTCATTCACTTCTGCCGCGCGATTTTCGGCGATTCTCTCCGCAGCATTCGCCTGATCCCCGCTCTCGCTTCCGCCTTTCTGGTGGTGCAGTCGGCGTGGATCGCCCGCGAATTGGGGGGCCGCCGCTTCGCCATGCTATTGAGCGCTATCACCGTAGCTCTTGCGCCCATCTACCTTTCCGATGGGAGTCTGCTCACCACAAACTGCCTGGAGCCCAATTTGTGGATGGGTTGCGCCTATTGCGCGATTCTGGCCGTAAAACGCGCCGATCCTCGTTACTGGCTGTGGTTTGGCGTAATCGCGGGGATCGGCCTCGAGGAAAAATACACGATCGCGCTCTTCGGTTTCGCGATTGTCGTTGGTTTGCTGCTTACGAAAGAGCGCCGCGCCTTTGCCGATAAATGGATTTGGCTCGGCGGAGCTGTGGCTTTTACGCTCTTCCTGCCCAATCTGCTCTGGAACATCCACTATCACTGGCCGTTTTTGCAGTTAATGCGCAATATTCACGCGGAACACCGTGATGTCGTCCTTTCCGCCGGCCAGTACTTCTTTCAAGAGTCGCTTCTCATCGGCTTGCTGGCCGCTCCTCTTTGGCTCGCTGGTTTGGCTGGCCTTTTTGCATCGCGTAAGTGGGCGCCGCTCCGATTCCTGGCGTGGAGTTTCGTCGTTTGCTACGGAGTCCTGTTCGCGTTGCACGGCAAGATCTACTATCTCGCTCCGATTTATCCCATGCTATTGGCCGCGGGTGCCGTTCTCTTTGGGAATTTCATCGAAGTCCGCTCTGTAGCTTGGCTGAAACCGGCCAGTGTCACGGTCTTAACCGCTGCGGGTCTTTTTTTCGCGCCCATCATGGTGCCAGTCCTGTCACCGGCTAAATTCCTCGCCTATATGAACGGTCTCCCCTTCAAGCTACCTGTCACCGAATATAGTCACGAACGAGCGGCGCTCCCGCAGTGGTATGCCGATCAGTTTGGCTGGCGGGAAATCGTTGCAGAAACGGCGGTGGCGTGGAACCGCATCCCTCCGCCACAGCGCGCCGATTGCGCGGTTTTCGCGCAGGATTACGGCCAGGCGGGAGCAATCGACTTTTTCGGCCCACGCTACGGCCTACCCCCAGCTCTCAGCGGCCATCAAACATACTTTTTGTGGGGGCCGCGCGGATACTCCGGAAACTGCATGATCGTTCTCGGCGGCAGCGAAGCGACACTCAAAAAGTTATTCAACAGCGTCGAGTTCGTTGGTGTCTCTCCGGACAATCCATATGCGCTCGAAACAGGTATCGCCGTCTACATCTGCCGTGGCGCAAAATTCGGCACGCTCGCGCAACTCTGGCCGTCTCTCAAGAAATGGCGCTAGCGGTCCCGATCGCCGCTCAGTTGGCTCCGTATTTCATTCGAGGGATGCGCTTGACCTGTTGAGTAATCCAGCAAAACAGCCGATAATTGCTTCCTCAGTTCTGCGCGCTTGGATTCAATCACACTCACAATGGAGCGATTGGAATGGCCAATGACAAGAAGTTCGACGTAGACCGCCTGACCGCGATCGACGTGCACGTGCACATCGAGCACGAAGGCGAAGGAACGGAAACCGACGAAGCCGCTAGGAAATACTTCGGCGAAGGCGCGCCCCGCGGCCGCCAGGGCATGGCGGATTACTATCGTTCGCGCAATATCGGCTGCGTGGTTTTCACCGTTGCCGAACGCCTTTCTGGACGCCCGCAAGTTTCAAATGACACGGTAATCGAATTCGCTGCGCAAAATTCGGACATCATGATGGCCTTCGCCAGCGTCGATCCCACCCTGGGTCCAGCAGCCATTGAAGAAGCCAAGCGCCTGATCAAGACCGGGATGATTCGCGGCTTTAAGCTCCATCCTCCGATCCAGCAATTTTTCCCCAACGATCGCATCGCCTATCCTCTTTACAAAGTGATCGAGGAAGCGCAATTGCCGGTGCTATTCCACACCGGGCACAGCGGCATCGGCACCGGAATGCCGGGCGGCGGCGGCATCCGCCTGAAGTACGGCAATCCGATGTACATCGACGACGTGGCCGTCGATTTTCCCGATATGCCGATCATAATGGCGCACCCCTCATTTCCCTGGCAGGACGAAGCGCTTTCCATCTGTCTGCACAAGCGCCAGGTGTACATCGACCTCTCCGGTTGGTCACCGAAGTATTTCCCGCCAAGTCTGATTCAGTACGCCAATACGCTGCTCAAGAACAAAATGCTCTTCGGCTCGGATTATCCGCTGATCACCCCGGACCGCTGGATGGCGGATTTCGCGAAAATCGCCATCAAGGACGAAGTGCGCCCGCTGATCCTGAAAGAAAACGCGATGCGGCTGTTTGGATTTACGTCCAAGCAAGCGGCTACGAGCTAACTGCGACTGGCAAGCAGGACGAATTGCGAAAAAAAAGGCGAGCGGCTAGGCCGCTCGCCTTTTTATTTTTGGCTTTAATTGCTCCCAGCGCGCTTGGCGATCAGTTACTTCACCACTTCGGATTGCCGCAGACGAAATTCGCAGCTTTGTTGGTATCGCCGCTGCCCTTGTAGATCGCCGCTTGCGGATACGGGCACAGAGGCCGAGTCTCCGTCACTTTGCCGTGCTCCGATTTCGACGCGATGATTTTCATGGGAGCAGTTCCCTGCTCGCGCCACTTTTCGACCGCCGTGAGGGCGTCAAACTTGCTCGGTCCGGCGCCACCCTGGCAATGCATCATGCCGGGCACCATAAATAGGCGCGCGAACTGCTGCGTCTTCTTGAGTCCTCCCATTTTCGCCACCACGCTCTTGTAATAGTTGACGCTGTTTTCCGGCGCGATCAGCTGATCCGCCCAACCGTGGTACATCACCAGCTTGCCGCCGTGCGCATCAAATGCCGCCAAGTCAGGATTGATGGCGTTAACGATCGAGCCGAGCTTCTTGTCGGCGTAACGCGTGTCTCGATCCACGTCGAAAGTGCGGAAGTCCCAGTTGGGATTATCAAAAACCATGTACTTGAAAAATCCGGTGCCGATCGAAGTCGGTTCCGGCCCGCCCGCCATGTAGTTCCATGCCAGCTCGCTTCCCGGTTCGAGCCCTGGGTAGATCTGCTTGCCGTTCGCGAACTTCGCGCCGTCGTATATTTCTTGCGCCGTCTTCACCTGTGGTGCGGTCAAGCAGTCGTTGCCTCCAGCGCCGTGGCATTCGATCGTCTTTGGATTGAAGTGGCAAAGCAGTGGATCTTCGATTACGCCGTCCTTCACTCCGTCTTTTGCATCGCACGCATCCAGCGCCGCTTGATGAAGCGCGGGATATTTTGCGGGAGGAATATATTCCGGACCGCTTATCCCATCCCTCAGCGAAACCCAGCTCATATACTCTGATCCGGCCTGCAAACGCGTGATGTAATTAGCGGGCGCGCCGGCCACGATACCGTCGTAATCCTCGGGATATTTCTGCGCTTCCGTCAGGCCCTGCTTGCCGCCAGTCGAGCAGCCATCCCAGTACGCGAGTTTCGCAGGTGTGCCGTAGTACGCCTTCACGATCTGCTTCGACGCCACCGTCATCACGTGCACGGCGCGATAGGACCAGTCGATCAGTTTCTCAGGATGTCCAAGCGCCCAGCTTTCGTCCATGCCCTTGTGGCCGGTGTCCGTGCCGGCAATCGCGAAGCCGAGCTTGAGTCCGGTATTCATCGCCCCATAACTAATGGCGCCGATGAAACCGCCGTTTCCAATAGCTTCAAATTTCTTGTTCCAGTCCGATGGAGCCGGAAGCCAAACCTCGAAGTCGATGTGCGAATCGGCGGTGGGCGTGGCGTAAGCAATCACGCGGCACATCGGATTGGAGATCGTCAGGTTGCCCGCGGCGGCAAACGGCGACGCGGGAATGGGAATCACGAGATCATTCGGGGGGCTGTAAGTTTTCGCCTCGGAAATCGTGACGTTCGTGATCTTGAGTGACTTCAGTTTTTCGCAAGACGGCCGCGCGGATGCGGGCGACGCCCGCAAGGCAAACAGCATCAGCAAAACTGCCAGTCCGAGTACAAATTTAGACCCCTTCATGCGCATTCCCCCGTTTCATGCCTTGGCGCCGATCGGCTCGGAAATTTCCGTCTGCGAGGTATACACCGGCTTGCGATTACCCGCAAGCTCGTTTCGCCTCTGCGGAAGTTAGTAAGAATCCGCCGAGGATATGATCCGTGCGGGAAAGGAGAAAATTAGAAGATCGTGTCGCGCGGCTACGGAGATTGGCGCGAGCCGGCGTATTCGCCATCGTTCGTGTCCGCATCGGTGGCGAAGAAATTATGCGCGTACAGCCCGCGATAGATTTGCCCGGCAATTCCGGATGCGCGTGGTCCACTGATGTACGGACTCGGTCCGTGCAGCAGCACCACCAGCACGAGTTTCGGATGTTGTTGGTCGGCGTAGGACACAAACCAGCCAAGATGCCCGCCGACGTGATCGTCGGTGCACGTGCCGGTCTTCCCCAAATCTTGCTCGCCATCAGGATCGTAGCTGCGCCGCGCCGTACCGTAGAGAACCGCGCCAAGCATGCCTTCGCGCAAATCAGGAAGAAGCGCTTGAATATCCAGTTGCTCGCGAACGCGCGGACGGAAACCTTGCTCCGCTTCAGCGCTTCGCGGATACTGCAGGTAATATTGCGTGCCGCCGTTGGCGACCATGGTGACGAGCGACGCCAGTTGAAACGGCGTGATTCGGATTCCTTCGCCGAAGCTGGACATGCGCGCCACGCCTCCAAACTTCGGCGGCGCATCCGGCAAGAAGCCCGGTTGCTCTTCGGGAATGTCGTAGCCCACCTTCTGTCCGAGCCCGAGCATCCTTTCGTATTTCACCACGCGGTCGAAACCCAACTGGCTTCCGACCTGTTGAAAAAACTCGTTATTGGAATGGGCCAAAGCTTCGGTGAGGTTCATGTAGCGGTGCGGGGCCACACGAAGCATGGTGTCGCCGCTAATCACGTTTTCTTCCAGCGCGGCGATGGTGACGAATGGCTTGATCGTGGAGCATGGCTCAAGCGCCGAAGAGAAGGCCATCTTCTGATTGACGATTGCCAGGATGCGACCGTTTTCGGGGTTCACAGCCAATACGGAGCCGCTTTGATGTCCCAGAGCTTCCACGGCGATCTGCCGAACGACCGGGTCGTCGTAGGTGGTGACGTCGTCCTTGCCAGGATCGACCATGCGAACGCGGTAATGGCGGTAGCGATAGTGGTGATTTCGATGGTAGGCGGAGCGACGAGCAGGAGCTCCAAAGGCCACTCCGAGGGCACCGACGAGAAACAGACACAACACCGAGAAGGACTGCTTAAAACCCGGGCGATTCCGCATATTAAAGGACCCCAATCACGACACTGGGTAAATACCCGACCACATTCTAAGGAAGCGCGAATGCGTACGCAATCCAAAACCCTAGGGGATTTTCCAGGCGGGCGAATATTTTGGCTACTGGCCGAACAAACAGGTTGAAAGAATGATCTGCTAGACGGCAGCGGCAGCGCGAGGGAAGTTCGGCGCGGCGAGCACTTCATCGATTTGCGCACGGTGGCGGTCGCCGTGCCCTGCGACGAGCAGCATCCACTGGTAGCAGTCGAGTTCGCCGAAGGCGCGGTGAGCGAAAAAGTGCTGCCGGAGACGGAAGCCCGTGTTCGCGGCGAGATCGATGCTGCGTTTTCGGGTCGCCTGGAACTCCGGGATCAGCTGATGGTGCGGCCAGCGGTTGGAGGGATGGATCGCTTCCGACGCCTGGCGAGGGTTGGAGCGGTCGGTGACGACCTGCAAAAGCTCGTCGTCACGACCGTCGAACGCGCTGCGCTTTGCCGAATCGGCGGGCTGTTGCAGCGCGTTCGCAATTCCGTCTAGGACGCGATGCTCGACCGCGACGATGTGCTCCAAGCATTCGGCCACGGACCAGCGGCCCGGCGCAGGTTTGAATTGAAGCTGCGCGGGCGAAAGGCCGCTAGTGGCGCGCAGAACATTATCTCGCGTTTGCGAGAGGTAGCTGACGGCGCGTTCATGGTCGGCTGAAGTTAGCCCTCGAGTCACCGCAAACTTCCGCTCGCGCATTTCATACGGGTGCTCCTGTTCGCATTTGGGCACAGAAGGCTTCGCGGCTCGGTGGAAACGTCAATCACGAAGTGGATCGTAGAAACTGTGTCGTCCTGCAGCTCGCCGATTTTCAGCAGAGTTCCACAACCGGGCGTTTTGCATTCAAATACGATGTCCTTCACGTCTTTTCCTCCTGGCTAGCGGCCGGAGCGGGCTTGCCCTGCAGCAGCGGCTTTCGCCGCCGGCTTTTCGTCATCGGCAGCGGGCTTTTTCCCGTTGTCCGAAACCGGCGCGATGCCTAGGATTTTGCGCAGGTCATGCTCGATTTTGTCGCGAATGTCGGTGTGCTCCTTCAGGAACACGCGCGCGTTGTCGCGGCCTTGTCCCAGCCGCTCGCCCTTGTAGGAAATCCACGTGCCGGATTTTTCGAGCACGTTCTGCACGACGCCCAGATCGAGCAGGTCGCCTTCCTTGGAAACACCCTCGCCGTAAATAATATCGAATTCAGCCTCGCGGAACGGCGCGGCAACTTTGTTTTTGACGACTTTGCCGCGGGTGCGCGAGCCGACCACGCGGTCGCCTTCTTTAATGGCTTGAATGCGGCGAATGTCGACGCGGATCGAGGAATAAAATTTCAGCGCGCGGCCGCCGGTAGTCGTTTCGGGATTGCCGAACATCACGCCGATTTTTTCGCGTATCTGGTTGATGAAAATCAGGCAGGTTTTCGACTTGGAGACGATGGCGGTCAATTTGCGCAGCGCCTGGGACATCAGGCGTGCCTGCAAGCCCATCTGCGGATCTCCCATATCGCCTTCGAGTTCGGCTTTGGGAACCAGCGCAGCCACGGAGTCCACCACGACGACATCGACGGCATTCGAGCGGATCAGCGCCTCGGCAATTTCCAGGGCTTGCTCGCCATTATCCGGCTGCGAGACGAGCAAGTTATCCACGTCCACGCCCAGCTTGCGCGCGTAAATCGGATCGAGCGCGTGCTCCGCGTCGATGAAAGCGGCCTGGCCGCCAAGCTTTTGCGCTTCCGCGATCACGTGCAGCGTAAGCGTGGTCTTGCCACCGGACTCCGGGCCGTACACTTCGATCACGCGGCCGCGCGGAAATCCGCCGACGCCTAGAGCTGCGTCGAGCGAAATCGAGCCGGTGGGAATCACGCTGACGGGCACGAGGATGTCGCGATTCCCCAAGCGCATGATGGAGCCCTTGCCGTACTGCTTTTCGATCTGCGAAATTGCTAGATCCAGATTTTTAGTTTTATCGTCGTTCATACTGGCACCTCGACAGGCTTTCGTTTTTAGTCCCGCGGCCGGGGATGGGACGCAGGCGGCCAGATGATAGCAGAGAGTGCCGCGGCCCGTTCCGGTGATTTCGTGAGCGGATCTTAGCACAAGGCGAACAAAAGGCAAAGACTATTTTCACGGATCGGATGAGGTGGGTGCGCGCGGAAGAAGGTGCGAAATTGTGTCGATCTGAAGAAGCGCCGGTCGTTTGTTTTCTATAAGTTACAGGGTAGTTAGAATGGCAGGGTGTGTCGATCTGCCGCCCGAACACGCGAGAGCCCGCTGGGGACTCCGGGCTGCGCCGATGCGGTGGCATCGGATTGCAGCGACGATTGTAGCTCCGGATTGTAGTTGAGAGAGCCGCCGCGACCATGTCACCGTCCTTTCCCGGCCGGGAGACACACGAACCGCAAGTGCCGCTGATAGGAGTTTCACTAGCGTAGCCTGCGCTCAGCAGCTTCGCGCAGGCCACTAAAAACGAACCACGGTAGCATGGACTGAATTTTATGTCAAGTCAGAATCTCGATCAGGAGACTGGCCCTTAGCAGAGCGGCAAGCGCCGGAGTTCGCGAAAAGCCCCACGCTCTTAAACCCGAGCATGGGGCACCCACAGAACATCCTCCCACGTTAAGTGCCTTGATGGTATAATGCTCGGCGAATGTTCCCGGATAAATCGGCAAAAGAGCCTGGGCCACCCGCCTCTCCTGCCTGCACCCTGTATAGCTCCCGGTCATTGGAGCAATAGACAGCAGATTTCCCCACGCGTCGTAGCTATAGTTCTCGCCCCAGCAGTTGGACGGGCTGGTTGCATACGTTGACGTAGTATTGGCCGAGGAAAGCCGGTTAAGAGAATCGTAAGTGAAAGCCTGCGAGCGCGAACTTTGGCCCCAAAGTTGTTTGTGATCGACTGGACATTACCGTTATTGTGGCCGCTACTATCTGCGTAGCTATAAGTCAGGTTAACGGGCTCGCTTATAGCGTGCGGATAGTATACGGGCATTGCCGTGCATGGCGGAGGCGGGCTGACGTAGATATCACTGAGCGAGCCCATGGTCACGGGCTGTAGCCGATCGTTAAATGTCGTTGAACGGCGGGTGGCCCGGGTTTCGCGCATCGCGCGCGATCTCCTCGGCGGCATGATACCATCGCGATACTTAACCTTCGAGGATGTTTTGCGGGTGCCCCATGCTCGGTGTGTGAGCGTGGGGCTGTTCGC
>JBOGMW010000217.1:0-3278 GCA_050746805.1 Candidatus Acidiferrales bacterium | reverse complement strand
CCACAGCGGTGAGCGCCTTGAAAAATCGCGCCACATCCTCGCTCCATGGTTCTGGTTTGGAGTTGTGCCACTTTTCTTTTCCGCGCGCGAGCGAAAGCGCCCAATCCATCAGGTCGCCGAGATGCGCCAGGATTTCTCCGGCCGAGCGCGAGTCCGGTGCGGCGCGGAAGGCGCTGAAACCGGACGGTGCATCGCGCAGGGGCTTGGCCGCTCGATAGGCGAGCGTGGCGAGCGCGTGGCGCAGTGGAAGCGCGTCAGTGTGCCCGCGCCGGATGGTTTCCTTGCGCTGCGGCCGTTTACTGGGAACTTTACGCGGCATACGACCCTCCGTGTTACAGAGCGAGCCAAAAGGAGTTTACGCTACGGGCGGCGCGGCCACCAAAGAAGCATGAGCGCGAAGCCGACGGCATAAAATGGCGCCGCTTGGCCGAAGGTAGCGCCGATCATCCTCAAAGCGAAACCGTACAAAACCACTGCCAGAGCCAGCGAATAACTGACGAGACTACCTGTCCGCCAGCGCCTATGCGAGGCAGCGTCCGCCGGATTCGTCCGCAGGGTTGCTAACGCCGGCTGCAACATGCGATTGCGCATCACAACGGCCATAACCGCGGAAAGAACAGCGACGACTGCGATCCCAACATAAAGCGCACGATCGATGGGTTGTACAGCAATATGGAGCATACCGCCCGGAATCCAGGCGTAGAAAACGATAGCACTGACGAGCGCCGCGTAAATAACGCGCAGGACGCGCAGCGTTCCGTCTATCGTCAAAGCCGTTTGCGGCAATTCCTGCCTCCCGTGTGCCGCCGATTTTGGCTTCGAACGTGCGGCAAGGCAAGCGAAGTTTCTTTGCACGGAAATGTACTCCTGCTGGAATTATCCTCTGGCGTCAATTTCAGCCATAATAAGCTGCTGCATGGGGCGGGTGATTTTCGCGGGACGGGAGAAGACAAATTGCGCGCAGTAATTACCGGTGGTGCGGGCTTTCTGGGTTCGCACCTGTGCGAATACATGTTGGACAAGGGCTGGGAGGTGCTGTGCCTCGACAATTTGGTCACCGGATCGGAAGCGAACGTCGCGCACCTCCGTTCCAACCCGAGATTCACTTTCGCGTTTAAGGACGTCTCGCAATATATCGACGTAGCCGGCCCAGTGGATGCCGTGCTGCACTTCGCTTCGCCCGCCAGCCCGCCGGATTACCTGAAGCTGCCGATCCAGACGCTGAAGGTCGGCTCACTTGGCACGCACAATTCGCTGGGCCTCGCAAAAGCGAAAAAAGCCGAATTCCTGCAAGCGTCGACGTCTGAATGCTACGGCGACCCGGACGTGAGCCCGCAACCAGAAACGTACTGGGGGCACGTGAATCCTATCGGACCGCGGGGTGTGTACGACGAAGCCAAGCGCTTCGCAGAAGCACTGACCATGGCGTATCACCGCTACCACGGAATCGACACGCGCATCGTACGCATTTTTAACACCTACGGCCCGCGCATGCGGCTGAACGACGGACGGGCGCTGCCGAATTTCCTTTATCAGGCGCTGGCGGGCGAACCGATTACCGTGTATGGCGACGGCAAACAGACGCGCAGCTTCTGCTACGTCTCGGATTTGATCGAAGGGATTTACCGGCTGCTGCAATCAGCGGAACACGAGCCGGTGAACATCGGGAATCCGAACGAAATTACGATTTTGGAATTCGCGGAACGTGTGCGCAAGCTGGTGGGCGCGGATGCGCCGATCGTCTTCCGTCCGCTGCCGCAGGATGATCCCAAGCAGCGCTGCCCGGACATCACCAAAGCGCGGCGCATCCTGCAATGGGAACCTAAAGTTAATCTCGAAGACGGTTTGCAGCGGACCTACGACTTTTTCCGCCAGCAGATCGCTGCCGCGAGCGCGGAAGCTTAGTTAGAGCGCCGCCATTCAGGCCGGCTGGGCAGCGGCCACCGCATCCTGCCGACCGAACGAACGGTACTCGAATCCGAGCGCACGCATTTCGTCCTGGGAAAGCAAATTGCGCCCATCCAGCACCAGCGGCCGGGCCATCAGCGTCCGGACCTTTTTCCAATCAAGAGAACGAAACTCTGGCCAGTCGGTGGCGATCACCAGCGCTTCGCACCCTTTGGCCACCTCGTATGCCGAGTCCGCATATTCCACTTCCGGCAGGATCGCGCGAGCCTTCTCGATGGCCTGCGGATCGTAGGCGCGAACACTGGCGCCTTCTTCCATCAGCCGACGGATTAGATCGATGGCGGGCGCGAATCGCACATCGTCGGTGTTGGGCTTGAAAGCAAGCCCGAGCACACCCACCGGCTTGTCGCGCACCACCCAGAGCGCTTCGCGGACTTTGTCGAAGAAGCGGTCGATGCGCTGCTTGTTGATCTTCTCGGCAGCTTTCAGCATGGAGAAATCCACACCGCAGCGTTCCGCCAACCGCACGAATGCCTGTAAGTCCTTGGGCAAGCAGAATCCGCCGAAGCCCAGACCGGCGCTCAGGAAGCTGGACCCTATGCGCGGGTCCATGCCCATTGCGCGAGTGACCTCGCCGATATCGGCGCCCAACTTTTCGGCAAGATCGGAGACCATATTGGCGTAAGAAACTTTCAAAGCTAGAAACGAATTCGAGGCGTGCTTGATTAGCTCCGCGCTGCTGATCGTGGTGACCAGCCATTGCGGCGCGGCCCCATCGGGACAGGCACCCGCATGTACGGGGCAGCTGAACTTGCGTTCCAGCACGGGGCGGTAGATATCGTACAGTTGGCGCTCGGCGGTTTCGTCTTCCACGCCCACGACCACGCGATCAGGGTGCAGGAAATCTTCGACCGCCGTTCCCTCGCGCAGAAACTCCGGATTGGAGGCAACGCGCAGCGGTACACCGGGCTTGCGTGCGTAGACGGAAAGCGCGCGCTTGAGTTCTTGGCCAGTGCGCGCGGGAACGGTGCTTTTCTCGATGATCAGCTTCGGGGAAGTCGCCTCGGCGGCGATCATTCGCGCCACGTGGTCGATCGCGCTCAGATCGGCGTCACCATTGGGCAGCGGCGGAGTGCCCACGCAGATGAAGATTGCGTCGCCTTCGGGTACGGCCTCGGCAGGTTTGGCGCAGAAGCGCAGGCGGTTTTCCGTGCGGGCCTTGGCGATCACTTCGTCCAGGCCAGGCTCGTAGATCGGCAACCCGCCGGATTCCAGCATTTTGATTTTTGAAACGTCGCTATCCGTGCAAACGACTTCGTGGCCGATTTCGGCCAGACACGCGCCGGTTACCAGCCCAACGTACCCCGTGC
>JBOGMW010000216.1:0-14524 GCA_050746805.1 Candidatus Acidiferrales bacterium | reverse complement strand
GTATACGGTGATCTCGCGTTCCGGATACTTCATATACTGATACAGGCCGGATTCAAGGCCGAGCTTACGTGCCGCGATCTCGAAGCGCGCCTCGGCCGATTCAAAAACGCTCATCTCGCCGGTTGCGGTTGCGGACATATCACTTCCTCCCCTTTTCAAATTTGGAAAGGGTCAAATGGTTTATAGCGGCCATTGAATTCGCGGAGAAAGATACAACGACGGAGGCGCCGCAGGGCGAAAAAAATCGCCTAACGCGCCATTAGCGCCTCTCGGTATTCCGCAGGTCGTGGCCGGTCATTTCGCGTGGCTCAGTCGCGCCCGCCAGCTTCAGGATTGTAGGCGCGATATCGCGCAACGAACCTCCCGGCCGTAGCGGCGTGCGGCCATCGTCGCTGACCAGCAGGAAGGGAACCGGGTTTGTGGTGTGATAGGTGTGCGGGCCGCCGGTAACCGGATCGATCATCGTTTCTGCATTGCCGTGGTCAGCGGTGATGATCCATGCGCCTCCGCGCGGACGCAGCGCCTGATAAATCCTGCCCAGGCAAACGTCGATCGTCTCGCACGCCTGAATCGTTGCTTCCAGCTTGCCGGAATGTCCCACCATGTCTGCGTTGGCGAAGTTCATGATGATCGCGTCGAATTCGCCCTTTTCAATCGCCTGGATCACCGCGTCCGTGATTCCGGCGGCAGACATTTCCGGCTGTAAATCGTACGTAGGCACTTTGGGCGACGCAACCAGAAGCCGCTCCTCGCCCGGAAAGGGTTTCTCGATGCCCCCGTTGAAAAAGTAAGTAACGTGCGCGTACTTCTCCGTTTCAGCCACGCGCAAATTTTTGTAGCTCAGCTCGGCAAACACGTTCGCCAGGATTTGCTCCAGCTTTTCCGGCCCCAGCAAGTATTTCAGCCACGGCCACGTTTTTTCGTACTGCGTCATCGCCACGAAGCACAAGTTTTTCGGACGCGCCGGATCGGCGAACTTATCGAAGCCCGGCTCGATCAGTGCGCGTGTCATCTGGCGGGCGCGGTCCGCGCGAAAATTAAAGAAGATCACCGCGTCGTCGTCGCGGATCGGTCCGCGAGCAACGGCGGGTTTTCCGGAGTTCGCCGCCGTCGTGATCGCCACCGGAACCACGAACTCGTCCGTGACGCCCTTTTCGTAGCTGGCACGCATCACCGCGATCGGATCGTTCGATTTCGTTTCCGACTCGCCATGGACCACCGCGCGATACGCTCGCTCCACGCGCTCCCAGCGGTTATCGCGGTCCATCGCATAATAGCGGCCGCTGACGCTGGCGATCTGGCCCGCGCCGTATTCGCGCATCTTCCGTTCCAGCGCGCGCAGGAAATCGATGCCGCTTTCCGGAGGTGTGTCCCGGCCGTCCATGAAGCAATGGACGAACACTTTCTCAACTTTATTCTCGCGCGCCATCCGCAGCAGCGCGTATAGATGCTCGATATGCGAGTGCACTCCGCCGTCGCTCACCAGCCCCATCAAATGCAATTGACGCTCGCGCCCGCGCTTCATCGCCTCCAGCAGCAGCGGGTGACGCAAAAATTCACCGCTGGCGATCAGTTGCTCCACGCGCGTGATGTCCATTTGCACGATTCGGCCGGCGCCGATATTCAGATGGCCCACTTCGCTATTGCCCATCTGTCCCTCGGGCAATCCGACCCACGGACCGGAGCTTTGAATCAGCGTGTTGGGAAATTCTTTTAGCAGACGGTCGTAGTGGGGCTTGCGCGCCAAAGCGATGGCATTGCCCTTGGTCTCCGGGCGATAACCCCAGCCGTCCAACACCGTCAGCACGATCGGTCGCGGTCTCTTGCTCATCAGTCAGTGCCCTATATGCTTACCCAAAACCAGGGGCTCGCCGCTATCAAAATTGTGCGCAACTCACAAATGATTAGGGGAGTCTGCCCACATAGCCTGCCAACGTTAGCCGAGTAACCGCGCCACTTGCAAGCCTATGTTAAGGTAAGGAGAAGCGCCAAAAGAGAAACGGGCGAGACCTGAAGCTTTAGCGAGCGCCTGGAGCATCGCGCACGCTGGCGCGGGGCCACTCGCGAGGGCGAAGTCAACTACCCAATCTGCATCACGTTAGCGACTGTCGCAATCAAAAAAGCCAGCGTTCCCACCCCGGCCGCGGCGGCGGCAATTACAGACCAGAATGTCAATCGGTCCTCGGGCCTGTCAACAAACCGTTTGCACACCAGAACGAATAGCGACGCAGCGACGGCTTCGGAAACCAGCGCCGCCACGCAAAAGACCACTACTGGCAGCCGATTGTCGGAAAGCAAGTTTACGTCAATTCCGGCAAACAATTGCGACGGAACCAACGCCGCCACTACCACTGGCCAGAGCGCGAGCCAAATTCCAATTGTAAATTGGCGCTTCCGGCTAAGAAACGATATGGCCCTATCCGATGCAAGCACCCAGACGTTTTTCTGTTGCGTTGACGTCCGTGCTACGAACGGCTGCGGCGAGTTTGCTTCCTTCCCAATCCATGGAAATCGGCCACTTGCAGTTAAGTGAGCTAGTTTTGCGCCCATTTTTGTTTAGGTGCAACTCCCTCGGTCGAAGTAATCGCTGCGTCAAGAGATGCTGGACAGAACACAACCTCGAAGCGTGGAACCATTCGTCGAATTAGATGGCGATCCAGCAGGTTTTGTAACAGCGGACGTTGCGTCCGTTATCCCAGTCCCGCCTAAAAGGCCATTGGCGTTGATCGCCGCGCCTCAGGATGGCGTGATGCGGACAATGTCGTGACGCAATTCGACGCGGCGGCTACCAAACCGCGCCGCGATTCGGGAGCGGAGTTCCTCAAATGTTGGAGCGCCATTGCGCCCGTCGAGCATGCGCGCGTCGTCCATCAACACCACATGCCCGCCGACCGGATGAGAGAGGGCGGATTCAACCTCCGCGGAAAGCCTCTGCGGATCGCGCGCCAGATTTGCCCAACCCCAGTAGCCCGCATCCAGCCAGAAAAGCGCTGGTCCGGAAATTGTCTTCAGCAGCTCCGGCAGCACTTTCTGGCTGTCCCCTTCGAGAATGTGAACTTGCGAATCGCTGGCGAACCGGCGCGTCGCGCGCCGTGCCAGCTCTGGGTCGTATTCGATGGAAAATATGCGCTCGAAGTCGTTCCGTACCGCCGCGACCATTTCGCCGTAGTACGTGCCGGTTTCAATGAGCGTCCGCAGCCCGTAGCGCCGCGCGTATTCGCGCACCGCGCGCTGCTTCACCAAATGTGGTGAACGCACCGGCTGCCCGCGCAACTTCCAATACCAGTAGTCGGGATAGTGGCCCAGCGCTTTGTAGGCGCCGTAAAGCGGCAGATTGCGAAGTAGTTTTCGAAATGGCGCCAAGCGGCCCCGCAAGAATTTGTCGCGAGCAACGCAGCGTAGCCTCCACCGGAAAACGTGTCAAGCACGCTGCGCCGCTGGCACTGAGCTTGCCCAGCGTAATTTTTTGGCGCACCTGTGCGTAGAAAACGATGGGGGCGAACGCGAATGGGAACAAAAGGCTACAAAGGAATGGGGATGGAGGGCGGCATCGCCCGGTGGTATGCCAAACTCACACGCAGGAGCTTGCGGGAATTCGAGGATCTGGCACAGCGCATGCACGCCGGTTTGCCCGAAAACGCTCGCGTGCTGGAAGTTGCCCCCGGCCCGGGTTACTTTGCAATCGCATTGGCGAAACTAGGCGCATTTGAAATCACGGGCCTCGACGTCAGCAAAACCTTTGTCGGAATCGCGCGAAAAAATGCGCAAGAGGAGGGCGTAAAGGTTGATTTTCAGCGGGGTAACGTATCGCGCATGCCCTTCGCTGACGACAGCTTCGATCTGATCCTCTGTCGCGCGGCATTCAAGAATTTCTCCGAGCCTGTGCGGGCGCTCGTTGAGATGCGCCGCGTACTGCGTCCCGGCGGGAAAGCGGTGATCATCGATTTGCGCCGGGATACGCCACGGGAGGAAATCTACAGGTATATCGACGCGATGAAATTAAGCGCGGTGACCAGCATCCTCACGAAGTGGTCGTTCCGCTTCATGCTTTTGAAGCGTGCCTATACGCGCGAAGAATTCGAGCAGATGATCGCTGACAGCGGCTGGCAAAAATACGACATCCATGACGCGCCCGTCGGATTCGAAATTACTCTGATGAAGTAAGCGGCCATGCCGCAAGGCTATACGGACTCGAGTTTCGATTAATGCCGCGACAGCGCCGCGCGCCCCAGGAATTTTGCCGACGGCCCAAGTTCCTCTTCGATGCGCAGCAACTGATTGTATTTGGCGATGCGGTCCGTGCGCGAAGCCGATCCCGTCTTGATCTGCCCCGTCCCCATGGCCACTGCGAAATCCGCGATGAACGCGTCCTCTGTTTCGCCCGAGCGGTGCGAAATGATCGCCGCGTACTTCGCTTGCCGCGCCATTTCCACGGCTTCGATCGTTTCCGTCACGCTGCCGATCTGGTTTAACTTGATCAGGATCGCGTTGCCGGCGCCTTCGGAAATTCCCCGCGCGAAAATCTTCGGATTGGTCACGAAAATGTCGTCGCCAACCAGCTGCAGGCGATTGCCCAGTTCCTTAGTCATCAGCTTCCAGCCATCCCAGTCATCTTCCGCCAGCCCGTCCTCAAGCGAGACGATCGGATATTGCCGCACCCAGCTTTTCCAGAATTCGATCATCTGCTCCGATGTGCGCGCCGAGCGGTCCGATTTCTTGAACACATATTTCTTCGCGGTCCGGTCGTAAAATTCGCTGGCGGCGGGATCGATGGCGATGGCAATCTGTTCGCCCGGTTTGTACCCAGCCGCGGTGATGGCTTCGAGTACGCGTTCGAGCGCTTCCTCATTGGATTTTAGGTTCGGTGCGAAGCCGCCTTCATCGCCCACCGCCGTCGAATATCCATTTTTCTTCAGCACCGCCTTCAGATGATGGAACACCTCCACTCCCCACCGCAGCGCCTCGTGAAAGCTCGGCGCGCCCACGGGCATCACCATGAACTCCTGCGGATCCACGGAATTATCCGCGTGCGCGCCGCCATTCAAAATATTCATCATCGGCACGGGCAACACTCCGGTTGGCGCGCCCGCGGTATGCCGCGCCAGATACTTGTAAAGCGGCTCGCCGGAGGCTGCTGCCGCGGCCCGCGCCGCCGCCATCGAAACCGCCAAAACCGCATTCGCGCCAAACTTGCACTTATTCGGCGTGCCGTCCGCATCGATCATCTTGCGATCGAGCGCGCGTTGATCCGAGGCGTCAATGCCCTTCACCGCGCCGGCAATCTCGGTGTTCACGTGCCCAACCGCTTTCAGCACGCCCTTGCCCAAATAATGCGTCTTGTCGCCGTCGCGCAATTCGATTGCTTCGTTTTCCCCGGTCGATGCCCCCGAGGGCACCGCCGCCCTCCCAAGCGCTCCATTTTCCAACCGCACATCTGCTTCCACTGTAGGATTCCCGCGCGAATCCAGAATTTCTCGCCCGTGTACGGCGGCAATCTTGCTGGACATCTTTCCTCCTGGGTTGATTCAAATTCGAAGCGCTACTCCGGTTCCTCGATCATCGATTCCGGCCGCACCACCACCGCTACGCCGCTTTCGGAAATCGCGTAGCGCGCGCGGTCCGCTTCCGGATCGTGGCCGATCACCGTTCCGGTGGGCAACTCCACGTGCCTGTCGATGATCGCGCGCCGGATACGGCAATGCCGCCCGATATTCACGTGGTTGAAAATGATGGAGTCTTCGACCTCTGCATAGCTGTTCACGCGCACATCGTAACCGAGAATCGATCGCTCCACGCGCCCGCCCGAAATAATCGATCCGCCCGCCACCATCGAATCCAGCCCCACGCCCATGCGCCCCGGATCGGCAAACACGAATTTCGCCGAAGGGTATTGATGCTGCCAGGTGTAAAGGGGCCAGCTCTTGTCATACAAGTTGAAAACCGGGCTGACGGATATTAAGTCCAAATTCGCTTCGTGATACGCATCGATCGTGCCCACGTCCCGCCAGTACGCATACTCTTTCTTGTTTTCATCGCGGAAGTTGTATGCATATACGCGGTATTTGTCGATGATGCGGGGCAGAATGTCTCGCCCGAAATCGTGCGACGACGATGGGCTTTCCGCGTCCGCGATCAGGATCGGCACCAGCAGTTGCGTGTTAAATAGATATACGCCCATCGAAACGTTGGTCTTGTCCGAATGAGCCGTCGACGGCTTGGGATTCTCCGGTTTTTCCTCGAACCCGACGATCCGCCACTGCGCGTCCGTTTCAATAATTCCAAACTGCCGCGCCGCCGCCGCTCGATCCATCTCCACCGTGGCAACGGTCACATCCGCGCCGGCCGCCACGTGCTGTTCGAGCATCGTCTGATAATTCATTTTGTAGATGTGGTCGCCTGAAAGAATGAACACGTAGCTCGATTGCTCGCTGCCGACAGAATAAATGTTCTGGTACACCGCGTCCGCCGTGCCCTGGTACCACTGATGCGACACGCGCATCTGCGGCGGCAGCACCTCGATGAAATCGCCATACCCCATCAGAGTCGACCATCCGCGCCGGATGTGCCGGTTCAGACTCAGCGCCTTGTATTGCGTCAGTACGAATACCCGGTTCAGGTCGCTGTTCAGGCAGTTCGAGAGCGTTACGTCAATGATCCGGTAAACGCCGCCGAATGGAACCGCCGGTTTCGCTCGGTCGCGCGTCAGCGGCCAAAGCCGCTCGCCCTGTCCGCCCGCCAGGAGCACCGCAATCGCTTTCCGCATCAGAGGCATCGTTGATCCTAATCTCGACCCAGTTGCCGACCCATTCTATATTACCGTCCGGTTTTTTCCACCCGCGCCGCAACTTGGCATCGCCACACCTCGCGGCGCGCTGCGCGATCCGGCGCCCTTTCCCTTCTGAGTTACCAACCCGTCGAGTCCCTCCCGGCAAAACTGTTTGAGCGATTTAAACCTTGACTTATGAGGTAGCCTCCGATAGGAAAGAGGGAGAATTTACCGGTTCGCAACGATTCCGTATAGAATAAAGCATCTGTCGAATCCACATATCACAACAGGGGACGGGGGTGAATACGCGTGGCAGAAGTTGTTATTCAAGAGGGTGAGTCTTTGGAGAATGCCCTTCGCCGTTTCAAACGAAAGGTCCAAGGTGAGGACATCATCAAGGAGATCAAAAAACACAGTTACTACATGAAGCCCGGCGAAAGGCGTCGAGCCAAGGAAGCCCTCTCGCGTAAGCGTCTCCGTAAAAAGCAACGGCGTGAGCAAGACTAGGCGGCCATCTCACAGGCAACTCACCCAGAAGTTTGGCGCCCCCATCGGGGCCCCTCACCGTGCAGGTCTCGCGCGCTGGGGTGGAGGAGTCGGCAGGTCCCCGCGGATTCTCGCGGGCCTTGCCGGCCGTCTCGAAGCTTGTTTCCTGCCTGCGTCCCCCGTGCGAACACGGCCCGGGAGCGTCGTATGGAATACCATGACAAAGTCCTGAAGTGTTCGGAGTGTGCGGCGGAGTTCGTGTTCACCGCCGGCGAACAAATGTTTTTCGCCGACAAAGGCTTCAAAAACGAGCCGAAACGCTGCAAGGCCTGCAAAACCGTTCGCGGCCAATCGCATGACGCGGGCGGCGGCTCCACTACCGTTCAGCGCGTGGAAACGAAAACGGTTTGCTCGCAGTGTGGCAAAGAGACCACCGTTCCGTTCAAGCCCACGCAGGGGCGGCCTGTGTACTGCCGGGAGTGCTTTCAGCAGCGGCGCACCATCGGTATGAATGCCACCGCTTAGCTGACTAGCAGCAACCTCGGCTGCGGGCACAGTCGAGACGCCGGGAACGAAGTTCAACAATCTCTTGGGCGCGCCTTTCGCGGCTTGAATCTCCAGCTTCCGCGAAGGGCGCTTTCGCGTTTTTGGCTGAACTCTGCTTAGCCTCTGAGGTCGAGACGCGAAGCGAGAATCGCGCCTGCCCCTAAAACAATCCCGGCTGGCGCCGGGGCATTTCCATTCCAAAATGTTTGTACGCCAGCGCCGTGGCCACGCGACCTCGCGGCGTGCGATCCAGCAGCCCGAGTTGCATCAGGTACGGCTCGTAGATCTCCTCGATGGCGTCCTCTTCCTCGCTCAATGACGCCGCAATCGTATTCAATCCCACCGGCCCTCCCGCGTATTTCTGTAGGATCGTCAGCATCAGGTTACGATCCGTTTCGTCCAACCCGTGCTCGTCCACGCTGAGCATCTTCAGCGCCTCGCGCGCCACCGCCAGCGTGATGTGTCCCTCCGCGCGCACCTCGGCGAAATCGCGAACCCTCCGCAGCAGGCGGTTCGCCACCCGCGGCGTTCCCCGGCTCCGGCGCGCGATCTCGCTCGCGCCTTCCATATCAATCGTAATCCCCAGGATCTTCGCCGACCGAGTGATGATCTTTTCCAGATCCGCGGGCGTGTAGAATTCCAGCCGGTGCACGATCCCGAATCTCGAACGCAGCGGCGCCATCACCAGCCCCGCCCGCGTGGTCGCTCCCACCAGCGTGAACTGGTTCAGTTGGTAAGGATGCACCCGCGCGCCCGGTCCCTGCCCGATGATCAAGTCAATGCGAAAGTCTTCCATCGCTGGATACAAAATCTCTTCCAGCGCCGGTTGCAGGCGGTGAATTTCGTCCAAAAAGAAAAAATCGCGCGCGTCGAGGGACGTTAGCACCGCCGTCAGGTCGCCTTTCTTCTCCAGCAGCGGCCCCGAGCTGATTTTGATCTGCGAGCCCATTTCCCGCGCCAGGATTTGCGCTAGCGTCGTCTTGCCCAGTCCTGGCGGCCCGTAGAGCAGCACGTGATCGAGCGCTTCTCCGCGGTTCCGCGCCGCCTCCACCGCGATCTGCAAATTTTCTTTTACGCGGTCCTGCCCGATGTAATCGCTGAAGTTCGCCGGACGAACCGTCGCCTCGATGCGCGCGTCTTCATCCAGCGCCCGCCCAGAAACCAGGCGGTTTGGGGACTCACTCATTGAGGTCATAACCGCAAAGCATACCGCAATCCACATGTTTCTCTGGAGCGAAATGCAGTGCGCATCTTCTCCGGCGAGGCTGGGCGGTTTCGCCCGTCCTTGGCGTCCCGGATAAAGCGTCTCAGCGCCTTTGTCGGTCGCTCAGCGCTATTTGCTTCACGCTCCTGCGTCGCCCTTTAACTGTAAGTCAATAAAATCAGAATCCCGCTGTTAAGCCGCCATCTTGCGCCAGCGGCGCGCCACAGTGCTATACTCCGTCCAGCAAACTCAACCGAAAAGGGGTAGTCATGATCATCGGCGAACGGTTGCGATCGATACGAGAAGAAAAGCGTCTTTCTCAGGGAGATATCGAAAAGCGCACGGGCTTGCTCCGCTGCTACATCTCTCGCGTTGAGAACGGTCACACCGTTCCCGCGATTGAGACGCTCGAAAAGTTGGCCAGAGCGTTGGAAGTCCCTCTGTATCAAATTTTCTACGACGGCGAAGAACCGCCCCGGGCTCCCGTGCTTACCAAGCGCCAGCGGGATGACGCCGGCTGGGGCAGCAACGGAAAAGATGCCCGGCTACTCGACCAGTTCCGGAGAACTCTCAGCAAAACCAAGCCTGAAGACCAGAAGCTTTTGTTGGTCGTGGCCGGAAAAATGGCGCGAGCGAATCGCGCGAAGGTATAGGTCGCCTCAATAATAGATGTAGGATTGAGCGAGCTGGCCCTGTCGACCAGGCTTATAGTCTTGATTGAGTCCCCAAGGCTCGAATTATGGGCGCGTGGACTTTGGCGCAACCCCTCCTCCACGCTGTAGCTCCGGCAAGAGCTTGCGCGCCAAAGCGCGCCTCGTTCGTGCCGTCGCGCGATACGTCTAGGTACAGGTCAGCAGGACCTGTACTTAATTTGTACCTTCGGCCAGTAGGCTTCCCTCCGCGGATTTGCTACCGTCGATCTGTGACCATGCGCACTTACCGGCAACTCGCCAACCTGGACCCCGCCGCAAAGCCGCGCGCCCTGGCGCGCTTTGTTTCCTTCCGCATCCTGCGTCCCGGCTTGCTGGGGTGCCGCTTCACCCGCTCGGCGTGGAGTCAGATCGACACACCATGCCATTCTAATCGCCTCGTAAGTGATAGAAAACAAACGGTCGGCGCCGATTCAGATCGACACAAATTGCGGTGGCCTTGCTCCGGGGGCAGCTTTTAACCGGTGCCGCGCTCCAGGCGAGCGCGCGATGCTCTTTGACAATTTAGGCCGCTTAAGCGCGCCATTCAAACGACGATGATTCGTCGCGAGGGTTCGCCGGCGTACAGATCGTCCACCAGCGCGGACCTCTGCTCCAGCACCACGCGCTGATTGAACGAGCCTTTGTCGGTGATCTCGCCGGCATCGAGCGACGGCGGCTCGTCGGCCAGGGCGGCGCGCGCCACGCGGTTCGAGCTGCCCGTCGATTCCTGCGCCAGACTTTTCAGCAGCGCGTGAAATCGCCGACGCACTTTCTCGTTCGCCACAATTTGCGCGAGCGGCGCATTGCGAGCCAATTCTGGGGCCAGCGCGCGGCATGCATCCGCATCGACGAACAAAATCGCCGACAGAAAATCACGGTCCAATCCGGCGATCACCGCGTCGCGCAGCAGCGGCGCGCAGTGCGCGATCATCTTCACGCGCAGCGGGCCGACGCTCACCCACGTGCCGTTCGCCAGCTTGAAATCTTCGGTGAGCCGCCCGTCGAAGAGCAGGCCTTTGTTCACGTCTTTCGGATCGATCAGCTTCACGGCGTCGCCGAAAGAATAGAAGCCATCTTCGTCGAATACCTTCGCGGTCAGTTCCGGCTGACGCCAGTATCCCGGCGTCACATTTGGCCCGCGTACGCGCGCTTCGAGTTTTCCTTCGCGTGGAACCAGCTTCAGTTCCACGCCTGGAACGGGGATGCCGATCGTTCCGGCGCGATCCGTCTCCCATGTCGTTTGAATGGCCATCGGCGAGGTTTCCGTGGAACCGAGGCCCGTGGCCATGATGACGCGCTCGCCGCAGGTCTCGAACGCCAATTGCCGGTACGCGTCCCACACAGGCTGCGACAGTCCCGCGCCGGCGTAGAACATCATTCCCAGCCGCCGGAAAAATGATTCGCGCAGTTCCCTATCGGAGCGCAAAAACGGCAAGAGATCCTCGTAGCCCTTCGGCACGTTGAAGAAGATCGTCGTCGAAATTTCGCGCAGGTTACGTGCCGTTTTTTCGATCCAGCCGGGCCCGGGCTTGCCATCATCTATAAAGAAAGACCCGCCGTTGTATAGCGCGATGCCGATGTCGTGATTTCCGCCGAAGGTATGATTCCACGGCAGCCAATCCACGATCACTGGCGGATCGTCTTCCAGAAAGCCGAAAATCTGCGCGATCTGCTGCTGATTGCTACAGAGCATCCGGTGCGTGTTGATTACCGCTTTGGGCAGCGCCGTGGAGCCAGAGGTGAAAAGGAATTTGGCGACGTCATCCGGGCGAATTCTTTCATGGGCCTCGCGAACCGCGCCAGTCGGATTCGTCTCGAGCAAAGACGCGAACGCTCCGGCTTTTCGGCGCCCTGGCGGCGCCGTGGTGGCGATCACTTCCACCTGCTCATCCACGACCGCTTCGATTGCCTGCGCGTAGCGTTGCCCATCGGACGCGAACACCAGCCCCGGCGTGAGAATCTTCATCGTGTGGCGCAGCTTCCCGAAATCCTTCGAAACCAGCGAGTACGATGGAGAAATCGCTGCCGTCGGAATGCCCACGTGTTGTCCCGCGAGCATCAGCAAGTAATGTTCCAGGTCGTTTTCCGAAAGAATCGCGACGGGCCGCTCGGCCGAAAGCCCGCGATCGAGCAGCGCCTGCCCGATGCAGCGCACCGATTCCCACACTTGCTCGTACGTCAGCCGCCGCCATTCATCGGCAGGTTTCCCGTACGCCTCGGCGGACGGGCCGCGCCGCGCGATGCACGTTTTTTCCGGAGAGACTTTGGCCCAGTGCGCCAGCCGGTCCGTCAGCACTTTCGGATACGGCCGCAGCTCTTCGTCGGGCGTTACAAGCATGACTCCGCCGGGCAGATGCTTGAGCGTGGCGCCGGAAGTGCGCATGCGCACGCGGCGAACGCCGCCAGCAGTCGCTGTCGTCGCTGCGCGGGCCTGTATTTTTTGCGTATCGGTCACTCGCGCATATCTTCGCACACTCGTTTCACAGGCTCAAAATTGTCCCTTCGAGAAGATCGTCGAGATCAGCGGCCCGCGCGGGCGCTCTTGCCGGAATATTCGAGGAGCGACGCCTGCAATTGCTCGGAGGTGAGCGTCCAGCCGAAGAAAGATTCCACGTTAAACACCGAGGCTTCGTAAACGCTGCGATCGCCTGCGGCCATGGTTGCATCGCGGAGCAATATCGGCCAGTAATCGAGGAAATATGAATCGCGCAAAGTGGATTCCACGCAAACGTTGGTGGCGATGCCGGTGAAGAAAAGATATTGAATGCCGCGCACGCGGAGTTGCGAATCGAGCGTGGTCCCGGCGAAACCGCTGTAGCGCGTTTTCGTGATGACGAGGTCGGCGGGTTGCGGAGCGAGCTCATCGACGACCGCGAAATCCCAAGAGCCCTCGGTGAGCAGCTTGCCTTTCAGCTCCGGCCGCGCGCACATCAGGTGCATGGCGGTTTCCTTGTAAAAGTTCGGAGAGCGTGGTCCACCAGCATTGCTGAGGTCGGGCTTGTAGCCGACTTGCAGGTAGACGACCGGCACGCCAGCCACGCGCGCGACGTCCAGAACGTTGCGAATTACGCTGGTCACGCGCGCGGCGTCCGAGAGATCGACTCCGGCGAGATCCAAAGTGCCGCCCTTTTTCGCAAAGGCGTTCTGCATATCAACGACGACGATCGCGGCACGGGAAAAATCGACTTCAACGGGTTCTGGTTTGGCGTCGAGCTTCATGGACGATTAAAGATTGAATCGGGCAACGGCTCGGCTGAGAAGATTACTACGGCTAAACACGCGATGACAACCGAGCGATGCGATTTGCGAAGCGAGTAGTCGAAATAAAGAAAGGCCGGGCGATTGTTGCGCCCGGCCTTCTGAGAAGCGGCTGCGTGTTCAAGGGCTAGAAGGTGAAGTTCGCCGAGAACTGGAACTGGCGAGGGTTGAGCATGGTTTCCGGCGTGCCGAAGGTACTGTTCGGCGTGTTCGGTATGAACAAGGTTGTGCCAAGCGGCGTTGGCGCCACGCTCCCACCCGGCACGGGAATCCCGCCTGACGGACAGCTGACGGATGATGAACCAGCCTGAATAGCCAGCGAGGTCGCGTCATTAAAGTGCTTCGGTATCGCGCCGCAGAAAACCGGCGAGCCGTAGATCGAGTAGACCTGGTCTACGTTGGGATGGTTCAGGACGTTGAACGCGTCGACGGCAAGCTCGACCCTTAGATTTTCACGGATGGCGATCGAGCGAGCGATCCGGAGATCCCACGCGTAGAGTGGATCGCCGATGTAGGTGTTACGCGGAATCATCTCCTGGCAGGTGGCAGTGGTGGCACAATGCGTGCCGGGAGCGCCCGCGTCGCCTACTCGATCAACGGAACCGGCAGCGAAATCGTTCAGCGTTGGAGAGCCGTAGTAAATCGTGAATGGACGTCCAGACTGCAAAGTGATGATGCTGCTGAAGAGCCAATCGCGACGCCACCAGGAGCCGGTATGAGGCGAGTTGATGGTGAAGTTGGTGACCAAGCGGTGCCGCGCGTCCTGGTTGGAATTGCCTTCCTCAGCGGTGTAGTTGAATTGGTTCACCGGGAGATTGATGAACGTGGTGAAGTTGCCGTTATCGGTTGTGTGCGAGTAGGTGTAGTTCGCGGTCAGGTTGAAGTAGTTCCCGAGGCGTTCAACGGCGCTGACCGTCAAGCCATTGTAGGTTGCACTCGCAACATCGTTGTTATAGTCCAAAAGCCCGGCACTGATCGTCTGCAAGCCGCTGCCGAGGGCACCGCCGAACCACGGGCCCAATCCGGCGAGCGCACCCGTGCCGACCACGGGCGTGCCGGAAGCGCATTTCGAGAAAGATCCATTGGCGTTGAGCATACCCGGAACCCATTCAGCCGTCGCCGGAACGCCCGGAACCGCCGTCAGAGGATCGGTAGGATTGGCTGCCTGCGCTGTGTCCGTCGTACCGACGGGACAAGGAACGTTGACGTTGTTCCCCCGCACTAGCCGGTGAGCGCCAACGAAAAGGTAGCTGACGTTCAGTGCAAACCCTCCGCCGAACTGGCGGTCAATTTCCGCGCTAGCCTGCTCGGCGTAGGGAATCTTGCTTTTATATTCCATGCCGCCGGTGCCGATGCCGCACTCATTCCCTCCCAGCCCCATGAAGCAGGTTCCCACCAACGAGACGGGGTTCAGCAAATCGTAACCGCCGTTCTTGATAATGCTCGCGCCCAATTGCGCGGATTCTGCGCCCGCGAATCCGGCCAATTGGTAGCCCTGAGAGGCCATCGCATTGCCATGGGCGGTAAACGTGAGATTCTGGGGCTGGACGCCGGCGGCAGCGCAGGCGCTGG
>JBOGMW010000215.1:0-3761 GCA_050746805.1 Candidatus Acidiferrales bacterium | reverse complement strand
CCTTCGGGTTGTTCTTGCTGAGCACTTTGGTGATCGCCGCCGTCAAGGTCGTCTTCCCGTGGTCGATGTGCCCAATCGTCCCCACGTTTACGTGCGGTTTGCTCCGCTCGAATTTCTCCTTCGCCATATTCTTCGGCTCCTCCGCCTCAGCTTGCTCTAACCAATCTCGAGATCAAGACCGGACTGTTTTCCCCGCGGCACGCGCGATCACTTCTTCCGACACGCTCGCCGGCGTCTGTTCGTAGTGCGAAAAGTGCATGGTGAAACTTCCGCGGCCTTGCGTACGGCTGCGAATCTCCGTGGCGTATCCGAACATTTCCGAAAGGGGAACAAGCACGGTGATAATTTCGCTTCCGGCGCGCGATTCGCGGCCCTGCAACTGCCCGCGCCGCGAGTTCAAGTCCGCGATCACCGGGCCCATGTAATCCTCGGGAACCACCACTTCCACGCGCATGATAGGCTCAAGCAGCTTCGGATTAGCGCGCTTGCAGGCATCCTTGAACGCCATCGAGCCGGCAATTTTGAACGCCATTTCCGAGCTGTCGACGTCGTGGTAGCTGCCGTCCGTAAGAACCACGGCGACATCGACCATTTCGTAGCCGGCGAGGACGCCCGTCTCCATGGCTTCGCGCACGCCGCTTTCAATCGGGGCAATAAATTCTCTGGGAACCGAGCCACCCACGATCTTGTCGACGAACAGCAGGCGGTGTTCCTTGTCGAAATGCCATTTACCGCCCTTGCCCGCCACGCTATGCGACAGCGCGTCGATCTCATCAGTGGACAATTCGTGCATATCCTCATGACCCGCGCTGGGCAGCGGATGGACGCTGAGGACGGCGTGGCCGTACTGACCGCGGCCGCCGGTCTGGCGAATGTATTTGCCTTCACCTTCGGCGATCCTCAAAATCGTTTCGCGGTAGGCCACTTGCGGCCGGCCCACATTGGCTTGCACCCCGAATTCGCGCATCATGCGATCGACGATGATTTCCAGGTGCAGCTCGCCCATGCCCGAAATCAACGTTTGATTCGTGTCGTGATCCGTGTGGACGCGGAAGGTGGGATCTTCCTGGGTCAGCTTTCCCAGCGCCGTGCCCATTTTTTCCTGGTCCGCTTTGGTTTTCGGCTCGATGGCGACGGAAATGACCGGGGTGGGAAATTCGATGTTTTCCAGAACGATGGGCTTCTCTTCGCTGCACAGCGTGTCGCCGGTGGATACGTTCTTCAAGCCCACGCACGCCGCGATATCGCCCGCTTCGATAGACTCGATTTCCTCGCGTTTGTTGGCGTGCATGCGCAGCAGGCGGCCGATTCGCTCTCGCGTCTTTTTCGTCGAATTGAAAACCGACTGTCCGGTCTTGACCACGCCTGAATACACGCGGATGTAAGTCAAATGGCCGACGTACGGGTCGGTCATGATCTTAAAGGCCAGCGCGGCAAAGGGCTGATCGTCCGAGGCGCGCCGCAATTCCGGCTCGGTGCCGTCCGGCGAGGTCCCCTCCACCGGCGGTACGTCCATCGGCGAAGGCAAATAATCAATGACGGCATCGAGCAGCGGCTGGACACCTTTGTTCTTGAACGCAGCTCCAGCGATCACCGGCACCAGCTTCAAAGCAATCGTCGAACGGCGCAGCGAAGCACGCAGCTCCGCCGGTTCCAGTTTGTGCTGTTCGAGATATTTCGTTAGGATGGCGTCGTCGTGCTCGGCGATGTACTCGACCACTTTTTCGCGGTGCTCTTTGTAAAACTCGGGGCTCAGCGCGGCGGCCCTAACGGCCGTTTCCAGCGCCGGGCGCGTCTTCAAATACGCCGCGTCCCACAGCTTTTCCAGCGGCAGAATCTCGTATTCCGCACCGAGCGATTCTTCCGTCCACACCACCGCATGTTCTTCAATGAAATCGATCACACCAATGAAATTGTCTTCGCGTCCGATTGGATAATTCACGGGAACCGGGTGGGCCGAAAGCCGCTGGCGCATGGTGCGGATGGAATGGTCGAAATCGGCGCCGATGCGGTCCATCTTATTGATGAAGGCAATGCGCGGCACGCGGTATTTATCGGCCTGTCGCCATACCGTTTCAGATTGCGGCTGTACGCCGGCCACCGCGTCGAATACCGCAACCGCGCCGTCCAGCACCCGCAGCGAACGCTCGACTTCGACGGTGAAATCGACGTGTCCGGGCGTATCGATGATGTTAATACGGTACATTTTGTCGTAGCGCTTCCACGAAGCCGTGGTCGCCGCAGATGTGATGGTGATGCCGCGCTCACGTTCCTGCTCCATCCAGTCCATCACCGTGGTGCCTTCGTGCACTTCGCCGATCTTATAGGTCACACCGGTGTAGAACAAGATGCGCTCCGTGCAGGTGGTCTTCCCCGCATCGATGTGCGCCATGATCCCGATATTGCGCGTCTGGTCGAGTTGTACTTGCCGTGCCATATTCTCAGGTTCCGAATCTCTCCGCCCAACCGCCCGCGTTCCGCATTACCAGCGATAGTGCGCAAACGCCTTGTTGGCTTCCGCCATGCGATGAACGTCTTCGCGCTTCTTCACCGCTCCGCCGCGCCCATTCGCTGCATCCATAATTTCGTCCGCCAGCTTATCGGTCATCGATTTGCCAGACCGTTCGCGCGCGTATCCCACCAGCCAGTGAATGGCCAGCGATTGGCGCCGAAACGGATTCACTTCCACGGGCACTTGGTAGTTCGCGCCACCCACGCGCCGGGACTTCACTTCGAGAACCGGCTTGCAGTTCTCAATGGCCTTCTTGAAAATCTTCAGCGCGTCGTCGTTGGCTTTCTTGGCCACCTGGTCCATGGCGTCGTAGAAAATCGTCTGCGCCGTGGAGCGCTTCCCGTCGTACATCATGCTCGAGATGAACTTCTGCACCAGGTCGCTTCCGTACACAGGGTCGCCCGGAATCTTGCGGCGAAGAACCCAACCTTTACGTGGCATTGCTGATCTCCCGCCTTACTTCTGCGCGGCCTTGGGCCGCTTGGCGCCGTATTTCGAGCGCCCCTGTTTGCGATTTTCCACACCCGCGGCATCTAGCGTTCCGCGAACAACGTGATAGCGGACTCCCGGCAAATCCTTCACGCGGCCACCGCGCACCAGCACGATCGAGTGCTCCTGCAAGTTGTGCCCGATGCCAGGGATGTAGGTTGTGACTTCCGCGCTATTGGTCAGCCGCGCGCGCGCCACTTTGCGCAGTGCCGAGTTCGGTTTCTTGGGCGTTTGCGTATAGACGCGGACGCACACGCCGCGCTTTTCCGGGCATCCTTCGAGCGCCGGCGATTTCGTCTTCGTCCGAATCTGCTCGCGCCCGTTGCGCACCAATTGTGAGAACGTCGGCACTCTTTCCCCCGTTTGTTGACGAAATGATTTTAATTCCGCGTTACTCTGAGCGCAGCGATTTCGCCCGCGCGGAACTTGGCGGTTGAATGAACAGAAAAGGTCGCCCCTGATTGCCCGATCCGAAGGATCTACCAGGTACTCCGCCGACGCTTCACCCCAAGGAGTGAACTGCATCTTGCAAGACTGCGGAGAGGCTTACGCGGCTTTGCGGGGCTGGCGCCCCATTTCGGCCGCTCCTCTTTGTCCCGTTCCATCGCTCTTTGTTCCGGGGCGAGAGGACTTCCCTTTCACATCACCGGGCCCGAAGGCCTCAGCACAACCGCGCAAGTATAGGAAAAGAAACGACTCGTGTCAACCTGTATCACTTGTGGAAATTTTGAATTTCCGGTCATGCCGCTTGGTCCATGCG
>JBOGMW010000214.1:0-28063 GCA_050746805.1 Candidatus Acidiferrales bacterium | reverse complement strand
GCACCGCTTCCGAACGCGTTGTCATTCCGAGCGGAGTCGCGCGCGATTTCGCTCTTGCCCGCGGCAGCGGGCGCGCGCGACGGAGTTCGAGGAATCTGCTTTTGACTCCCGTTCGCGCCCGAAACAGCAGATCCCCCACCACCAAGGTCGGCGGCTGGGTTCGAGATGCCAGAGCCACTCGCTCCTGAGCGGACCACAATCGGCGCTTCGCCCACAAGCTGCGCAATTTCGCGATACTGCTTCGTGCGCGATTCTTCGTCCGGAATCACCAACTCTTCGAGGCCGATCAGCCGCTTCACCAGCGCCAGATTTTCGGGATTCGAAAGCATCGCCTGAATTTGCGGATCGGGGCTGCCCATCAGTTGCAGCATTACGGCACGTTGCTGCGCCCAGAGCGTCGGATACTGTTCGTCCGTTTCCGGATAGCTGAAAAGATTGCCCTTCAGGTCGGTCAGCCGAATCCATTTCGATTCGAAGGCCGCGCCGGCGCCGAGCAGCGTCACCTCCACATCATTCGGACGATTCCTGCGAAAACAATCGACCGCAAGCAACATCACGTCCGCGTGGAAGAATTTCATTCGCCGCCACACCAGCCCGATGCGGCCCATCGCTTGATCGCGAGCCATTGAGTAGCCCGCAGCCGTGTCGTTGTTTGCCATCGAGCCGCCGAAGAGAGCGGGAAACGCGCCCGTAAGAAATTGCGCCACTGGGCCCATCAAATTCGCGGCGTGTTCGGCGAGATCGGGCGGAACGCTCGCCGCTTCGGGCTGGAAAAATCCAGACGCGAGCGACTGCCCTGGTTTTGCCCGCGCGGGATAGTGCGCTCCCGGCTCGGCCGTCTGGCTCTGCAGCGCATCAAAATCGAGCACTTCGCTATCGGCGTAAATCGGCGGAATACCGTATTCGTAAGTTTCAATTTGCAAATTCGAGAGTGTATTGAATCGCTCCTGCACGCTGATCAGCGAATCCCCCAGCGCGGGGCGTCCGCTCGATCCATCACCCGGAAGCGCGTGCATCACGCGCCAGTGGTCGTCCATATTCTCGTTGCGCGATTCGCAGTAGACGTCGCCCGCGAACGCCACGTACGCACCATCAGGAAACAGTTGCAGCAACTCGTCGCGCAGCGCTTTATCGTCCAGCGCGAAGAATGCCCAGGGACGCAGCCACGTCCGTTGAAACGTAATCAGGTTGATATTGAAATCGCCGCCTTCGGTCAGCGGCCCGCCCTGCGATTGTGCCAGCCGCGCCAAGCGTTCGTATTCCTGCATGCTAGCGGCCACTGGTGAGCCGATCTTATCCGCGGCGTGCGGGTACGCGGCGCGCAGCCGCGCCAGATGCACTTCCATGTTCCATTGCAGGTAGGGATACTCGGCCATATCGTTGGCCCAAGGAGGAGTTTTCAACTCCAGCGCGCCAACGATCGTGATCACTTCTTGCCCGTTCGGCACGCGCAAGCGCGTCTGCGCCGCCGGCACCGTGATTACTTCCGCTGCCACAAAATCCTCTTCGGTAAGCAGCGCACCGCATTCCGAGCACGCGACGGAACCGCTATTTTCTGAGGCGCTTTCATCCGGAACCCAGCCGGCCGCTTTCGTCAAATCAGGGTGAGGAATCTGCTTTTGCGTTTCATCAGCCGAACCCGAAAGAGATCCCGCGTTGTCCGACTGCGAAATGCCCGTCCGTGGACTCGTTGGCGCCGTCTCCGCGCCGCATTCCGGGCAAACGTACACATCTCCGCCCACGCGCACCTCGCGCATGCCAATTTCCGTCTCGGGATGAAACCCGAAGCGCTGCCCATCCACCACAAACCGGACGTACGCGCCTGCCTTTCCATCGGTCCATAGATTGAACGCTTCATCTACCAGCAGATTGCCGATGCGATTGTTGCGCTCCACCAGCGACGACACTTCCGTGGCAGCCTTCGCTGCGGCCACGTCTTCTTCTGCCTGCGCGGATGTGGGGAAAAATCGCACGCGCGGAACGTCCTGCGAAAGCACCGCAATCAACGAAAGCCCAAACGCCTGGTAAATATTGGTGACGAACTCATAGCGCGGCAGGTCTTCGAGCGAGCTGTTGTCCATGATCTTCTGCTCGAAGGGCAAATGCCAATTTTGGTCGCGCTCGTTCCACCAGAGATATGGGAGGCCGCGCCAAAATTGATGCGCCTGCTTGATGCGTCGAATTTCCTGTCGGCGCGAGAGTTCTGATTCGGTGCCGAATTGAAATACGAGTCTGCGCAACGCCTCCTGCAAACATTCGGGAAGCTGTTCGTTGTTTGGCCCGTAAGGCGCGCTGGACGACGTGGACAACTCACCAGCCGGAGACATAGCGGGCGGGCCTTCGACGGGCACAATCGCCGGGTCCGCCGCCGTCTTATTTTGCTGCTGCGCATCCGACGACGCAGACGATCTCGTGAACTTTGTCACCGGCGTGTCCGTGGGTTTTGGCGTAGGCATTCGTTTCTCGCTTGAAAGGAGTTGCGTCGCGGCCCGCTACATATTTGGGTCCCGCGCGTGGGAAGTTCTATTGCGGAGCGAAACGATTCGGCGGCAGTTCTTTAGCGACGCGCTTCAATGCGGGATCTTTCAACCGTCACCGCTCCGCGAGCGGTCTTACGTTCTAGAAATGATCGGGCGGATCAATCGTGCTCACTGAATAAACAACGTCGTCTGGCCCAGCGCGATGGCGTTGGCGATTTTCGCTCCGCGCGCGTCCGATGGAAAACCAAATGTGCAGCGCACGAACTGGACGCTCTGCAGATCGAGCGGGCCGTCTTCGTAGCGCAGCCGTGCGTCGATGAACGTCACGTTATGCCAATGAATCCCGTCCAGTGTTTGCGAACCGCCTGCGATGGTTAAATTTTCCACGCGCACATCGTCCGAGAATGCCCGTGTCTCTGGTGGCAGTAAAATTTCGGCCATATCTGGTAGCAGCGTTGCATCCAGGAAATTTCCACCAAACGTCGTGGGATTGAGCAAATCATTGGCGGCAAGAGTGCGCGGACTCTCTATGGCGACGTGTCCTGCAGGAAGGCTCAGCTTCGGATTTAGCGGCGGATCGGCTGGCAGATCCACCGGCGACGCAATGCTATCCGCCGGATCGCTCGTCGGAGGCGATTTTGCGGCCGTATTTCCAGCGCGTGCGTCGGCGTCGGAAGCAAAGTCGATGCCCGGCGGCAGAGGCTGCTGCGCCGAACGGATAATGGCGAGCTCGATGCGCGCTTGCGTCACATGTTCGAAAAGTCGTCCGTTAGCCGCATCCTGTGGTAAGCCGCGTTCCGTGCTTTGCGCGTCGTCCCTGGCGCTAGACGTGTCAGAACCTGTTTTCGCCTTCAAAATGCCGTCGAGCTCGTCGGATGCGCGGCTAAAAAAATCGCTCGCAGCGATTTGCGATTGGATGCGCGCGTCTTCCATCTCGGCCGCCGCTTCATCCACCTGTACCTCGGCTGCGATGGGAGCTCCGGATTTGGCCTGCTGCGCTGCGCCGTCGAATTTTCTCAGGACGTCCTGCTGCCACTGCGCAGCGTGCGCTGAAGGCGACGCGTTCGCAACGGAGGGGGCGTTTTGGGGCGTTGGGCCAGTCGAAAAACCGTGCAGAAAAAAGTCAGCGCCCTTCCACGCCATCATCCCGCCAATCGCGACCATCAGGATTGCGATGATCGCCAGCGCGTAGCGCGGCGCCGCACGAAAGCGCGAGCGTGACCGCCGCCTGCGCCTCCGAGAGTATCGCCCGCCCGATCTTCCAGATGGGTGACTCGTGGAGCTGGCCAAGATCGAAGCCTCTGCGCCGTATTCTAGACCAGTCGCCACCTCCGCGAAACGACTCCGAGCAAAGCGCTCCGTTGTTTTAACTGGCGGTTTCCTTTCAACTGCGCGAGTGCGCGTCCTTTGCCAGTTCGTCGCGAAGAAAACTCACCAAGTCGCGATGATCGGCGAAGACGTGCGTTTCGGCGCCTCCGGGAATCTTTCCACTTCGCCGGTCGCTGGAACTCGTTGCTGGCCGTACGGAACCAGGCGTATTTTGCCGATGAATGCGCGCCACATATCCGCGAGCCGCGCGCCCCGAACTTGCGGGCACCAGCTCGGCCGTTTCGATTTCAACGCGATGGATCGGACCATCGCCCGTTCCAGACGCAGCCCCGGACGGTGAACCGGGAACGCCTCCGAAATCGTCATTTACTTCGTTGCCTGGCTCCCCGGGATCTTGACGCGCGCGATTCTCGAGGGCCGCGAGCGCCGCTTCGGCTTCGCGCGCTGCCTCCAACGCTTCGCCCATGACCGGATTCAAGTAATAACGACCGTTGATGAACGGCATGTTGCCTCCTGATAAATTTCGACAGAACCGCGGAGTCCTTAGCTCTCCGTCTCGGAGGGCTTCTTCCGCGCCGCCTCGATTTCCAGCGCGCGATTGATCTGCGGCCATGAACGCCGTCGCACTGGAGCGATCTGTGCCAGTTTGTTCAGGCGTGCGGGGCCAAGGTTACTGGCTGACGCGTTCGCGCCAGTGAAACCAAGGAAAGGTGAGGCCGGCCCCGAATTGCCCGAGCCTCCTGGCGGTCGGGTTGTGTCCGCAGGAGCGTTGGAAGCAGGCGCCTCGGGGCCGGACTGTGGTGAAGGGTGACTTCGGGGTACCTCCGGGGGGCTTACGGAGACCGGCGGAATTCCAGCAATGCCTAAAATCGAATTCAATAGGGCGCGATTCTCATCGCGCAAACGTGCTATTTCCGCGCTCGCCCGGCCTGCCTCAGCATGCAGCCGCCCGAGTTCGGATTCCAGCGCGCGTCTGTCGCGCGTGGACGTAACTCGCCGCCAGATTTCGGGAAGTTTCATGATTTTGTCCGGGGCGCCCTCTTTGAAGCCGCCCAAAGGAAATGCAAGTCGAGGCCGGTGCTAGCGCCCGCGGCTACCCGGGGCTGACGAACCAGGACGCCACCGGCGGAAAAACGCCACGGGCCGCGCGCCGTGAGTTTCGTCGATGTGAGCCTTGCGCGCCTGAATCGCGCGAATCGTGGGATCGGCCGAAAGCACTCGCGCAGCCAGCCGATCGTCCAGCGGCGGTCTGACCTGCCCGGCGTGGCGATTCGCATAGCGCGACTTCAATCCATAGCGAGCGGCGTCTGCCGGATCGTCGCCGTCCATTTTTTCCACGTCTTCAATGCGCGCGGTGTCACGCACCAGGCCCGGCAGCGTGCGAATCAGTTCGATGCAATTTTCCGTGAGCAGCCATTCGCCCGCGTCCAGCATTTGGTACATCAGCATCCATCCGCCCACGCGGTCGTCATCGGCGGGAATCGGACGCGGAAAACCGGCGTTCGCGAAAACATCGCCCATCTGCTCGGCGATCGACGCTTCGTCGGTGCGCCGTGCAAACGCATCTGGCGAGAGGTAGATTGCGTCGATTTTCTCGCGCGCATCGCTCCGCCCGTACCCGCTGTCATCCCGGCGAAGGTCGTCTTCAGAGCGACGAGGGATCTGCCGCTCGCCCGCACTACTCATTTGCGAACGCTCGATGATTTCGCGCGCCAACTCGCGCGGCGCGGTGTGGCGCGTCACAAATTCACGGTAGGTGGCGACCGTGTTTCGGTGCTCCGCATCGGCGCCATTTTTCGTTGCTTCGCTGGCGGCTCTTGCCGGCGGAATCTGCGCATGCCAGTAAGCAGCAGCCGGATGCTCAAATCCCCAGTCAATCGAAATCCAGCGCGTCCACCACGGCTTCCAGTCGATTTCCTCAGGGCGTAGCACGTGGCGCGCATAATCGAATCGGTCGAAATACTGCCCGGCAAAAACTTCCCAATCTCCATCGAGAAACGCGCGCTTCAAGTGCGAAGGCAGAGCGCGCAGCGTCTTTAAGTAACTTTCATCGCCCGAGTAGATCGGATTGTCGGTGACGCGCGCGGGAATAAACTCGTAGTCCGCGGGATCGTATTCAGCCGGATTTTCCATTCCCGGCGCGGGCCGCCGGTCGATCCACAGCGATTTCACCCACGCGTGGCCGATGTTACCGGGATTCGTGGCGCCCGCCATGCACGGAAACGCGCCCGGTATGGGGCAGCGATTGCAGCTAGTGAGAAACTGCCATTGGCGCAGCGTGAAAAGCGTCAGTTCGTCGATCCCGATGAAAACGAACTCCGCGCCCTGATATTGGTAAACGTCGTTCTCGTGCTGGCAGTAGCCGAAGCGCGTGGTCGAGCCGTTGCGCCAGATGATCACGTGCTTTGATTCGTTGAAGCTTGCGTACAGCTCGCGCGGCACTTCGCGGCGAAAATAAAGCAGCAGAGATTGTTCGAGTTCCGGAAACGTGCGGCGAAGCAGCAGCGTATTCGCTCCAGGATATTCGTTGGCCTGGAGAATCGCCTCCATCAACAGCGCTTTCGACTTGCCCGGGCCGGCTGCGCCGCCGAACAGTCGATACTTCGCCGTTGACCCGTGAAATTCCTCCTGTTTGGGAAATGGCGTGTACGGTAAAACGATCTCACGGTCGCCGTTTTTTGCGCGCGAGTCGCGTATCCATCGGTCGAATCCGGATGTAACGTTCACCATGGTTGCACGCGTCCCCGGCCCGCACGAAAAACCTCCGCGTCCCAGAATTATTTTTCCTGCGTCTCGTTCACCTTCACGCACAAAGCAGGCGATGCCGGCTGCGCGAGGGCCTGCGGCGTCTCCGCACGCGATGGCCGCGCCACGTTATGCACCAGCTGCACGACCATGGGCGCATCGTCGCCCCCTGGGGACGCAGAGCGTTTTGGCTCCAGATGGCGCACCAATTCCTTCAAGCCATCGAGCATCAGCTTCAGTTTCGGAACGCTCGGTTTTGCTTTCAATTCCTGAAAGAAGCCGCCCAGGCCCTCGGCGTATCCGACCTCGTCTAACCCCTCCCGCCGCAGGGCTTCGTCCAGAGTCCGGCGCTTGCGCTGGCGCGGTCTTCGCTTTGCTTTGGGTTTGTCTGTGGCCATGGTTGAAGCGGTCCGTATATTTCGCCCGCTCAGCATTAAGAGATAAGGATTCGTCCGACTACACTGATTGCGTGACGATGAAACCCGAGCAGCGCCAGCTTGCCACCGGCATCTCAGGTTCCCGGCGCGCTTTGGACGTACCTAGAAGGCTCTTGCTATACACGCACAAGCGTTAGTCCAAATAAGTAATGGACAGATTCAGCATACTGCGATTAATTGCACGCTCATGAGTGGGTGCGGTGTCGTATTCCATTGCGCGTTTTAGGGGAAGCGTCCATCACTTCAAGCTAGATTTTTCTTTCGCGCAGATTGCGGTGCGTGTGTTTGCGTACAACACAATTTGATTGCAGTAGTTTTTAGGCTCCGCGGGGCGGGCGCGGCCTAAAGGGAGAATGATATGAGACTGATCCGCCTGTTTTTGGTAGTGTTGCTCGCATCAACGGTATTTGCAATTGGCGCGCAGAACCTGCTAGCGCAGACAGCAAGTACCGGCGCTCTTACCGGCACGGTCACAGACCCGTCCGGTGGCGTGATTGCTGGCGCTACGGTCAAGATAGCCAACCTAGCCACGGGACAGACGCGCACCACCACCACGGATGCGAATGGATCGTATCAGCTCTCTCTATTGCCCCCTGGCAATTATTCCGTTCACTTCGAAGCTACTGGATTCAGGTCCACCGACGTTCCCTCGGTCACGGTCAACGTGACGGAGACCCCCACACTCAATCGCAAGTTAGAAATCGGGACTTCGACCCAGCAAGTCACCGTCGAGGCCAACACGCAGGCTATTCAGACGGAGAACGCGACGAATGGAACGGTCGTGGGCGCCGAAGAAATCAATTCCCTCCCGCTGGTTACGCGCAACTACACGCAGATCGTCGACCTCTCGCCGGGCGTCGGCGGCAACGTCTCCAACGCTACCGCTCTGGGCAACGGCACGCAAGACGTGAACGCCGCCGGCCAGTCGGGCCTATCTAACAGCTACTCGATGGACGGCGCGAACATCACCCAGTACACCAGCGGCGGCGCCGCGCAAATTGGCAGCATGCCAGGCATCCCGATTCCCAACCCGGATACGATTCAGGAATTCAAGGTGCAGACCTCGCAATACGATGCAGGCTACGGGCGCAACTCCGGCGCCAACGTGGAAGTCATCACCAAGACCGGATCTAACAGCTTTCACGGCGACCTGTGGGAGTTCAACCGCAACAACTTTTTCAACGCCAATGACTTCTTCTATAAGAATTCGGAATTGTCACACGGCCAGGCGAATACGCCGCAAACTTTGAAAGAGAACACCTTCGGGTTCACGCTCGGCGGCCCTATCAAAAGGAACAAGATCTTGTTCTTCGGCTCCTATCAAGGCTTTCGTCAGATCGACGGGATCGCCACAAACGGGTTTGCCGGCGGATATGAGCCGGCAGCTTACTTGATGCCGTGGAACGACTACGCGGACCAAGCTAGCGGCGCGTGCAGCGATTTGCGTTGCTCGAACAACATTCCAGCGTACCGCGCATATCTGGGCAGCATATTTGGCGCGACTGCGCCGTGCTCTCCCGTTCCTACAGGGTTTGGCGTGGTGTCAGTCGGCAACTGCAATACAGGCTTTGTGGATGGGGTGACAGTAGCGAACAACGGATCGAACATCACTAACACGGCCATCGCCCTGCTTCAGGCCAAGGGCCCAACAAAGGGTGGCGCCTACAATCAGGGCGGCTACCTCATCGCCGCCGCCCCTCAGAACTGCCCGGTATCGATACCCGGCGAGGCTTCTTCGGGCTGCAAGACGGCCCTTTCAGTGCCCATAATCGCCAACGAAAATCAGTACATGCTGAATTCTCAATATAATCTCTCTTCGAGAAACACTTTGTACGAGAATTACTTCTACTCGTCCGATCCTGAGATCGACAGCTTTGATTGCCTATTCGGTGGCAGCTGCAATCCAGGCTCGCCCGCGCACGACGTCTACACCAGCCACACGGGCACGCTGCGGCTGCAATCGATTCTTACGCCCAACTTGATCAACGAAGCGCGCTTCACGTTTTACCGGGACGGCGAGGTCGCTACGGATCCGACTACTTTGTCGGCTTGCGACCTGCCGAATGGCGCGTCGATCATTCCGCAAAATAACAACGGAGAGCCGTGTTCCTCGAATGTGAAGTATGCCAACGCGTACATGGGGATTGTGCCCACCATCGACGTTCTCGACCTCTATTCGCCGGATGCGGGCGATTGGAGCCAGGGCATAAACTTCGCGGGCGTCGGCTACAACGTGGATAACGATTTTCAGGCGGGAGACCAGGTTTCCTGGAACCACGGCATACACACCTTGCGTTTCGGATTTGAATGGGATCACCAACAATACAACAACAACACTGTGGCCAGCGCCAAAGGCGAGGTATTGTTCGACAACAACGGGGACTTCCTTACCAGCAGCTCGGGGGCGACGATCGATGGCACGCCGCAAACCGGCTTGCCCCCACGGGCGGGGACTCCAGCTGTCGGCTGCGGCTTTCTAGGTTTCTCCAACTGCGCGGGAGGCGCCTCTCCTATCGCGTTGAGGGGATTGCTCACCCATTACAACCGTATCGGCGACTACGACTGGTTTGTCCAGGACGACATCAAAGTGAACAGCAGGCTCACCGTCAACGTTGGTGTGCGCTGGGAATACCAAGGTTGGCCGTCGGACGCTCTTGGGCAGTTCGCGAACCTCTGGCAGAGCCAAATGGCGAAGGTCAATACCGGTTCATTCTTTTTGGCCGATGCCGCATCCCCTGGGTGTGCAAACGGACCCAACGCGCCCGTCCTGCCCGTCGGGACGCTTGCCGGATTCGTCGTCCCGAGCAACTATGACAAGGCGGCGGGATTTACTGACCCCTGCGGAGCGTCGGGGGTTTTGCAGGTCCATAACAAGACGCTGCTTTCCGGTTCGCCACTGAACAACTTCATGCCGCGGTTGGGCGTGGCTTGGCAACCGTTCGGAAACAAGTTAGTGGTCCGTGCGGGGTACGGATGGTTTTACGACGAGGCCGGAAGCATCTATCTCGTCGACAATCTCCTGCAAGAGCCCCCTTACAGTGGACCGATTGCCGGAACATCGGTTTCCAATTTGGAGAACACGCTCCACAGTCCGTTTCAGTCGATTGTGGGCATTCCGCTTACTTGGACCCCACGTTATTTCGCACCGGGGTTCTACAACCTAAACGGTTACAACGCATTCGGCAGTCTGAGCTACTCTGCCCTTGCCAATGCGAACAATTCCAACGTGATGTCGCAACGGCTCCCGCTCACCCAGCAATATAATTTGGATTTCCAGTACGCCCTTCGGGGCGGATGGGTCCTCGATGTGGGCTATCTCGGCTCGCACAGCATTCATCTGCTGAACCAGGGAACTCCCTACAACGTCGCGCATCTTGTGGGATCCCCGTCCACTCTGCTCTGTGGCGGAGTCACCGGTGATTGCGCACCGCAGGATTTGGCGATGCTCAACAATCCTACCTTCCCCGGTGGAAATCCGATTCCCTTCAACGATCCGGCAAACACGACGCCGGTGACAGTCAATTCGACACAGAATGCGCCTGCCCGCGTGTCTTATATCGGCTTTACCCCTGGCGCGACCGTAACGACCACGAAGGGCGATGACCTTTACAACGCTCTGCTCGTCAACGTGCGGCACAACTTCATGAATGGCGTTCTGCTCTCGGCTTCCTACACATGGAGCAGCAATCGCACCAACGTCAACGGCGCTGTCGGGGAGTTGGACGCAGGCCAAAACGATTTCGGCACATCTGGCAGCAACAACCCTCTCGATTTCGCGCAGCAGTACGGGCCGAATTCTGCCGAGCGTACGCAGAGGCTCATTGTCAGCTACAGCTACGATCTCCCGTGGAAATCCACGCAGGGATTCAGTGGCAAGATCCTTGGCGGTTGGGAGCTTTCCGGTATCACTACCGTTCAGAACGGCCAGCCCTTTACGGTTACGGACGGAAGCGGCGGTTCGATTTATGGCACGGGGAGCAGAGCTCTGCTGGCCGATCCGGCTGATTGCGGAGCGAACGGCGTTTGCAAATCAGGAATACGGGTTGGAACTCCAGGCAGCACAACCGCGCGCGTGCTTAGCGGGTTGAAGAACCCGGCCGGAGGCGGCTGGATCAATCCCAGTGCCTTCACCAACTTTGCCACGGTCACAGCCACTTCGCCGTACTGCATCGGTGGAGTGTCCAATCCGACCGGCAGCACCGATAATCTCTGCGGAGCAGCTCCAAGCTTTTTCGCGCCTCCCGGTAGTCCAGCGGCCCTTGGCTCTACCGAAATGGTCGCTGGTACAGGTTGGGGCAACGCGCCCGTCGGGATTCTAACGGGCCCGGGGCAATTTAGCTGGGACTTCGTGGTGCAGAAGAATACCAAGGTGACCGAGTGGGGAACGCTGCAGTTCCGCGCCGAGTTCTACAACCTGTTCAATCACCCGCAGTTTAACAACCCTGCAGCCGGAGTGGGCGGTGGGACGTTCGGCGAAATCCAATCGACCTCGGTTGAGCCACGCGTGATCCAGTTCGGATTAAAGTTCCTGTTCTAGGCGCGAACCCGGAAGCAGGAGACAGTCGGCCCCATTTTCCCGGAACATCGGGAGAGTGGGGCCGTTTTTTTTCATTCCCGCGCTACTGCCCGAATCCTAAGCAAGCACCTGCACGATCACACCTGAGCCGCCAGTGATCGACGTCACCTTAGCCCGCACGAAATTCGCGCGCACACCGGTGACCGTGCGTGCTTCCCCACCGGTAGCCGTGGATGAGTCGATGGTCGCGTATTGCGAGTCCGAGTCGATCATGGCGGTTTGCAGCGCCACGTTTACGGCGGAAGGTGATGTGCCGTAGATCGTTTGCCACCGAATGGTGCGGCCGTTCTCAGGAAATCCGGCGTAGCTCGGCAGCGAGAATTGCTGGCTAGCTTGCGCCGCAGCCGGCGATTCGCTGTTGAACGCCAGCGCCACATCTCCCGGAAATATCGAATACGGAGGTACTTGTGCGTTGTAATTCGGCATGAATCTCTCCCGAAATTCGCGCTCCGGCCACAATGCGAGGGCGAGCCGGGCGCGGCGTTGACGTGATTGCTTGGATCAGCTGCGAGACCTAAATGGACGGGCTACATCCGCCGGCGAAAGCGAGAGCGAGAAGCCGGTTTAACCGCTGCGAGAAGAAGCAAAACTAAAGGAACCAAAGGAGATTTGCGAACCGGAAAGTGACGTGCGCCTCGCCGGCGCACAAATCGAGGATAACAAAAAAGAATCTATCATGTGAATGATTTTGTGTCAAGCGCTTTTTTCTGTAGGTGAAAACAATCCAAGGCGGACGCAGTTCGCTAGGGCGCGTTGCGCTATTTCCGGATCGGCCCGCGACCGAAAACGCTCACCGTACCGATTCCGCAGGACTTCTGGGGGTCGCGCACCACGTAGCGAAGGCCCATTTGCGACACGGTCGAGCGCGCTATTCCGAGCCGCCCGATCCGGTCGCGGGCGTTGGGCGTAGTGTGAACTGCACGCCACGCGCCGCGTTCGCGTCCACGGTGCGCTGCAAGTCGATCTGCCCGATCGGCATGGCATCTTCCGCGCCGTAGCTGGTTACGTAGTGCAGATCGCCGCCGGCAAGCCAGTAGTTCGCCACAGCATAATTCGTGCCGTCAGCAAGGTAGATCAGTGTATCCGGCCCGCGAGAATTAAGGGCGTCCGCGTCCGCGGACCTGTAGCCCAGGCTTTCACTCTCGATATCATCGCGAACGCTTTTACCTTCGCTTGCCGCTGGAGCACCGTATGCATACGCGCCGTAGATCCGCTGGGTATCGGCCTGCGGAGCGCCGTTAGCGCCGTCCTCTCCGTACGCCCCGGTCGAGCTATGTCCAGCCTCGCCGGAATCACCGAAGCCGGAATAAATATCGCAAACGCCCGCGTAGTCTTGCTCCCATTCCCAATTTGGAACTAGCCAATTCGGGCAGTCCGAGAAAAAGCCAAGCCCAGTGCCGCCGTAGCCATAAAATCCGAATCCAGGACCGAAGAAGAAGCGGCGGTGGAATCTGTGTTGGAAAACCGCGCGGCCGAGTCCATCATTCTTGGCAAATCGCTCCGGCTGGATGCGCCATTGCCCCAGTTGGCTCACAGGCGAACTTCCCGGCGGCGCGGGGCGTGCTGATCCGACAGTGACTTGATCTGGAGACGCCCGCCAGATGGAATGCCCCTGCCCCGCGAATTTTAGGGGCGTCTGGGAGCGCACCTTGGTGCCGCTCAAGCTATCCGCGCCCGTGAGTGGAAATCCGATGGTGATTTGCCTCGGCTCCGCAGGCGCAGCGGACTCTTCCTGCCCAGCGAATCCGCGAAGACCGACTGGCAACTCGCTTGGTTCGCCGGCGTAGCTCCACGATTCGGCTCCGCCGCGACCGTACCCGCGAGCGTCTCCCGATCCGCCGCGCGCCTGCGCGCCCGAAACCACCACAATTCCCCCGCGTGGCGCCGATAGCGTCCAACTGCGACCGGAGCGGCCAGTGCCAGATGATCGCCCACCGCCAAAATGCCCACCGCCGGTGGAGTGTCCGACTGCGCCGCCCCAATGTCCGCCGCCCGCATGCCCGCCGCCACGCTGCGCAAACACGGGCCGCGCCACGAACGTCATGGCCGCGCACGCGGCCACGAGCGCGAGTTTATTGCAGACTTGCAAAAGGAATTTTTCCCGCGCGGAACGCCGGCTTCCACCGCAACAAAGCATCGGAAGCTCCTACCGTCATGCCCCAAAGAACAAAGTCTCTTTGGGAACCCCGAGGGACGGTCAGTGCCGCTCTCCGCGGATTGTACTCCCATTCGAACTCGCCGGAGTTCCAAATGCTCGGCGCGCAGTTTGACACAGCGTACGAACCGGACGAAACTTGAAGCGTTCCCCTACGATGATTCCATTTCTACATTTAGGGCCGCTGCAGATCCCTACATTCGGACTGATGGTAGCGCTGGCCATGCTGAGCGCCTATTTCGTGCTGCGCGCGGATTTGGCGCGGCGCGGAATCGCTGCAAAAGATTCGGGCGTTGCCGAGGCGTTTATCGCGCTTCCCTGCCTCTCCGGAATCATCGGCGCCAAGCTCTATCACGTATTGGAATCTCCCCGCCAGCTTTTCGCCGATCCGATCGGAGAGCTTTTCAGCCGCTATGGCCTCGCGTGGTTTGGCGGACTAATCGCGGGCTTTGCTGCGTTCGTCTGGCTGGCGCGCCGCCGCAAAATTCCACTACTGACGATGCTGGACGTCGGCTCTCCGGCAGCCGCTCTCGGCTACGGCATCGGGCGCATCGGTTGCTTTCTATCGGGCGATGGGGATTACGGCAAACCCACAAATCTGCCGTGGGGCATGAGCTTTCCGCACGGACTTGTGCCAACGACTCAAACCTGCGTGGAATGGGGCTGGCCGGCGAGTTGCCGCGTGCAGCCCACGCCGATCTACGAGTTCATCGCGGCTGGCGCGATCGCCTGGGTATTGTGGCGGCTGGGCGCGCGGCAGATCGCCGCGATGCGCGCTAATGCGGACCTGAAAACAGCGAAGAAATCCCCCAAGGCTGTCACAGCCTTGCTGGCAACGGCCGCGCCCGCTGGAGAGATTTTCGCGGCGTACCTGGTACTCACCGGAATCGAACGATTTCTCGTGGAGTTCATCCGCATCAATCCGCGCTCGTTCTTCGGTATGACGAATGCGCAGACCGCGGGCCTCGCGTCGATGATCGTGGGCGCGTTGTTGTGGTGGAAGTTGCGGAAGGCGCGGCAGGTCGCCATAGGCGCTCCGACTACGCCGTCCCGCCAAGTTTAGCGGCGGCGCAAACCTCCATTGGAATATTCAGGCTGCTTCCGTGTGGCGGCGTTTTGGCATCGCTACGCGGCGAGTAATTCCGGCTCGTAGTTCGGCGCCGCTCCCTTGCGAGCCCGTCCGCGCTTCACCCAACGCAATCTCCACTTCATTTTCGAAAACGCTGGCGTTCAGTGCGCGCTGCCCCAAGACGATCGATCCATGGTCGACAACCGGCAGCCACAGCGTTTCGGAAAGCGGCACGCCGACGAATAGATATCCCGAAGTGCGTGCCACCAGGGCCGCCAGATCGTATCCGCGGCCGTCTGGAAGCTTCTCGGTGGACAGCACCACCGAATATCGAAATGTTTCCAGCAACGACCTCGCTTCAGCCACGGTGTCAACGTGTTGCGCGCCGAAGCCTCTGCTCGTCAGGCGGAAAATAAGTCGCCCGGTACTGGGAGTAGGATTCCCTACCATCAAAATCTGAACGGAAAGAACTGCCATTGCGCCCCCTTTTTCAAGTGGTGCGCGGCCGGCACAAGGAGTAAACCGAAGAAGCTTTACTGGGATGATGCGATGCCAGCAAAGGGTCTGCACAACCAAAAAAAGGCCGCCACGCGCTCCCAGATGTTTTATCGGGCAGCGCGTGACGAAACATTAAGCCGGCCTTCCCTTCCAGCCCACCCAGATTAGGCTCGCAAACTATCTGGGTCAATTCGGAACAATACGCATTCCAGGCCCGGAAAGTGCCTAATTTTCCCTAGTATTTGTTTCACTACGATACACAAATTGCTTGACATAAAAATCAACGGGAAGTAATTTGCCGACTCCCTAGATCCGATACGTTCTGGGTCGTTTCGCCTGCCTTTGGGACAAATGGCTAGGACGCTCTCGAACACCCTGGGGAACGCAGGAGATACCTCATAGCAATGGGCTCTGGGCCTCGCATGCTGAAGAGCGGAAGGACGAAAAACTTCAGCAAGAGACCGTCAGCCTTTCCCAAAATGGAACTAGATCGCCGCCCAGCATTGGCGACTAGACCGCCCAAAGCACACCGTTTTGCAACGTTCGAATCCCTGATAAAGACGCTCGGCGAATTCACGTTGGTTACCGATTTGTCGGATGTAGTGGCTGCGATATGGAACTCGCGGCGTTCCGGGAAGGAAGCAGATCGGCGCCGGTTGCTGGGTCGCCGCCTAAGTACGGTAATCCATCCATCCCTTTTGAAGCAAATCAAGGCTCTCTCCAGCCGGACGGCTGCGCTGGATCGTCGGGTAGAGCTGCACGTGCAATTGAAAGACTCAGGCGCGCCGCGATGGTTCTCTGTATGCGCAATACCCCTAAAACGAGGCGAAGAAGGACTCGCGACATGCCTAATGGCGCGGGACTTCACGCAGCGGATGGAGGCACAAAACGTCCGTACGACGCGAGAGGATTTGCTGTCGCGTGCGGAACAAGTTGCGAATTTCGGAAGTTGGGAAATGGATTTGAAAACGAACGAAGTAAGACTCTCGCCGCAGCTCATGAGAATCTATGAACTCGCTCCAGACCATGAGTGGTCGGAAGATATCTATTGGGACCGAATGCACCCGGGCGATCGCGCGCGAGTTCATCTGCTTACCGAGAAATCGATGGCCGCAGGCAAGCCGTACGATTTCGTCGCTCGCTACTGTGCGCCAGATGGGCGAGTGCGCGTGCACCTGGCGCACACGGTCCCGTTGCTCGATGAACAAGGGAAAGTCACCAAAGCGATGGGCGTGATTCAAGACGTGACCGAACACGCCGCTTCGCACCAGGAACTTTGCCGCCTCTCGCAGCAACTGATGCGCGAGCAAGATAGCCAGCGGCGCCATCTGGCGCGCGAACTGCACGAATCCGCCGGGCAAAGTCTCGCCGCGCTGAAAATGACTCTCGGGCGGGTGCGCGAGGCGCTGCCAGAGGGATCGGATTCGGCCGCCTCCCTCCTGGAATCCGCTGCACTTCTCGCGGACGGCGCAGTCCGCGAGGTGCGAACCATCTCGTATTTGTTGCATCCGCCGATGCTTGACGATGCTGGGCTGGGCCCTGCACTGCGCTGGTACACCACTGGATTCACGGAGCGCAGCGGCATTCGTGCCACACTCGAAATTTCGGAACCATTTCCTCGCTACAGTCAAGAGATTGAGACCACTGTTTTCCGAGTGGTGCAGGAGGCGCTGACAAACGTGCATCGCTATTCCGGCAGCGCCACGGCCGAGATCCGCGTTTTGCACGACGACTCGCAATTGCGTGTGGAAATTCGCGATCGCGGCTGCGGCATTCCCCCTTCGGCGGATCCATTGCACCGGCGCACGGAACTCGGGGTCGGAATCTCCGGCATGCGCGAGCGAGTCAAGCAACTCGATGGAATTTTCGAATTCGATGGCGCTGCTGGTACAGGAAGCACGGTTCGCGTATTGCTGCCGGTGTCGCCTTCCAAACCAGCGCGACCCAAGTTCACGCCGCCCGGTGCGCGCGAGCGAGTTCCGAATAGGAGGAATTATGCGCCGCAAACAAGATCCGGCCGGTAAGATTTCGGCCCATCCTGCGCTGGAGGCGCTGGCGGCGGAAGCTGCCCAGCGATTCGATCGTCCCTACCGGATTCTCGTGGCGGATGACCATCCGGTGGTGCGCCGCGGGCTCCGCAATCTCCTGGAGGCTCAGCCGGGCATGGAAGTGACCTGGGAAGCTTCCACGGGCGGCGAGGCGATCAACATGATTAAGGCCGGGAAACCGGATCTGGTGATCCTCGATCTGACCATGCCGGAAATCGGCGGACTCGACGTGCTGGCCGCCGGCAAACAGGCATCCCCATCGACGGAGTTCTTGGTGCTCTCGATGCACTTCTCGGACGAGCTGGCGCGCGAGGTGTTGCGCTGCGGCGCGATGGGATACGTGCTGAAATCAGACGCTGACTCCGAGTTGCTGGCAGCCGTGGATCACATCCGGCATCACCAACCGTTTTTCACGACGACACTTGCCATCTCCATGGCGCGCAATTTCGTCGATGGCCGTGGAGGCGCGCCTGCGGACGAAGGCATCCGCCTTACCCAGCGCGAGATCGAAGTGATTCAGTTAATTGCTTCGGGCAAGAGCAACAAAGAAGCGGCGTCGGACTTGGGCGTGTCGCCACGAACGGTGGAAAGTCACCGAAACCGAATCATGAAGCGGCTGAACTTTCACAGTTTCAGCGATCTGGTCCGCTTTGCGGTCCGCGAAAGGTTGGTGGAAGCCTGAAGTGCTCCGCAGGATCGATCAGCGACGACGCGATTCGCATGGATCGCGTCGCGGTCAGGGTCGCGAGGTTTTACTTGCCGGCGGTCTTACGGCGCCGGCGCTTGCGGGACGACCGGTCGGCGGGTGGTTCCCCGACCAACTCGGCGCTCCAAATGGATGTGACAAATTTCTTCATGCCGTGGCTATCGAAATCGATGGTTGTGCGATTGTGATTGGACTCGGTTACGGTGCCCAGACCGTATTGATCGTGCTTCACGGTTTGGCCTTCGGATAGTACCTGCATCGCGCCTCCCTAGTCTTAACAGCAAAGTACGAAGACGTGGTTTCGGTTGGCTATGCTGCGGGGCCAAACGGCGTTGGACAGACCACAACGTCTAGCGCCAGCGCTTACCTCGAGCTTAGTTCGGGGTGCAGGGGGCGGCTTCGTTGCCGAATCCGCCCCCGAAGATCGGGTTGCCTAACTTGAGGCTGTCTCTAAAGGACTTAGAGGCTTACCACATGTTCGGCCTGCAGACCCTTCGGACCCTGCTTCACTTCGAACTCCACTGCTTGGCCCTCATTAAGGCTCTTGTATCCTTCTGCCTGAATCGCCGAGAAGTGAACGAAAACATCCTCACCTGATTGGCGCTGGATGAATCCATAGCCCTTAGCGGCGTTAAACCACTTGACTGTACCTTGCTCTTTAGCCACTTCTTCTGCTCCTAATTCATTCATAGGACGACGGTTTGCCGCCCTGAAAGCTACTTGTCACACCCAGTTTCCTTGCCGCGCCACAAAAAAAGGCCGACAGGCAGTTGCCCGGCAGCCTTATCGAGACTCGTCAAAAGGAACACAAGAGCAACAAACGCACCAGCACGGTACCACAAGTCAGTCAAAAATGCAACGCCTTACTGTATAGTTCTCTGGGTTGATTTCTGCCCGCCGCCTACTGTCTATACCGGCTATTTAAGTTCAAACGCTTCTGCCAATAGCTCGTAGGAGCGCCGGCGGTCGGCATGGCCGTGCATCATGGTGGTGATCATAATCTCCTCCACGCCGGCCTGACCTGCCAGTTCGCGGAGGCGCGCGCGGATCGAGTCCGGCGAGCCGACGAATGTCCTCTGGCGGTTGTACCGAATCAGTTCCCGGTCTTCAAGAGTGTAAGTGTAATTGGTCGCTTCCCCGACACTGGGAAAGCGGGCGCTTTTGCCCTGCCGAAAACGCAATAGCGTGAGCTCCAGCGGACGCGCAAGCACTTCTGCCCTTTCGTCGGTCTCGGCGCAAACCACTGACACGCCTAGAATCGCTTCAGGCTTCGCGAGCCGCCCCGATGGTCGAAACTGCTCCTGGTATTCTCGCAGCGCTCTTACCGCCGGAAGCGGGTTGATGTGGTGGGCGAACGCGAAGCCCAGCCCCAAATGCGCTGCCAATTGCGAGCTGAAATCGCTTGAGCCCAGCAGCCAAACCTCCGGAGGATCCACGTCGTCTGGCATGGCCCTAATCGTCTCAAATGGGTGGTTCGCCGGGAATCCGCCGTCCAGAAACGACAGCAGTTCGTCCAATCGTTGCGGAAAATCATCCGCGTTCAGAGCTTCGCGAGAACGGCGCAAGGCCAGTGCCGTAAGCGAATCGGTTCCCGGAGCCCGCCCAAGGCCCAGATCAATCCGGCCGGGATGTAGCGCCTCCAGGACCCGGAAGGCCTCGGCCACGTGTAGCGGCGCATGATTTGGCAACATCACGCCGCCCGACCCCACGCGTATCCGCTTCGTCACCGATGCGACGTGCCCGATCATCACTTCCGGCGTGGAGCTGGCGATCAGTTGCGTATTGTGGTGCTCGGCCAGCCAATAGCGCGTGTACCCGAGGTCGTCGGCTAACTGCGCCAGATCGAGCGTATTCCGCAGCGCGTCCGTGCTTGTTGAGCCAGATGCGACCGGCGAAAGATCCAGCACCGAAAGGCGAAAGGATTGGTTTGCAGTCAAAGCCGTCCCAATCGTGCAGGAGAAGTAGATTCAACGGCCGGCCTCCCCAGACTCAGTTGATTCGAGAGGCCGTCGCTTCTCGACAGTACGAGGGTACCAAAGGTTTGCCCTACCGAACGTACCGTTTGAATGTGCCTTTCCCTCTACGGCGTGCGAGTCTTCCGGCTTGGTACATTTGCGTTTCGGTGAGATGGTTCATAAGGGGGCAGGTCGCAATGAGCGAAGCAGAGGATTTTCCATCACTCGCAGGCGATGCTGGCGAATCGCAGAACGAAGCGCCATCCGGCCATGGCGAGAAGCCGCAGGAGCGCCGCAAGCGCCGCCGCGCGCTGATTTCCGCGCCGATTCGCGTACGTGGAGCCTACGCGCAGTCAAATGGCCCCTACGAAATCTCCACCACCGTCGATGTGTCGCGCAACGGTTTTCTTTTCCTGAGCGCCCGCGCCGACTTTCCCCAAGGAACGACTGTCGCCGTTACGTTTCCCTACAGTAAATCGCCCGTCGCGGTCCAAGTGGAGCAGCCTGGTCGCGTGGTCCGCGTCTCGCGGCTGGCAGATGGCCGTTTCGCAATCGCGATCGCCGTCCGAACGGTCAATAACGAGAAGCGTGGCGACGCGGCGGCAAGCGCGGCTGCGGCTACGAATACGGCTTCTAACTCCGACAGCGGATCGCCAACGGCCAGCGAGCCGCCGCTAGTGATCGTGGTGGACTCTGATCCCGCTGTCCGCAAAGCGCTGCGAAACTTTCTTACAACGCAGGGTTATGAAGTAATGGCTATGCCGGGCGCGCGCCAGGCGCACGCACTGCTGAATCAAATGCTGCCCGCACTTTTGATCGCCGAAATCGAAGGTGACGACTTGCCCGGTTACGACCTGTGCGCGCGCATAAAGTCCACACCGCGGCTGGCGCAAGTTCCCGTGGTTTTGACCACGCGCTCCGCGTATCCCAGCGATTATTCCAACGCGCACTCGCTGGGCGCCGTGGTATGCCTGGCGAAACCGTTTCGCATCGAGCGCATCGGCCACGTGGTGCGATTGCTCGTCCCGATCGGCAGCACGCGGAAACGAGCGGCGGCTGCCGGCGCCGACGGAGATTCGTGGAACGAGCACACCGGTTCGGGCGACCCCAGCTTCCGCCTAAGCTGATTCCCGCCTCCGCAGATCGCGCTCCGCGCCTGTCCTTTTGGCCAGTTTACTTTGAGGGCGCATCCGGCGGCGCCGGCGGCTTCCTCCGCACGCGCGCGCAGTAAGATTGACATATGAAATGCCCTAAATGCAGCTCCGAGGCGCGCGACGTGGCGCGATTCTGTCCGCGTTGCCACGCCACCCTGCGCTTCGAGTGCCCGGCCTGCCATCACGAGCAGCGGGAGGGCGGCAAGTGCGAAAAGTGCGGAGTCGATTTCATGAAGTACCTCTCGGCGATCATAGTGGTGAAAAAAGGGGAGTCCGAGGTAGCCCATGACAAGCTCCAGCAACGCTCGAGCCTGCTCAAGAATCTGCTACTGCTCCCTTTCGACATGGGCTGGTCATTCATTCGAGATATGCGCGGTTCACGCAGAAGCTCGCGCCTCTAGCCTCGGAGCTGCTGCCCTCACCTGACCGTTTCTAGCGGCTGGCCTGAATCTCTAAACCCTTATGCGTTTCTTGCGGCGCGAGCGGGGCCGGCAGCCGCGTTTCCACGTATGCAGACGCCAATCCCCAGACGTACATCCCCCCCATGGCCCCAAAGCAAACCCTGGCGAGCTCGATGTAGCGATCGACCATTTGCGTGACGGACCATCCGTACATTTCAGTGAGCAAGCTCGGATCGGAGAGGTTGACCCCCTCGATTTCTCCGAATGGAATGTTTCCCCATGGCCCCGACCATGACCGGTAAACGTGCATGAAGGCCAGCGCTCCCAGCGCCAGCAATCCCCAACGCAGTCCCCAGCTCTTATACAGTGCGCTCTCGCGCGAAGCATAAAACGTCGCCATCAGGATTGTGGCGAGAACCATTGCGCCGCCCTCGCCGCCGAATACGATTAGGGCTTCTTGCTTGAAAGCAGACAGGCTCAGGATGTCCAATTGCAAAAGAAGCATGAGGCCGGCGGCGCAGACCCATCCCCACCGTCGGGTCCTCCACGCTAGAAATCCCCAGCAGACGATGGCGGAAGTAACCACAAGTACGATAAACCAAGACCGATTTTGGCCGTGCATAGTGACCCAGGGCATGGGCACAGCCCATCGGCCCGTAAGCCACGCGGTGATGGCGTGTCCGCTCTCGTGCACCACCATCGAGAGCATGCCTGCGACCATGTTGAGGCCCGTGCCCGTCAACCAGTACGCCGCCAGCAACGCCAACGGCAGAGCAATCGCTCGATACTTCAATTCCCTAATAGCATCGTTGCGGGCCGATTCGGGCGTTTTATCTACAGAAGGCGAGAGGGACGTAGCCAGCGTCGCAGCCAGTGACGAGACCAATGTCGCAGTCACCGCAGCGTCCGGCTGTTTCGCAGGTGCATCGATCAGCGGAGCCGGAGCCATAGACGCCGCCGCGGCCGGCTCAGCCTTTTTCGCCGCCGCATCGAGCGCCGCCTCGTACTTCGCGAAAACGATTCCGCACTTCAAACACTCGGATGTCTGCAGCGGGTGATCGAATTGGCATTTTGGGCAGCGCATCGTTGTGTGTGGAAGCGCATCGTGCCTTCGCTCATCTAGCAGCGGCTTCTACCTTGCCCTTGCAAGGTTCGGAACGCTGGCTGTTCCACACGGTTAGTATGGTTAAGGCAAGACAATTGAGTGCGGAGATAAAATCTGTTGGTTGCCTAATAATCATCATGCGGGCCGCGGCGCCAAGCGAAAACGAAGTCCGGCGCGCTGCCCGGAAAGAAGAGACGCGCACTAGCCCAGGCTTCCACTGCCGTCCTCACGAGTGTTTAAAATATTGCGCCGGTGGGGAGAGCCCGGCGCGCGAAAACTCCGCGCCCAGTGCGCGCTTCACTTCCTGATACCAGTAGTCAAAAGTACCTTCCGCGACTCCTACCATTCCGATCGCACGCCGGTAATCAGCACCTTGCAAGAAATATGCCTCGAAAAGTTTCAAGCGCCCTTTCCACTCGGGACGTCGCAACGCGCGCCGCCCAATGCGTTCGAAATCAGCAACGTACTCACATGCGCGCGCGCGGCTCGGCCGCCACTGATAGCCTTCAGAGGGCATATCGAGATGTACGGACCGAACCGCTCCGCGCGTATCCGTCAGCCACTCCCGCAGTCCGCGATAGCGGCCATGGCAAACGTCAAAAACCTCTGTGGCTTTCATCGTTTCACCATCCTCCTCTGTCTCAGCGCACCGAAATAGCGCGCCGGGGACTTGGTTCTGTGCGAGTGGCTTTAGGAACTCGCTCTGCAATTACGCTGAAACTCCACCGCGGCCGTTTACATTCGTCGAACGGCAATCAATTCTTTTGCTGCTGTCTAGGCATATCCGTCAGCAGATCGCAGGCGTCCCAAACTTCGCCTTCGCGCGAAATCTCTTCTTCCACCGCGTCCAGACACGCGTCGTAGCATTCACGCCAACCGCATACGTAGCCGCGCGCGTATTCGTCTGCCAAGCGCTGCCGGTCGCGGTGCGCGCGATTCATTTCGAACGCCTGTGCGCGTTCGATTCGCGGCGCGCGCAATGCCACGCGCATCCGATACGACAATTCGCGCAGCCCGCGCAGAATCCAATGCAAGAGCGCCGGATAATAAACGCCAACACGTCGTGGAGGTTCATACCACGCCATGCGCCAGCCTCCGGGGACGGCGCCACCGTGACCCGCTTCCCTGCGCAATTGAAAGCGCGTTTTCATGAGCGATTTACCTCTCTCGTAGGCCATCCCCGCGCGGCATGGCCGGAATTTGTGGACCCGCACCCACCCGAAGTTCGCGCTGCACGGCTTCGTCTCGCTCAGCTCGCACGATCTGCTGACGCAGGCGCGCCTCTTCGATCAATCGCCAGGCTTGCTGCGGCGGCAACTCTCGCACTCGCGGCGTCCGTCCTGGTTCGGAAAATAAATCCCGCGATGTTTCGTGCGGTTCAGGTGTTTTCTGGTTTCGCTTTTCACCTGAACAGGAAGGGTTCAGGGTTTGGACTTGGTTTGGCACATGATCGTTAATCAGACCATGCTGTTCGCTTGTGTGGTGACTTGTGTTTTTCTGGGGAAGTTGATCTGTTGATCGGTCTTGTTCTTGATAGAGATCATGGTATTTCTCTATTGATTCTTCTACCGATGAACTACTTATCGGTAATGGAACGTGCGTGTTTTCCGCAACTTCGCGATGATTCGCTACGCAATTCTGCGTATCCCCTTCCGCAGATTCGCGTATCCCGCCCGCAAATTTGCGGAGGGCGTTCGCGGCTCCGCGGAGGGCTTCCGCCTTCCCGACAGCGGAAGCATTCCGCACCGCCGCATGTTTCTTCGCTTTGGTGATGCGTACAATCACCCCTCCCATAGCTGGCTGCGTCTTCACGTACCCGTGGCGGCGCAGCGTGCTCATCCATCGTTCGAGCGTACGGCCATTGAAACCCGTCTCCTCTTCTATTTCCGCATAGCTGACCGGTGCTCCACCCAACACCCAGCCGGTCGTGCCGGTCTGATGGGTCTGCCGCAACACCAGCCACGCGTATAGCCATATCGCCGAACCCATCCGTTCATAGTGCCGCGCTTCGAAAAGCACGCCGCGCAATCCGGTGTTGAAATCCTTGCCGCGCACTTTTAGCGTTCTTCTCCAGTGAAAGGCCGGCCCTCGCGGAAATTCTCAAAATGCGATTTCATCGCGCGGCGTCTTGATTCCATCTCACGATCCTTTGCCGACGCTAAGCCCCGCCGCGTTCGCCGATTAAATAGCCGCGAGAGACGCGCGCCGTCCGCTTGCTCGGTAAACGTCGCAAATACTTTTTCTCGCGCCACGCCTGCTCCCCGCAGGCATAGCATCCGCGCCATTGACTCATCGCCATTCGTCTGCCGAATGCGTACGCCTTTCGCGATGAGGCCGTTGACCAGCGGAGGTAGGGGCCATGAGCAGTAGACGGTTGCCGGATGGATATCTCGAACTGTGTTCTCTCGATGCGCTTGAATCGCTCGTGCTCGCACGGATAAACCAAGCCGCGATTTTTTGTACGCAAGCAAAGCAGGTGCTTCAGCAATGGGTCGAAGTAGAGGCGGAGGTGAAAGTCGCCCGATGGATGCTAGATCAGCGACGGTCAGACGTGTTGCGCGACGGAGCCGCCGCGCAGATGCAAGCCGCCCAGTCGGGTCTGGCGTTTCAATCGGCGGTGCTGCCTGCTGTAGCCTCATCGCCCCATGCGGCAGCGCGCTTTGCCTTGGTCTCGAATTCCTTACATCGCCAATGTGCGCCCAGCCAGCCGGCGCAAGGCAGCCTTCCGATTGCAAGCGACGTCCGTCGTTTGCACCTCCGGCATGCAGGACTGGCCATTCGTGTCGGATGTGGCGGGCCAACGAAGGAAGGTGGCGCGGCAAAATTGCCGGGATCGAATCGATCGCCTGGTTGCGTGCGCACGGAATGTTCGCTTGCCCACGATCCGCCGAGGGCACGGATAATGCCATCTGGCCGGCATTTACCCGCGGCCTCGTGAAGCGCACGGCGCTCACAAGGATTCCGGCGGCGCTGGGCGCCGAAATCGCATCCGTTGGCGGGAAATTCCTGCCAGCGGGCTCTCTAGTTTGTGCCTCAATCAACTGACGTCGCGAGGATCCTCCGTCAAAAGTTTCGGGGGCTGCGGCCCGGCCTAAATAACAAGGGATGCTCCTGACCTCCTGGAACGGACGCCCGTTCCAGTTCGCAGTTCTCGGAATGCCGGCGGGAAGCGGCGGCAATTGCGCAACAGTAGCGAAAAGACCAGGCACAGCGGCGTCGGCCTCAACAGCAACCTGGGCGGGAGTAATTTTAAAACTGCCGAAGCGAATCGCTGCATAGTCCGGACGAAATCGGCTATCGCAGCAAACTCGGATTGTCTCTACGGTCGGAGATTGGACGGCGCAACCGGCGGAAACAGCACTATTCGCGCTGCCACTTCGGCGGAAGGTTTTTAATAGAGGGCGAATCTTGCCGTTGGCGACGAGCAGCGAACCGATCTCCCTTCCGGCTTCGACCGGACATCCCGCCGGCAGTCAAGAAGTCTTGAAGTGGCGATTTCCGGCGACGGTTTCGCTACCGCCGTGCGTTTGGCAAAGTGTCTTGCACCGAGCTTGGATTGCGGCCCTCTGTGCGAAATCCAGGAGGACCCGTTTTGTACCGCGCGCCCGAACGCGCTGAATCGCCGCTAACGCTCGGCCTCGGCGATTTACGAATAAGGCCCCATTGGTATTCCCCGACTGGCCGAACTCTTTGCCGAGACCGCGAACTCTGCAGCAGTCTTCCAGGCCCCGCCTTATTTGTCTCCCAGCGCAAGTTTGAAGTAGCCGAGCCGCTGTATTGCTCCGCAGTTCCTGATTTCCGGCGGCGCCCTGACTGTTGCTTACGCTCGAGCAAAGGCGTTTTGATCGTAGGAGTGCTTCCGGGCTACGGTTACGGCGCCCGTGATAAAGAGAATTGGCTCCGCCACTCCAAGCAATCTGCCGGCTGCGGCTAATCTGAAATCTCGCGCATGGCGCAGTCGCTTGACAAACGCAATCTACACCTGCGATTGGACGGAATTGGCGATTCCGGCGTGCGTCAGAAACGTGCCGAAAATATAGAACATGAACGTGCAGAACACCGGCCAGAGGTTCGGTCCGCGGGCCTCCGTCCATTGAATAGAAATTTTGTGACCGCTGGTTTCCGTTCGCTTTCGCACCGTAGTATTCCCGACCAAGCGGCTCGGTCGATCGCACCGTACCGGGCGCCAGCGAACTCTTTCTCGCTCTGTCCATGAAACATCGAGTCGTCATCGCGTAATCTCGCAGGCGAATATTCGCGTCCTCAGACCAAAGTTGTAGCTACGCTTACTTGTTATCGCTGCACGCCTCATGCGGCAGTCGCTTTCGGTCGAGGGTCCTTGCAGCAAACGCCGCGCTTCTTCGCGTCGCCCCACTAGCTGCACACTTCCGCGATCCATCGCCGCCATTCGTCCCTCCGCGCCAGCCTTAACGTAAGTATTCATTAGCGGAGACGCGGGGTTGCTTGCGGAGACGTGCGAATGCGGCGCGACTTGACATGCCGGCGTTATACGACACGACGTCATGTCGCGGAGCCAGGCAAGTTCGATCGTTGTCGCGTTAGGAGGAGCGGTTCGCAAAAGCTCGGCACACGGAAAATAGGCTTTGTGTATTGATGCACCTAGACGGATTGGAATTGCGATTGGAAGCGCGACCAGGACGCCGCTCTCGAAGCCTCAAGGCGACACCGAGACCTTGGAGGGCTGCACGCGAACCAACTCATAACGATTGATGGCTGCCCAGCGAGCGACTAAGCAGAAATGCGGAACCAAGTTCGCGGATATGTCAGAACTGAATGTCCGCAGAAAATCAGCCTAGAAGCTATTGCACAACCCTCCGTAAGACGATCATGAAGCAGGCGAGATGAATGAACGCACCGTAGATTGAGAGCGAGACGTCGTAACGCTCCAGCGAGCGCCGGGAATTCTCGAGCCAAGCGTTGATGCGTAAGTTCGCATTATCCTGGACGCGAAAAGTGGCGGAAAAGCGCTACGAACGCGGACCGCGCGGGGGCCACGTCTCGAGGAGTTGCTCCTTGCGGTAGATCATGGCGTTGATATCATACGGGGCGAGCTCGATGCTGTGGCCGTGGGTAATTGCGTCTGTCGGGCAAGCCTCGACGCAATAGCCGCAGAAAATGCATCGGGAGTAGTCGATGTTATAGGTTTTGGCGTAACGTTCGCCCGCCGAGATGCGTTCCGCTTCAGTGTTTTCAGCGGCTTCGATGTAAATGCAATTCGCTGGACAGGCCGCCGAGCACAGGAAGCACGCGACGCATTTTTCCAAGCCGTTTTCGTCGCGCTGCAAGACGTGAATGCCTCGATAGCGCGGTTGAACGCTGGGCGCGGTTTCGGGAAAATTCTCCGTCGTGGTTTTGCGGAACATGGTCCGCAACGTGACGCTAAA
>JBOGMW010000213.1:0-9517 GCA_050746805.1 Candidatus Acidiferrales bacterium | reverse complement strand
ACCGGAAGGTTGCGCTAGATATTAGAGGATTGTGGCCGGCATAGTTTGCACCCTCAGTCGTATGTTTTATACTTCGGGGCGTGTTCAGCGATCGCCTGCTCGACCATTTTCGCAATCCTCACAACGTGGGAGAAGTTGCGGATGCATCCGCGAGCGTGGAAGTCAGCAACCCCATTTGCGGTGACATTTTGCGGCTGAGTGCGCGCATCGAGAAGGGCCGAATCGCCGAATCGAAATTTAAGGCCCAAGGTTGCACCGCCTCTATAGCGGCCAGTTCCGTCCTAACCGACTTGCTGGCTGGGAAGTCCCCGGCGGAGGCACGGTCCATTTCTGCAGAGGATATATCGCAAGCGTTGGGTGGCCTACCGCCGGCTACGTTTCACGCTGCTCAGCTCTGCGTTGACGCCGTGGCTATGCTCGTCCGGAAGCTAGGGTGAATCTCTGGCGTCTGTCTGGCCGTCTTACGGCGCTTCCATCGCGCGTCGCAACGTTTCAGGATCATTTAGGTTGAGGACTACCCCCTCCTCGTCTGTTGGAACTTCTAGTACATCGGTTGCATGCGCCCATACCACCTGGCGCGCGCCGACCTCCGGCGATGCGGCCAATATCTCCTGATAGAGTGCCTCGGCGAAGATCAGCGGATGGCCACGCTTTCCTTCGTATGCAGGCAGCACGACCAACTTGCCGCTTGCATCGAATGCCTCGATCAGCTGTGCAACCAACTCTGCTGAAACCAGCGGGTGATCGACCGGACAGAGCAGCAAACCCGATGTTTCGCCCGATGGAAGGCTACGGATCGCCGCCTGAATGGACGAAAGCTGGCCGCTCTGCCATTCCTGGTTGATCACAATCTCCGCACTGCCCGAGCGAACGTTTGAGCTGATTTCCTCCGCATGCGCGCCGACCACGATCCGCCTCATACCCACTCGCTCGTGATTGGTCACTTCCAGCAGATGCTCTGCAAAATTTTTTCCGCGGTAGGGAAGCAGCGCTTTTGGAGTGCCCATTCGGCGAGATTCACCGGCGGCAAGGATTGCGGCGGCCAGCGGCAGGCGAGCCGCGCTACGGGATGGACTCATTCGGGAAGCTAAGCGCCCGGTAGGCTTGCGGCGCGCGCGAGCTTTACCGCCTTATGTGGCAGGTTCTTGGCGTTGCGCCGCACGGCGATCAACTCCGCCGTTATGCTCACGGCGATCTCTTCGGGGGAAAGCGCGCCAATGTCGAGTCCAACGGGAGCGTTCACGCGTTCAAACTCTTCGGGCGAATAGCCTTCCTTATCGAGCGCCTTATAGACGGATATCACCTTGCGCTTGCTGCCGATCATGCCGATATAGCGCGCCGGAGTTCGCACTGCCCACGCCAGCACGCGCATATCGTCCTTATGCCCGCGCGTGACGATCAGCAGGTAGCTGGAGGCATTCGGCTTCAGCTTTTCGAAGGCATCTTCGTAAGTGGTGTGAATATCTGTCGCCATCGGGAACCGTTCGGCATTCGCATAAGCGACGCGATCGTCGATCACTCCGATCCCGAATCCAGCCGCGCTCGCGGCGCGAGCCACCGACAACGAAATGTGCCCGCCGCCGAAAATGTAAAGCATCGGCTGGGGAAGCAGCGGCTCGACGAAAATTTCCAGCGTCCCTCCGCAAATAAGGCCAATGTCGTAGCCGGCGTCGTGATTCAAGTTGAAAGTCATTTTGCGCGGCTGCTCCACGTTCATCACTTCTTTCGCCGCCGCCCAGACTTCCGCTTCCACGCAGCCCCCGCCGATCGTCCCGGCCACGGAACCATCCTCGCGCACCAGCATCCGCGAACTCTCATAGCTCGGAATCGAGCCATTAGTGTGCACGATAGTCGCCAGCGCCCCGCGCTCTCCGGCCTTGCGCATCCGCACGATTTCTTCGAATAGGTCCATGGTTAAGAGAAGCCCCAGCAAAAGCCTACGTCCGCCCGTCACCGCTGTCAATTCCGTCCGCCCGAATCGTATCAACCTCTTCGCGACACGCTACCAAAGGACGCGGACCGTTCGCGATCGCCGGATCTGGCGGTCTGCACTTATCAATGGCACGCCTTCAACCAGTGCCGTGCCGCAGATGATGCGATCGGCGGGGTCCGGAAGGAATGTGCGCGGAAGCGCCATCGCCTGGGCGCAGATGCGCGCGCTGATGGGCAGCACGACAAACCGCGACTCGACTTCCACCAGGAAATTTTCCACGCTGATACTGAGGCGTATCCGGCCCTTTCTCGCCAGCGTAGCCAGCTCCAGCAGAGAGATGCCCGAAATCGCCAGCGCGTCCGCATTCCGGCGAGCCGCGTCGATCGCTGCTTTCGAGCGTTTGGAAATCTTTTCTGGAGCGAACGCCAGCCAGAGCACCACGTGCGTGTCCAGCAAAATCACGCCAGCTTTCCCCACTCTTTGGACGTAAGCGCCGGCGATGTCACGTCGCCCGTGATCGCGCCTTTGCCGGCAAGGAAATGATAGATGTCATCCGTGTCGCCGCTTATCGGAACCAGCTGCGCCACCGGCTTGCCGTGCTTGGTAATTACCACCGTTTCGCGTTTCGCGCGCACCTCGTCCATCACCGCCAGACAATTTGCCTTGAACGCGCCCGCCGCCATCTTCTTCATGCCAGCCTCCGTAACCATGGTCATTATACCATGGTCATATCGTGCTAGGTTTGCACTGGCTCTATTTGAGCGACAGAAAGTCGAAATGTCCTGGCCGCGGATTTTTCCTGCGGGCGGGTACCTCACGCGCTCTAGGTAATGAGGATCGAGGTGCGGTTTGCTCACTCCAGCATTAGGTGGACCCAAGCCGGACCGCGGCGCCCCACAACACGCCTCGCGAGGCTCGCGGCAAACATTTAGGTAATAATATACGTCACTCAGTAGACAGGTGTAAGATGGCCAGAATTTGCGAGGAAAACTTCCCGAATATATTCGCGGGGCTAGGCGCTGGGACGGGCAACGCCTTGGTACCTGATGGCAACCACGATAGAAGCATACTTGGATGACAGCGCAGATGCGCAGATGCAGCGATACTGTGCTTCGGGCGGTTTCTTTGCGACACCCGAACAGTGGGACGCGTTCACTTTAGCGTGGAGCCATTTGACACACGGATTAAGGGAAACGTTTCACACAACAGACTGCGAGGGGGGCAGAGACAAAGACGGCAGAGAGTTTGGGTACGCTCAGTTCTCCAGCTGGCCGAAGGACAAACGAATTGCCCTAATCACCAACCTCGTCGACGTAATACAGGGCACCCAGCTAGCTGGGTTCGGATCAATTGTGCCAATTGAGGCATACAAGAAAGCCTTTCCAGGTTGTGCCGATACCGAACCATATAAGCTAGCAATTCCTCATGTGTTAATGAACATGGCTTCTATTGCGGATAATTGGGGCGTGGATGTGAACATTTGGTTCGAGGACGGAGGTCCTGTCGGGTTTATAGCTGAGACGTTTCAGAACATAAAAAGAATGAATTGGTTGCCGTCGAAGCGGTTAAAGAGCCTATGGTTTTCTGGAAAGGAAATTCACGCACTTCAGGCAGCAGATTTGTTAGCCCGCGAGGCATTCAAACACTTAGACAATCTTGGAAGAAGACCGATAAGGAAGCCGTTTGCGCGGATCGGCGAGAATGTTTTCTTCATCACCTGGACGGAAGGATCGCTGCGGTATCTGGCGGCGAATGGTGGGACGAAAAACCTGGAGCTTCTGGCCCATTGGGACAAAACGCGGGGAGCGCCGCTCCTTAGACACGATTCATTGTGGCGTCCCAAGAAACAGGAGGGAGAAAAGGAATCTGGGTGATACCGAGCGCTCGCGCGACTTCGTAGGAACTGACCCCGTTCTTGCAGTTTGCAATCAGCAAGATCGCAACGAGCCACTTATCGAGCGGGAGTGCGGAAACCTCAAAGGCGGTCCCGACTTTGGCGGAGGACTGCTCGCGGGCATGGCTAGTCTTGCATTCTCACATATGCCCAGTGGAGATGAAACGCACGTCTTTGCTTCCAAGTGGGGCACTCAACGCCACTGGGCCATCGGCGCTCGACCAGGACTTGAGGCAGTTGTCGGGATTCGAGAAATAAATGATGGCTTGCTGGAGTGTCTTGGGCTTCGCCATTTGCGTTGTCCTCACAGGAAGAGAAGTAGCGGAAATAAATTACTGAGTTAAGTATATTATTGTCGGCGTTTGGGGTGTAACGGTGCGCGCCTCCGCCTTGAAGGAAAAAGCGATTGCAGTGTCGCTATGGGCGAATGGCACACGTTGGGTCTTGAAGTTTGGGGTGTTCGGCGTTTGGTCCTGCGCGCCTCGGCCTTTTGCCTTTGTGACCGATCTCGCGATCGTCGAGAAGCGGCGCGAAGAATTCCGGGCGAGGACCTGCTCCGACGGAGTTCCGGCCCGCGACCGAATAAAGCCAACCTGTACCAAACCTGTACCTCCGACCAGTAGAAACCTGTACCCCCGACTCTGCTACCGTCGATCTGCAGTCATGTTTGTGGACGAACAATTCGACAGCGCACTGGCCGAACGCACGCGGCCAACGCACCTCTGCGCCCTCCACCCCGCAACCGTGGAAGAGCGTGGTTTTCTGGTCCTGAGCCATGACGCAGGGAACCCCTCCGATAAGACACACGCCACCGCGCGCCACCTCCTGCGCAATGTAGGGGGGCGGTGTTTTGGCTCCGCCATCATTCGGCGCGCGAGAGCGCGCTTCCTTTTGCGCTGCCTCACTCGCGCGAAGTCTTGTCTCTCCTGTAGCGGCCAGACAGCATCTACCATCGACAACGTCCCCGTCCGGCCGCATCCGTGCCCACTTTCGTCCTCCCATTTGCGGTTCGCTCCTGCCAGTTGGGGCGCCAGATCGGTACACGGTCGAGTAAAACCCCTCGTAAGTCATTGCAAATACAGCACGCAGGCTTCGCCAAATCGGTACACCCTCGTCTTGCGCCTGCCTTCCACATTCAAGAATCACGCGCACATGGGTACGAGGTATTCGCCTTTGCGCCGCGCCAATCCCTACTCACCAATCACAAATCACGCGCACAAGGGCGGAGCAGTCAATCGACCTTCAACACGTGTAACTCACAGAAAACAAAAGACCGGCCACACCCAAGGGCGGAACGTCCCGGTGCACGCGAAATCCGCTTTCGACCATGCAGACAGGTCAGGTATCATTTTTGTGGGCATGAAAAATTGGATCAAGCGGAAGGTGCACGCGTACGAGAAGATGCGCTTCGATCAGGAGCCGGTGCGGACCAAGCTGCCTTTTGAATGGGGCTTGGAGCACATTGGCGGCGAGGCGACCGAGCGCGATCCGCGCGGATATTTGGAGCGGTTCGTCGAGGGGACGGTCGTGGGGAGCGATGCGTGGTACGCGGCGCGTCCAGCGGAGGATTACAAGCTAGAAGGAAATGTGCTGACGTTTACGAGCGCGATCCGGTCGCCCTGGGCGGAGAACAATCGCGTGTACGGCCAATTGTTTCCCGCAAAGGCGCGCGCGAATGGCTCTGGATCGGCGAACCGCAAAGGCCGGGCCGTGGTGGTTCTGGCGCAATGGAACGCGCGATGGGATGAACAGCAGGGCGTCTGCAAGTGGCTCAACTTGATGGGCATCACGGCGGTGAAGATGAGTTTGCCGTATCACGACCGGCGCGCGATTCCGGGGCACAGGCGCGCGGATCATCTGGTGGCGCCGAATATCGGCCTGACGCTGCAGGCGAACCGTCAGGCAGTGGTGGACGTGCGTACTACGCTGCGTTGGCTGGAGCAGCAGGGTTACGAGCGGCTGGGGATTCTGGGAACCAGCATCGGGTCGTGCATCGGATTCATCACCATGTGCCACGAACCGGCGGTGAAGGCGGGCGCGTTCCTGCACGCTTCGATGTATTTTGGGGATGTAGTGGCGCATGGGCTGACGACTGTGAATGTGTGGGAGCAAATGGCCGGGCACGTAACGCCTGAAGAGCTGCGGAGTTATTGGTCGCCGATCAGTCCGCTGCCGTATCTGGCGAAGCTGCCAGGGCGCGACCGCAAAATGCTGCTGATTACAGGGAAGTACGATCCCACATTCTGGCCGGAGTTTACGGACGAGCTGTTGGCGCGGATGCGTCAGGAGGGCATTGAGTTTGCGAGTCTGCGGCTGCCGTGCGGACACTATTCGCTGGGAGTGGCGCCCTTCAAGCATGTGGCAGGGTTCCGTTTTGGGAAATTCCTGGCGGATGCGCTTGCCTAGCGCCGGGATTAAAGAGGTTGCGCCTTCGTTCATCGGCCCAGTACGCGAGCTAAAGCCGGGGGATAGCGGGCCGATAGAGTGAATGGAGGTCGTGTATATGGCGAACGCGATTACCGGAGCCTATCAGGCGCACGAAACGACGCAAATAAATCAGACCACTAAAGCGGCGAACACTACCGACAAGCCAGCCGTAAATGCGGCGGCCGCGCCTCAGGACACGGTGACCATCAGTAAAGCAGGGCAGGCGGCAAGCCAGGCGCATCACGCCGCTGCGTCGCAGGCGCAGCAGGTCGGCTCTGACGGCGATCACGGCGGCAAGTAATTTCAATAGCAGCAATCGCAAAATGGGTTTTCCTGGATGCCACGACGAGATGGAATCGTCGGGGCATTTTTTTTTGCACTCGTTTACCGCTCTTCCCTGAGGAGAGGCGAATTAGGCGCCTTCACGTCGTCCTGCTTACCGCATTCGGCATAACGCGCATCTTGCAGGCAATAGGTCGCGGATGACCACGGGCCGGAATTGCCATTGGAGTCCACCGACTCCTGGAAGTCGGTGATTTGGGACCAGTCTGGCGAGATGCTGAAATCTTCCTCGACAGGGTAGGGCGGGATGCCCATTAACGTGTTACCCAGCTTTAGCACGCTCTCGATTTTGTCGTCAGGAGTGATTCGGAAGATCTCCAGATTCGTATAGGAACAAGTACCGCATTGACCCGCGCCAAACTGGCTAACGGCATCGACGTATGGCCCGGATTTAACGAGCAGGCTGCCGTCCGGAAGTCGGCGGGTAGCGAGCCCATCGCTCTCGATTCGCTGCCCGAACGTGACGCTGCCTCCGTTTTTCGTGTGCGTAAGCTGCGGGCCGCAAACCCACTCGCCAGGACCTGCGGCGGTCCAAAAATTGTGTACCGGATGAGCGATTGGCGACAGACCCGTAGGATCGTACCAATTACCGCCGGCCTCGTTGAAAATGAGGAAGGCATCCGATTGGTACGAGTTGGCGCGCGATGACTGCGGCACAAACCACGCGTCACGAACCGTCCCATAGACGTCTAATCCAGTGAGGGGCAAGTCGCAGGGAGTCATATGGAATACGCGCGGCAGATTGAGGACAAGGTGATTGAAGGTTGCCGGATCGGCCCAGATGCGCGCGGGAGAAGAAGTCGAATAGGGGCCCGACTTTTTCCCGGCGGGCGCGGCGCTGAAGACGTCCACCAGGAGGCGGAGGTCGCTTACTTGCAGCGAGGCTAGCGGCGGGAAAATGTTGTAGGGGATGAGCACTTCAAACGTGTATCCCTTTGGCGACGTTGAAAACCAGGATTTCGCAGCGCCGCGCGGCTTCAGAGCGTCGGGGGAGTCGTCGTCGATGGAACCATCGTACAATCCAGCGAACGTGGAGGAGATCTGCTGATAGGCCGACGTGGCGAAGGATTCGGCGGCATAGCCGGGTGCTAAAAGCCATTGACGGAGAAATAAGCGCCGAAAATAGCGACGGTAGGTTTGCTGCTTGGCGGCCCACGCCCGGCACGCTCGGAGCGATTTCGGGGAGTTGGGCTGAAACATGCTGCTGCCTTCTTCGCTATCCGGATTGGTGCAGGAAGCGGAGCCGTCTGGGAGTTGCGTCTCGCCGAACTGATTTCCCCAGCCGATGGCCGGGAAAATGGGATCAACGCCGGCGGCGAGCCAAACTTCGAGATGATCTTTCGCCACCAACGACTTTTGATCGCGCGGAAAATTGGGTGGACCGCCGTCGATTTCGCCCGCGATCAGAAGGCCATCTCCAGCGTTGCGTATCCACAGGCGGCCGGGCCGGGCGCCTTTACCCTTCGCCGTCAGGACTACGTCAGGACCTTTGGAAGCGAATGCGGCGATGGAGCCGCTGAGCTTCACAGAGCGAATTCCGGGTACGGCTATGGTCCGCGATTGGGCGCACGCGACGGGCACCAACAAGAGCGCCAGAGCGATGGAAGCGAGAAGACGCATCGCTTGTGATTCTGACTGAATCATTTCTTGAAGCGAAGGCGCCTTACGGATGTCAGCGGCGGGAGAGTAAACCCGAGTGGGCATGAAGTGATCCGGAAACCGCCGCGTCCACCAGGAAAGCAGCTCTCTCGTAGGCCGCAATGCTGCCTGTGTCGGGGCGGTGTCCCGTGGAAGTTAGCAGGCGACGAGAGCTGGAGACCCAGCGGCATTGAGGACTTTTTCGTAGAAGGCTTCGTACCGCGGAATGATGTCGTTGGAGCAATAGCGGCGGCGGGCGTTGACGCGGGCCATTTCGCCCATGGCTCGGCCGTGGTCGGAGCGGCCAAGAATTTCGAGCGCGAATCGAGAAGCGGCTTCCACGTCGCGCGGCGCAAAGAGGAATCCGTCCACGCCGTGGGTGACCACCTCCGGAATTCCTCCAACGTTGGTCGCCAGCACGGGTACTTCGCAGGCCATCGCTTCCAATGCAGCGAGCCCGAAAGATTCGGAGTCGCTGGGAAGCAGGAAAAGGTCGCCGACGCCGAGAATGTCGTAGACGCGGTCCTGCTTGCCCAGGAAAAACACGTCCTTCGACAACTTTTTCTTGCGGACCAGGTATTCGGCAGCGCCGCGATCGGGACCGTCTCCGATCATCACCAACTTGGCGGACATTTTCTCCCGGACCAGCGCGAAGATTTCGATGCAATCGGTGACGCGCTTCACCGGACGGAAATTCGATAGGTGCATCAGAATTGGTTCGCCATTGCGCGACCAGCGATTACGGAGCGATGGATCTTCATCTCTCTTGTAGAGATCGCAGTTCACGAAATTCGGGATTACTTCGATCGGATGGCGCACCTCGAACTCGCGAACGGTGCGATCGCGCAAGTAGGTGGAGATGGCGGTGACGCCATCGCTTTGCTCTATGGAAAAGCGGGTGATTGGCAGATAGCTGCGATCGCTGCCGACCAGAGTGATATCCGTGCCATGTAGGGTGGTGATGAAGGGCAAGCGTCGAGGCGCAGCCATGCTCCGCGCGAGCAGGGCGCTGACCGAATGCGGAATGGCGTAATGAACGTGGAGAATGTCGAGCGAAGCCTCCTCTGCGACTTCGAGCATTTTGGTGGCGAGCGCTAGAGTGTACGGCGGGTGGTCGAAGAGCGGATACGTGGCGACTTCGACTTCGTGAAAAGTGATCCGCTCGTTTACGCCGGTCAAGCTATTAAGGCGGATGGGAACCGAATAGCTGATGAAATGAACGTCGTGGCCGCGAGCGGCGAGCTCCATTCCGAGCTCGGTGGCGACCACTCCAGAACCGCCGT
>JBOGMW010000212.1:0-10693 GCA_050746805.1 Candidatus Acidiferrales bacterium | reverse complement strand
GCCGATCGCCAGGCGACTGCGGTCGGCGAGCCGCTGCAATTTCCCGGCCCTATTTTGAGTTTGTGGCCTTCGGCTGATGCCCAATCGGCCCGCGTGGTGTTTCGCAATTTACAAACGGGAATGTATGAAGCATCGATTCTATCTGTTGGCTGCGGCAATTAGCCTGCTGCTGTTCGCGGCCGTGCGCGCCCGCTCGGCGCGGCGCCCCAGCTACGGTGGCACGCTGCACGTGGAAATCGGCGAGATCGTGAACTCACTCGACCCTTCGGTGGCGGCGGCGAATGCCGGCGAAGCCGAGGCAAAATCCGCAATCGACGGCCTGATTTACGAGGGCCGCAATCCGGATGGCACCTTCGCGGGGATGTCTGGCTCCGGCCCGTTCCACATTTCCGCTTGGGATCCGGGAAAGCACGTCACCCTTTCGGCGAATGATGATTATCCCGGTGGCCGCCCGTTCGTTGATTCCGTCGAAATTCTTATGGGCCGCTCTGTGCGCGATCGCATGCTCGATCTGGAAGTCAATTCCGCCGACTTTGCCGAAATTCCCGCCGGCCAGGCGCGGCAAGCCGTGGTTGGCGGCGTGCGCATCAGCGCTTCGCGGCCCGATCGTTTGCTGGCGCTCGTTTTTCTCGCCGGACGCACCGCCGCTCAGGATCAGCGCGTGCGCCAGGTGCTATCCGAATGCATCGATCGCTCCGCGATTGTCGACTTCATCTTGCAAAAGGAGGGTGTGCCGGCCGGCAGCCTGCTCCCGCAATGGTCCAACGGCACCGCCTATCTTTTCTCCACCTCGGCGGACCCTGTTGGCGCAAAAGCTCTTCTGACGCAAATCGGTGGTTCGCACGCATTGGTGTTGGGATATGATTCCGGCGACTCATTCGAAGAAAGTGTAGCGGAGCGGATCGCCGTCGATGCGCGTGCCGCGGGTTTCACGTTCGCAGCGCAACCCATGTCCGCGAGCAGCACGGCCGGTTTGCCGGACGCGCTGCTGGTGCGCTTGTCGATGCCGTCGCCGCAGCCGCAGGTTTCGCTTCAAAGTTTTTTGACGGCGCTTGTTCCTATGACCGGGCTCGATACAGTTCAGCTTCAGGATCATGCTTCGACCGAACAGATATACTCGGCCGAGCGCGGCGTGATCGATACGTATCGCGTGGTGCCGCTGGTTTGGTTTCCTCACGTGTTCGGGCTCTCCAGTCGCGTGATGGACTGGCGGGCGCCCGATGCCGGAGAAAGTTGGCCGTTCGTGGACGTTTGGCTCAACGGCCCGGCCGGTGATTTATCGGAAAAGGTACCGCAGTGACGTTTCGCTCCAAACTTTTTTGGATCTTCACCGTAGCGCTGGTCGTCTCGGTGGGCCTTATCGCCGCCGGCGTCACCGTTGTTACGCGCCAGGCGTTCGAAACGATGTACGCGCAGCACACCGACGCGCTCGTCGCGCAATTCCAGCGTGAGTTTGACCTGCGCAAACAGAACGTGGCGCGCCTCGTTCAAGTGATCACCGACGAAGACGCCACCGTGCGCATGGCCATCAATTTGGCGCAGCCGCAGGCCGACGTGTCCGCTTACGTCAACGTGGCCAAGGGCGTTGCGCAATCTCATCAGCTCGATTTCGTCGATTTCGTCGGCAACGATGGCTCGATCATTTCGTCCGCGGAATATCCGGAACGGTTTGGCTACAAGCTCGATTGGCTCACGGCGCCGCAAGACTGGGCGTCGCTCGGATCGTTTCTGATGAAAATCGACACGCAGAACGGCCCGGCCATCGGCCTGATGGCCGTCTCCACCGTGCGTGTAGGCGACAAAAATCTTTACGTCGTTGGCGGCGAACGCCTCGGAGGGAATTTTCTAGGCTCGCTTGTCTTGCCGGTGGGAATGCGCGCCCTGCTCTATATGAATATGGGCCCGAATTTCCAAGCTATCGATCTGATCGATCAGGATGGCCCGGCCGTGGAAGGCGATCGCTTCATATCCTTCATCGATCGTGAACGCAAAAATCCCGCGCCCGAAGTCTTTAAAGTTGCTTCCGGTGCGGACCTTGCGCGAACCGAGGAGTTCCACGCCTCGCCGCTGCTGGGCCGAAAAAAAGAGCTTCTCGGCGTGCTGCTGGTGGGCAGTTCGCAGGAGGAAATGGCATCCATCGAACGCCGCATTCGCATGTTGGCCGAAAGCGTGGTGGCTATCGGACTGCTGCTCAGCCTGCTTCTCAGCTGGTGGGGCGCCGCGCGCGTTACGCGGCCGGTGCGTAAACTCGCGGCCGTGTCCCGCGAAGTTTCGGAAGGGAATTGGAACGCTCGCGTCGAGGAAAAAGGCGGCGGTGAGCTTGGCCAGCTCGCCCGCTCGTTTAACCAAATGACTCGGCAATTAAGCGAGCAGCGCGAGCATCTCATACAAGCCGAACGCGTGGCCGCTTGGCGCGAACTCGCGCGCCGTCTCGCCCACGAATTGAAAAATCCGCTGTTCCCGCTGCAGACCACCGTTGAAAATTTGCAACGCGCCAAAAGCAAGAGCCCCGAACAATTCGAGGAAGTTTTCCGGGAATCCACCGGCATCCTGCTGGCGGAAATCGAAAACCTCGAAAAGATCATCGGCCGTTTCAGCGACTTCGCTAAAATGCCGCAGCCGGAACTGGCCACCGTTAATTTGAATGAGGTCGTCCGCGGCGCCGTGAAACTTTTCGAAGCGCAATTCAGCGCCGTCGGCCGTCCGCCGATCACTCCCGAATTCCATCTGGCGGAAGATTTGCCGCCGATCCAGGCCGACGCTGCTCTGCTGCGCCGCGCCCTCGAAAACCTGATTCTCAACGCGATGGACGCGATGCCCGCCGGCGGCGTCCTGATGTTGCGCACCACGCGCGAAAAGAGCGAAGTGCATCTCGAGGTTTCGGACACTGGCACGGGTCTGACGCCCGAGGAATGCGATCGTCTCTTTACCCCGTACTACACCACCAAGCAGCACGGGACCGGCCTCGGACTGGCCGTGGTGCAGTCGTTGATCAGCGATCACGGCGGACGCATTTCGGTGGAAAGCGAAATGGGAATTGGGACCTCGTTCCATATTTTTCTGCCCGTGAAACCCGGGATCCGTCCGGTAGCCGCTGCGCCCGCGGATACTCGCGAAGTTGTCGGCGCTCAGAAAGTGTAAATCTGCTTGGCGCCCAAGGCTCACATTCTCGTCATCGACGACGATCCCAATACGCTCGCCTCGCTGGCTCGCGCGTTTCGTCTTGCCGGCCACGAAGCATCCGTCTGCGACAATGCCGCGCGCGCCCTCGATCTTGCCAAAGAGCAGCGATTCGATCTGATTCTTTCGGATGTGGTGATGCCAGGTAAAGATGGCATCTCGCTTCTGGAGGAACTGAAGGCGGCTGGAGTCAGTTCGCCCGCGGTGATGATGTCCGGACAAGCCACCATTGAAATGGCCGTGCGCGCCACCAAGCTCGGCGCCATCAATTTCCTCGAAAAACCCGTTTCCACCGACAAGCTCTTGCTCACCGTCGAAAACGCGCTGCGCCTTTCGCGCCTGGAAGAAGAAAATCGCGATCTGCGCCGCCGCCTCGGACGCCACGAAATCGTTTGGGCCAGCCCGGCGATGAGCGAAGTGATGGCGCAAATCGATCATGTGGCCGCCGCGGAAACCCGCGTGTGCATCCGCGGGGAGACGGGCACCGGAAAAGAACTTGTGGCGCGGGCCCTGCACGAAAAAAGTGCGCGACGCACGGGCTCCTTCGTGTCCCTTAATTGCGCCGCGATTCCCGCCGAGTTGATGGAATCCGAATTATTCGGGCACGAAAAGGGCGCTTTTACCGGAGCAGCCACGCGGCACGTCGGAAAATTCGAACAGGCCCAGGGCGGCACTTTATTCCTCGATGAAATCGGCGACATGCCGCTGGCCATGCAAGCCAAGCTGCTGCGCGTACTTGAAGAGCGAGAAATCGAGCGCGTCGGCGGTGGTCAGCCGTTGCCCGTCGACGTGCGCGTGGTAGTCGCCACGCATCGCAATCTCGAAGAGCAAGTCCGGCAGTGAACTTTCCGCGAAGATCTCTATCACCGGGTTTTCGTGTTTCCCATCGTGCTGCCGGCGCTGCGCGACCGCCGCGAGGATATTCGCGAGGTCGCCGGGCATTTTGTCCGCCAGCTCGCGGAGCAAAATAATTGGAAGCCGAAAACGTTCTCGCGGGAGGCTCTCGACGTCCTCGAACGCTACGCATGGCCCGGCAACATCCGCGAGTTGCGCAACGTCGTCGAGCGCGTAATGCTTCTCGCGCCCGGCGACCTGGTGGACGCCGCCACCGTCGAACGCGCCCTGCCGCAAAGTCTCGCCTCCGCGTCCGGCTCATCGCTTGAATCAGGCATCGGCACGCTCGCCGAACGCGTCGAATCTTTCGAGCGCGCCACGATCCTCGCCGAGCTTAAGCGCAATCGCCATCACATGACCAACACCGCCAAAGCCCTCGGCCTCGAGCGCAGCCATCTCTATAAAAAGTGTCAGCAGCTTGGCATCGACCTTCGCGCCGTCCGCCAGCCTGAAGCTGTCTAGCTACCTCACGCCGCCGCTGCTTGCTTCCTTTGTCTTCGGTTATGAACGATCTGCTGTTCGATAAAGATCAATAGGGCCACTCCGACCGCCGACCAAAGCACCGTAGTGTTCAAGGTGATCGCAAACAGCCCGAAAGCCGCCGTGAATCCCCACATGAACGCCTCGCCGAGAAACGCCTGTCCCCACCGCGGCTTCGCTCCCGTCGCCGGAACGCGCGCCCGAATCGACGGCCACAGCTTTGGCACTCGCCGGCTGAATTCCCGATAGCCTTCGCCCTGTTCCCGGTCCAGTTCCACTTCCTCGCGGCCCGCCAGACGGATATAAAGCAGCGTCAGCACAATCACGATAACGAAAAATCCTGGGCGGCTAGCCAGCAGGGCGAATCCGAAATTCGCTACGATGCTGGCGAAATAGAGCGGATGCCTCACATGCCGGTACGGCCCATCGGCCACTAGCTCGCTCGAATGCAGCTTCGCATCGTGCACTACGCTCGACTGCAAATACGCCGCGCCCCACGTGCGGACAAGCGCGCCGAAGCCCACCAGCAGCGCCGCGAACGCTGCCATCAGTTTCACCGCTAACCTCTGGTGCGCCCCGTGCGGCCCTAACATCCATTGCGCCAGCCAAGCGAGCGAGTTGACGCGGTCCACCGCATACAGCCAATATCCGACGCAATAAGTCAGCGCGATCAGCAGCGCCCGGTACTTGAACTCGAATTGAGTCGCTTTCATGCGCCCTCCGCACCGCGACGAACTGGTTCTGTTTTACTCTACGCAAAACGCCGCCCGTTTGTTTCAGCGGCCACGCCTACTGGCGATTGGCAAGGACCTTCTACGGATTCGCGGCTCTATCTGCCGGTCGAACGAAAAGCTTCTTGAGTGCCCAGTGCGTTGGCCAGTACACCACAAAAATCATGAACAGGATGCTGACGGCCACGTGTACCGGCGCCGGCCCAAATGGCCGGTTCACCACCGGCAATCGATATGCGAAATTGCTGTTCTGAGCCGCCGGAGTGAATCGCGCCGCCACGAAAGCCCCCGCCACGATCCACGCTTGCAGCGCCCATCCGCGCCGGTCGTATCCCGTGCGACGCAGCGCCCATAGCAGCACCACAATCATCGCCACGTGATACACGCTCAACAGTCGCACCCACAGCGCGTGGCTCGGATCGAAGAGATATTCCGTGCCGCCAAATATGTGGTGGCCATTCGCCGCTGCGCCGGCTGCATCCACCGCCCACATCGCGTCCACCAACAGTGACGATACCGCCTGGCTCGAAATCAGCAGCGCGTTATCGGTCCACAAGCCAACGCAGGTCAGAATTACCGCGATGTCGCACAGGTGAACGAAATTCGCGGCGCCCCACGCGTGCCAGTAGACCGGAATCCACAGCGCCAGCCACGCGAGCGCCCCCCACCGTGCCCATCCCGGAAATGCTCGCTGTCCGCTGCGCTCCGGCGCGGTCTGCCTCGGGCGTCCTGGCGCTTTTTTTTCCTCCGCCGCAGTTTCCCCGCGCTTCGCCAATCCCGCTCCTTCCACGCGCGACGTCCGCCACTACCCGGTCACCTTTGTGAAACCGTCCCTGCCCTTTGCGCTACTTTCACTGGCGGCGGCTTGTGCCCTATGCGAAAATTGTACGATATGAACCCTGCTCCTGCTGTCGAAGCGGTCTGCGGCACCTTCGGTACCGGCGCGTTTCTTTCCTGGGCCTCTGTCGCGCCTGCCGCTCAGCTTTTCGGCCCCACAGTTCGCCGCACCGGCGACCGCTCCACGATGGCCATCACTTTTGACGACGGCCCTAATCCAGCCGTCACGCCCGCGCTGCTCGATCTGCTGGATCGCTATCACGCTCGCGCCACATTTTTTCTAATCGGGCGCAACGTGCGCCTCTTCCCCGATCTTACGCGCGAAATCGCTAAGCGCGGCCACGCCATTGGAAATCATACCGAAACGCACCCCTCGCTCACTTTCATGCGTCCGCGCCGCATCGCCGACGAACTTGCCCGCTGCGACCAGGCCATCGAATCCGTCACTGGCAAGCGTCCGCGCTGGATGCGTCCGCCGTTCGGCTTTCGCGGACCGCAACTTAACGGAGTCGTCCGCGAGCGCGGCCCCGAGTGCAGGCCTCTTGGCGTGGTCATGTGGTCCGTTCTCGCTTGGGATTGGAAGCCGCAACCGGCGGCTCCCGTAATTCGCCGCCTGCGGCGCGCGCGCGGTGGCGATATCGTCCTGCTGCACGACGGCGATCATCGCGTCCTCGAAGGCGATCGCCGCCATTGCGTTGATGCGCTCGCCCACTGGTTGCCGCGCTGGCGCGATCGCGGTCTTCGCTTTGTCAACCTCGACGAGGTTCGCGCTTCCGCGTAACTTACTTTTGACGTACACTTCCTCAATACCGGAGGCCCGTACGACGTCGCTGAAGAGAAAGGCCCGTATCGCCGGCCTGTGGTATCTGGCCCTCAGCCCATGCACATTTTACCTGGTGTATGTCCCCTCGCAGACAGTCGCGCGGAACGACGCTGCCGCCACTGCGGCCCGAGTTCTCGGGCACGAGACGCTCTATCGTTGGGGCATGGTTGCCGAGACGCTTTGCGCGGCCATCTTCATCGGCCTCAGCCTGGCTCTCTATCGCCTCTTCGAGAATGTGGACCGCAACCGTGCGCGACAACTTGTGGCTCTGGTGCTGGTTTCGTCGGCCCTCAACCTGGTGGCCGTGGCCTTCAGCGTGGGCGCGCTCCTCATCTTTCGCGGCGGTAATGCCTTCGCCGGCCTTGACGCCCACACGCGCCAGGCTATCGGCATGCTCTTGATCCAGATGCATGCGCACACGGAAGGCATCAACGAGATGTTCTGGGGATTGTGGCTGTTGCCTTTTGGATCGTTGGTCATCCGCTCGCGCTTTCTGCCGCGCTGGCTCGGGTACTGGCTCCTGCTGGACGGCATTGCCTGGGTTGTCATGAGTATGACCTGGTTCGTTGCCCCGGACTACACTGCCGCTCTCTTCCGTTACTTCCAGCCGGCGGGAGCGGCCGAGATTGCTGCCATCCTCTGTCTGCTGTTCATGTGTCTGCTGTTCATGCGTGCTAGTGCTAAGGAGCAGCCGTCCCCTGTGGCTACGTAGTCTCCGGCTCGTGGCGCTCCAAGGATCTGCTCGACGCTGAACAGGGTGTGGCCGTTCACCATCACCGGCGCGGCTGGAGCAGACGGTGCCGGGTTGGCCGGCGATGGCGAGGCTAAGCAGAGGCATAACGATTCTCCAAGCGCCGTCGCAGCGCGGACGGCAGGGAGCATCTCCGTATTTTCGTGGAGTGCGGAGGTTTGCTCCCGCTGGGCCGTGCCGGAGCGGCTGCTGCTGTCTCCGTCTGTTCGCGCCTCCAGTTTTCTGTTAATTTGTTGTTCATGGATGAAAACCGCTTCTACGACCAAAAAGAAGAAACCAAGCAGATGACTCTCAACTGCCCGCACTGCCGGCAGGAGAATGCCTATCCCGTTCGCTGGATGGTCCGCACTAAAAAAGCGCAGCCGCCTCAGGGCGCGAACGCCGAAGACAAAAAGCAGTTCGAGAAAGCCCGTTCCTACATGGTCCGCGTCGATAACCTGGTCGCTTGCCGCAACATCCGCTGTCGCAAGCGTTTCGACCTTACCGGCCAAACCGTGTTCCTGATTTAGCGTTTTTCTTCCGAGTTTAGGATGTCGATTCTTCGCGATTTTTGTCAGCGGTGCCCATTTGCTTTTAGCAATCGTGAGGAGCGTCGCGGACTCCGCAACAAATCCTTTGCAACTCCGCGCTCGCGAAGGTAGATTCTCTGCGGTCCTTACATCGGAAATGGGGGCAACTGCCTTGAACCGCATCCATACAGCAATTGTGATTTTGCTTTTGTCGAGCGCACCGCTCGTCGCATCTCGCGCCAGCGCTGCTGAAGCCGCAAAAAAACTACCGGCGCACTGCGACCGCGCCTGCCTGACAGGCGCGATGAACAACTACCTCGCCGCGCTCGTGGCCCACGATCCATCGCGCGTTCCGCTGGCGCCCAACGTCGAATTCGTCGACAACACCAAGGTGCTGCACCCTGGCGAAGGCCTTTGGAAAACCGCCGACGCGCTGCCGACCACCTTCAAGATCTACGTGCCCGATCCCGTCTCCGAGGAAATCGGTTTCATGGGCGAGATGCGCGTGGACGATCAGCCCACGCAGGTTGCCGTCCGCCTGAAAATTCGACACGGCGAAATCGTCGCCGCCGAACATCTGTACGCCACCAGCACGCCATCGCAGATGAAGAATCTCCAGACGCCGCGCCCCGCGTTTCTCGAAAAAGTGCCGCCTTCCGAGCGCAATACCCGCGCCGAAATGCTTAAAATCGCGCCCATGTACTATACGGCTGTTACCTCCGCCGACTCGAATAACGCGCCTTTCGCCGACGATTGCGTCCGCCGCGAAAACGGCATGCAAACCACCGGCAATCCTCTGCCCGCCAGTCACACTCCGCGCCAGGTCCTCGGCTCTCTCGGCTGCGGAGCGCAGCTCAAGACCCATGTGATGGACTACATCAAGCGCATCGAGCCGCGCCGCGTGATGATCGCCGATCCCGAAACCGGCCTGGTCATGGGCTTCTCGCAGTTCCGCCATCCCATGGATCAGAAGACCGAGAAAATCGTCGGCGTTCCCGGCGTCACGTCCCAGAATATGAACTTCAAGCCCTTCGACAACGTCGCCGTCCATATCTTCAAGGTTTACGACGGCAAAATTCATGAAATCGAGGCCCTGGGCCACTCCCAGATGCCCTACGACTGCCCCACCGGCTGGGAAAATTTCCCCGACCACGGCCGCTGACAATTCGCGCTAGTTGATTCGCATGTCATCCCGGCGGAGGCGGCTCTATCGCCGTCGAGGGATCTCTGCTTTTGACTCTAAATTTTCGGGGCGCCGCACCCTTTGTTGCGTTTGCCAAGGGTGTGCGGACCCCGGCCTGGACAGATTGATGGCGCTTCCTGAAGAAAAAAGAGACGCGCGCCTGATGCGTGGGATGTTCGGCTCAATCGCTCCGCGCTACGATCTCGTCACCCGTATTTTTTCCTACGGCATGGACCGTCGCTGGAAACGCAGCGGCGTGGAGCAACTCACGCTGCCCGAAAACGCCGCAGTGCTCGATCTGGCCGCTGGCACTGGGGATTTTTCGCGCCTCGTCCTGGAGCGTCTGCCGCGCGCGCATGTCGTGGCTGTGGATTTGACCGAATCGATGCTGAGCCTTGCGCGCCGGCGCGGCGTTTGCGACGCAACTTGCGCTGACGCCGCGGCGTTGCCCCTGGCCGACGCATCCTTCGACTGTGTTTTGGTCGGCTACGGGCTGCGCAATTTCCCAGATCTCGCGGCGTCTCTCCGCGAAATCGAGCGCGTCACCCGCCCCGGCGGCCTCCTCGTCACGCTCGATTTTTTCCTGCCTTCGAACTGGCTCTTCCGGGCCTGCTACCTCGCCTATCTCTACGCGCAGGGAGCCTTTTGGGGCTTGCTTCTCCACGGTCGCGCGCGAACCTACACCTACATTCCGGCGTCGCTCCGCTCCTTCATCTCGATCCAGGAGCTTTCCAACATGCTCGATCGCGCCGGTTATTGCCAGGTCGAGTCGCGCAGCTTCCTCCTCGGCGGCATCGGCATGCATTCCGCCATCCGCCGCTCCGCCCCTGGCGTCTAACGGCGACAAATCTATTGCGCTTGGTGCTGCTCGCTCTGCGCCGACTCAGCTTGCGCCACCAGCTTCTTCAGTCGGCCTTCGATGGACGCGTCTCCCACATGCTCTTCGCGCATCACTCCATCGGCGTCAATTGTGAAGGTGTGCGGAATCGCGTTCACTCCGAACAGCCTGGCGATTGGCCCGTTAAACCGGCCGTCGAAGTATTGCGGCCAGGTCATTTCGTTCTTCGCGACGAAATCCCTCCATTGCTGCGGGTTGCTATCGAGGCTCACGCTCAGGATCACCAGCGGCTGTCCCTGAAATTTCTGCGCGATTTTCTTAATGTTGGGCAGAGCCGCGCGGCAGGGCGCGCACCACGATGCCCAAAAGTCGATGAGCACCACTTTGCCGTGCAGTTCGTCCAGTGAGACGCGCCGCCCGTCCATCGTGGTCAACGAGAATGCCGGCGCCATGCGCTCTCGCGCCAG
>JBOGMW010000211.1:0-47246 GCA_050746805.1 Candidatus Acidiferrales bacterium | reverse complement strand
GCTTCGCGTCAACCGGGCACAGGCGCTGGCACCCCCTCGCTGGACGTCCGTATCGCCGACGTCGAGCAGTTTCTCGCGAAATATCGCGGCGCTCCGCAGCTCGTGGTCCTCGATCCGCCGCGCGCGGGACTGACACCGGGAATCGTGAAGCGGCTCGCGCGCATTGCCCCCGAGCGCATCACATACGTTTCCTGCGATCCGCCTACGCTCGCGCGCGATTTAGCCGCTTTCCAGCAAACGGGCTACGAAATTTCCGAATTGCATCTCTTCGATCTCTTTCCGCAAACATTTCACTTGGAAAGCGTTGCTCGGCTGCGGCGGCGTTCGTGAAGCTGCCTGCTCTTTGGATCGCGGCGGCATTCGCGGCAGGCATTGCTATTACGCTGCGATGGCCTGGCGATTTGCGCGCATGGTTAATCGTTACGATCGCCGCCATTGCGGCTGCAGTTGTTACGCTCTGGCGCGGCCGGATGGTAACCGCTTGGGCGCTCGCTCTCGTCGCATGGATCGCCATCGGCGGACTTGCCTTCGGAATCGAACGCGCCAGCGTGCCGGCGAATCACGTCACTCGCCTGATCGCCGCGGGGCGGCTCGATCTCAGCGAGCCGCTTCGATGGCGCGGCCGATTGCGCGACGATCCTCTCTCGCTTCCCTGGGGACGCCGCTACGAAATCGATCTGGAGCAAGTAGAAATTGCCGGCGCGTACGTCCCAGTTCAAGGCGGACTACGCGTGAATTTGTACGATGGTCCGCAAGCAGCGGGGGTTCCCTCCGGCTTGCGCGCTGGCGATCGCGTCGAAGCGCTGATGAAAGCAAGCCGTCCGCGCGATTTCCTCGATCCGGGCGCCTTCGACGTGCGCGGTTACCTGGCGCGACAAAAAATCGATTTGACCGGTTCGCTGCGCAGCGACGAACTCCTGCAGCTCATCGGCCATCCCGGGCCTACGCTGATGCAACGAGTGGCGCGCGCGCGCGGCGACTTGCTTGCGCGGATCGACGCGCTATTTGCGGGCCAGCGAAACCTCGCCGCGGTGCTTCGCGCCATGCTGCTGGGCGACCGCAGCTTTGTCGATTCGAATATCGTCACCGCGTTCCAGATCACTGCCGCCTATCACGTCCTCGTTGTCGCTGGTCTCCACGTCGGCGCGCTCACGATTTTCATTTTTTGGCTGTGCCGCCGCCTGCGGTTGTCGATGCTGGCCACGTCGTTCGTCACTCTCGCTGTGCTCGCCGCGTACGTGGGCCTGGTGCAGGACCGTCCGCCGATCCTGCGCGCCGCGTTGATGGCCGCTTTTTACTTGTGCGCGCGCCCGCTCTTTCGCCGTGTGGATTTGCTGAATACCGTCGCGCTCGCGGCAATGGTTTTGTTGATCTGGAAGCCTTCCGAGCTTTCGGATTCGAGCTTTCAGCTCTCGTTCCTGGCCGCCGGGGTGATCGCCGCGCTGGCGCTGCCCTGGATGGAGCGCTCGACGGCGCCGTATCGCGCAGGGCTGCGGCACCTCGGCGACGTGACTCGCGACGGCGCGCATCCGCCTAAAGTCGTTCAATTCCGCATCGAGATGCGCGCTGCCGCCGCGTACCTTGCGTCGCGAATGTCCACGCGCCTTGCATCGCGCGCGAATGCGTTTGTCGCCGCGCCGGTTCGCATCGGACTGCGATTGTGGGAAGTGGCTTTGCTTTCCATCGTAATCCAATGCGGGATGATGCCGCTGTTGGCGCAGGATTTTCATCGCGTCAGCCTGGCCGGACCAATCAGCAATATCCCCGCGGTGCTACTCACCGGCCTGATCGTTCCGTTGGGTTTCCTCACGTTGGCCGCCACGTTTGTATGGTCGCGGCTCGCGCTCCTGCTCGCAAAAGTGCTGGGCGCCTTGACGTCCGCCCTGCTGGCATCCGTCGAGTGGTTCGCGCGCATTCCGCGAGTGTCGTATCGCATCCCCGGACCGCCGACCTGGTTGTTGATCGCGTTTCTCGCGGCTCTGATTGCTCTGGCGTTCACGGCACGGGCTGCCGTCGCGCAACGGTCCAGCCGCGCCGCGAAGCGCCGGATGCCGCCACCTATCGCACGCGCCGAATGGCTATCTGTAACGGCGTTCGCAGTCTTAATCGTGCTGGTCACGTCGTATCCGTTTGCGCCGCATCTCGATCGCGGCAAACTCGGCGTCACGGTGCTCGACGTTGGCCAGGGCGATTCGATTTTCGCCGAGTCTCCTAACGGCCGCACCATGCTGATCGACGGCGGCGGACTCGCTGGCTCCGAATGGGTGGGCGGCTATCGCTCCGGCACGGACGTGGGCGAGGAAGTTGTCTCGCCCTATCTTTGGTCGCGCGGGTTAAAACGCATCGACGTAGTTGTGCTCTCTCACGCCGATCACGACCACATCGACGGCTTATACTCTGTGCTCCAAAATTTTAAGGTCAGCGAGCTATGGGTTGGGTGGGACGATCCTCGTCCCGCTTTCGCGCGTCTATTGGACGAAGCGCGCTCGCGCGGCGTTCGGATCGTTCACGTGGATCAGGGCGAGCATTTCGATTTCGGCGCGTCTCGTGCGGACGTGCTGTGGCCACCCGCTGGCGGCGCGGGCGACTCGCCTAACGACAATTGCGTTGTGCTACGGTTATCCGAGGGACAGTCTCATTTTCTGCTTACTGGTGACATCGAGAAACCGGCTGAAGACGGCCTTCTCTCCGCTCGCGAGCCGCTCGCGTCCGAGTTCCTAAAAGTGCCGCATCATGGCAGCAAGACATCCTCCACTGCGCCGTTTCTGGCCACTGTTCATCCGCGCGTCGCTGTCATTTCCGTGGGCGCCTCGAACCCGTTCGGCCATCCCGCGCCCGCGGTGGTGCAGCGCTACCAGCGGGTCGGCGTCCGCCTTTTTCGTACCGATCGCGATGGCGCCGTCACAGCGATTGCCAACGGAAACAGGCTCCTCGTCAGTGCCTACGCAGCGCAGCAGTCGCACGATTCACCGCAGCTATCCGCATCGCGCGAATCGCTCTGGTAATCTCGCTCAGCGTCGAGTTGGCGCTTCAATCACGCGTCCGCATCGGAGGAACCTGCGTCGTCATCCGCCCCGCTTTCGCTGGCGCGCAAATATTCGTCGATTAAATTGCGGGCTTCTTCCGCCTGGGATTCCAGCGCGTAGATCTCCACGCCCCGGCCTCCACCGGGCGATTCGCTCACCGGAAATGGATTCGAGCTTGCCGATCCGGGTGAACGAATCCCGGCGCTCTCCAGCAAACCGCGAATTACCATCGCTCCGGCGATTGAATCCGCCGCATGCACCAGCACGGCCCGTTCGCGCGAGTAGTTGTCGTTCATGTGAGAAGCAGGAAAATGCGCAGCGCCAACGCTCTTCGCGCAACGTCGCGCCCACCCCGCAAAAAGCTAGCGCCGGGTACTATTGCGCGATCGCCACCGCCAGTCCATACTATTTTTGGGCCCAGCAAACGATAGGAACCATGCATCACAATCCGCAATGCAGACCGAGTCAGGAAGAGATTGACGAAGAGAGCCGCCGCATCCGCCGCCTGCGCATTTTAGTCCGGCTCACGCTCGAGACCATCGCATCCGGCGGCCTTTCCGCCGAAGAAGCGTCCGGCATGATCGCAGCCACGCGTCAGGCGGCGATGGAAATGTTCCCTGGGAAAGAACGTGCGTTCGATCTGATCTACCGGCCGCAGTTTCAGCGCATGATGCACGCGGTGTATCGCTTGCAGTAGGTTGACCGCGCGTGCCTTTGCCGGCTCCTAATTCCCCTCAGCGTCCCCAGTGCCAGTGTAGCCACATGCGCACCCAAAGCAGCCCGATTCCCACCAGCGTGCCGATCAGCGCGTTGTATTCGCGATTCCGTTGGTAGAGTGCCCAGGAAAATGTATTCGCCGCTATGCTGGTTTGTGAGGCACCGGATCGTGACGAGTGGCGGGGAAAAAACAACGGCACGCGCACTGCGTAATCCTCGAACGCCGTTCCAAAGCGCTGGCGCAGGTCCGATTCTTCGTTGCGCATCACCGCGTAATAGAACACGGCAAAGTACGCGATCACCAGCGCTCCATCCGCCCACGATCCGCCCGCGATAGCGAAACCGGCGGCCAGCAGCGCACTGCCAAGATAAAGCGGATTGCGCGTAACGGCGTACGGTCCGCTGATGGCCAGCTCGCGGTCTTTTTGCAGATGCCCCGCGGCCCAACCGCGAATCAATAGTCCGAACGCGGCGATAATTCCTCCCAGTTCAATCGACGCGTACGAAGGCTGCGCGAATATCCAGAACAGCACCGCCACCGGATACCCGGCGCGCACCCGCCAGCGCATCCAGAATTTTCGAGGTTCACTCACCTGCGCAGCCTCACTCCGCGTCAATCCCGCCGCGTGCATCGGGCGCATTGCCAGTGCCGTGTCATCTCTGCACCCATGCTCTTCCGATGCTTGTACTGCTCGTAGCCGCACCCTCGTGAAAAGTAGATTGGGTGAATCAGCGCTCGCTGAAACTCCGTAACCGCGCTAGCAGATCGCGCGTCGAGTGCCGCTTCGGATCGCCAACGATAGCCACGCGTATTCCGAGCAGCGCGGCCAGATCGCGTTCTGGCACCGTTTCTGTCGTGTAGTCCGTGCCTTTGGCGTGAACGTCCGGCTGGAATTCGCGCAGCAACGGCTCCACGTTAAGTTCGTCGAAGATCACAACGTAATCGACCGATGCGAGCGCGGCAACCAAAGCCGCCCGCGCCCGCTCCGTCAAAATCGGGCGGCCTTCGCCCTTTAATTGCTTCGCGCTCGAATCAGAATTCACGCCCACTATCAGCACGTCGCCTTCGGCGCGTGCCGCTTGCAGGTAACGCACATGCCCTGCGTGGAGCAAATCGAAAATCCCGTTGGCGAACACAATTCTCTTTCTCGTCCGCCGGTGCTCGTCGATTACCTCGCGAAGCCCGTCCCGGGAAAGAATTTTTTCGCGCGTATCCATCGGATTTGTGCGGGCGTTATCTCTCTGCCGTAGCTTCGCGACGCAGCGCAGCCTCCAGCTCCGCGCGAGTCAGCGTCGCCGTGCGTCTCTTCATCACCACGATTCCGCCCGCGTAATTTGCCAGATGCGCGGCCTCCAGGTACGAAGCGCCAGCCGCGATCGCTAGCGTAAACACGGCGATCACTGTGTCACCCGCGCCGGTCACGTCCACAGGCGCGTCGGAACCATAGATCGGAATGTGGGCCGGCGGCTTCACTCCAGCGTCGCGCGACTTCGCATTTTGCTCAAAAACCGTCATGCCATCCTTGCCGCGCGTCACCACCAGGCACTCCGCGCCGAGTTCGCGAAGCGCCCGCGCGCCGAGATCGTCGAGCTTTCGCATATCCGTCCCGACGCGCTCGTGATACGCAGTTTCCAGTTCAGCCTCGTTTGGCGTCGCGGCCGTGACGCCTGCATCCGCGTACTCCAGCAATCGATACCGTGAATCCAGCATTACGGTTTTGGCTCGCAACCCCTTCACTAGCTCTGGAGTCGCCGCGCCGAATCCGTAATCGGACACCAAAACAGCCGCGGAACGCTTCGCGGCCTGCCGCGCCTTTTGCGTGAGCGCCTGCTGAGTCCCCTCGGGCATGGACTCTCCCGGTTCGCGATCGACGCGGAGCACCTGCTGCTCGGTCGTGTGCGTCCAGCCGGCCAAATAGCGTGCCTTTCGCGGCGTCACCCGGTCTCGCGCTCGCACCATGCGCGACGTATCAACGCGCTTGCGGCGAAGGCATTCCACCAACACGCGTCCACCCTCGTCATCGCCCACCGCACCAACAGCCAATGCCTTTGCGCCTAGCTCCGCCAAATTGGCTGCGGCGTTCCCCGCGCCGCCCGGATAAACCTCCGTCCGGCGGTGCCGCAAGATCAGCACCGGCGCCTCGCGTGATACGCGCGAAATTTCGCCGGAAACAAACTCGTCCAGGACAAAGTCCCCTACTACGCAAACCGTCTGCCGCGGAAATGCCGCCACAATATCGAGCAGATGGCTAAGGTCGACGCTCGAATCCGCCGATTTCATGGCGGCTCCTCGGGTCCGTCGCGTACCCTTGCGATTAGCGGGATTCAACGATTCTCCTCGAACTTGGCGGGATCATCCGCGCGGGAAAGTATCCCACAGCCGCGCGCAGCGGCAAAGAGATGCACCCGTTTCGCGAAAAACACTTCACCTTCATGGCCGCTTTCCGCGCGGCGATTTGTTCTTGTCCGCTATCGCCATTAACGTGGCCCAAAACTCTTCCTCGCGGTCCACGCACAGCGAAATCGCGCAATAGAAAATCTCCATCGCGGCGCGGCGCACACCGGCTAAATTGAATGCGTCCTTCTCCGTGCACACCAACGCGTCCGCTCCGGCCGCTTGCGCCTCCGCCACGAGACCGTCCATGTCGCTCTGCGCGTATCGGTGATGATCGCGAAAGAATCTCTGCCCTGCGACCGGTAAACTCCAGCGGTGCAAGTCCGCTACAAACGCAGCCGGATTCCCGATGCCGCAGAATGCGAACAACTTCCGTTCACGAACGGCGGCGCAATCAATATCCTGGCCGGCGCCATCCATGCTTTCGTCCTTTAGCCTGCGAATCTCGCGCAGCTCCGGCCGCGCGTAAAAAATCGGCGCATCCGAATCGCGTCGAATCGCCGCCTCCACTGCAGGAGCGTTACTGCTGCGCATGATAACGATCGCGTCCGCTCGTCCTAGCGCCGAGCGCGGCTCCCGACGCCTGCCCGCCGGCAACAGTCGTCCGCCAAACGGGTTCGTCGCATCCACCAGCACGATATCGATATCGCGCGCCAGCTGCATGTGCTGAAAGCCGTCGTCAAGCACGAACCATCGGGCGCCACGCTTTTCCAATTCGCGTCCGTGCGCGAACCGGTCCGCGCCCACACCCACTTCGACGCGATCGCCCAGCCGCGCGCGCAGTATTTGCGCTTCGTCGCTGGTGTTCCCTTCCCCGGATTTTCCGCCGCGGTAACCGCGCGTCAAAATAGCGGCGAATTTGCCTTCCGCCGCCAGCCGTTCCGCGAGCCACAACACCATAGGCGTCTTGCCTGTACCGCCAACCGTCAAGTTTCCGACGCTGACCACTACGCCATCGAGCCGCTGCCGCCGCAGTATTCCCGCCCGATAGAGACTTGCGCGCGAGCGCACGGCCGCGCCGTACGGAAACGTAAGCGGCCACAAAAGCCAGCCAGGGATTTTCTCGGGATTCACTGAACCTCCGGACGCGCCGAGTTCGCGTGCTGGGATGCGGCCGGCAGTCCATGCACTTCGAGCGCCGCCGCGATGCGCTCCATCACGCGCGCCGTCGCCCCGCGGTTTCGTTCGGCAAGCACCCGAGCAGCTTGGCCCGCGCGTTCGCGCAGCGGCTGGTTCTCGATCATTTGCACCCATACGCGCCCCAGATGGTCGCCGCTGTTCACCTGCACGCCCGCTTGTGCCCTCAAAAACTGCGTCGCCATGTCCTGAAAGTTTTCCATCGAGCGTCCGAACACCGGCGGCCGTCCGAACCAAGCCGGCTCCAAAATATTATGCCCGCCGCTTGGCACCAGCGATCCGCCCACAAACGTGGCATCCGCCAAGCCGTAAAGGGCCGCAAGCTCGCCAATCGAATCAAGCACTAAAACGTCCACGCTTTCGTCCAACTGCGCCGCCAAATCCACCCGACTCCTACGCACTACATTCCATCCGCCAGCGGCTGCGATCTCCGCCGCCGTATCGAACCGATCGGGCTTGCGCGGCGCCAAGATCAGCAGCGCATGGCGCCATCGCCGCTGCACGATGTCGTACGCTGCCAGCACCGCCTCTTCCTCCTCGGCCACCACGCTGCCGGCCACCAGCACCGGCCAGCGCTCCTGCCGCTGAGTTTCCATCGCCAGCCATTCACCGAACCGGCTCGCGGCAGGCGGCTCGGCGTCGTATTTCAGGTTTCCGGTCACCTCAACGGTTTCTTCGTCCGCGCCCATCGCTATCAGCCTAGCGGCGTCCTCCGGAGTCTGTGCCAGAAACAGATCCGCGTCACGCATGGCGCGCACGAAAAATGGACCGACCAGCCATTCCCATCGCCTGAAGCGCGCGAACGATCTCGCCGATATTCGCGCATTCGCAAAAATCACTGGCACGCCGTGCCGCCGCGCTTCGCGCAAAAAGTTGGGCCAAATTTCGGTTTCCATCACGATCGCCAGCGCCGGACGGACGGTGCGCATGGCGCGCCGCACGGCCACAACCCAATCGAGCGGGAAATAGAAGATTCCGTCCGTTTGCACCAGCCGCTGCCGCGCCAGCCGCTGACCGGTTTCCGTGGTCGTGGAGAGGAAAACGCAGCACCCCGGGAAACGTTTTTTTAGCGCCGCTACCAGAGGCGCGGCCGCTAGAACTTCGCCGACAGAAACCGCGTGAATCCAAATCGCGCCCGGCCTGTACTCGCCGGATTCCGGTGCTTGCTTCGCGCAAGCCGAGGCCCGTGCCGCCAGCTCCGGATCGAGCTGCCCGAATCGCTCGCGCAGCGTGCGCGCGGGTTCGCCAAGACGCCATCCGCGCAGCGCGTAATACGGAGCGAGCGCCAGCATCCCCATAGCAGTTAATATTCGGTAGAAGAAATACATCAGAGGTTGGCCGGCGTTCCGTCGCTCGGTGTTGCTTTCGAACGTGCCGCCAGGCCAGCGGTCATTATAGCGTGGCGTGTTTCACAGTCCGCTTTGTCGTTCCGAATGCTGTGCCCTGGGCGAGATCGAAGCGCACTCTTCGCGCCTTCTGCGAAGGATGCGGATTTTGATGCCTCGACTACCGTGATCGAAGTTCAACGCGCCTCGGGCTTGTTGTTTCGCGTCAGATACGCCGCGATGGCGTCCAGTTCCGCATCGCTGATTTCCGTCTTGCGAAAAAAGGGCATCACGGAAATTCCATTTCTCACGTATGTCTTGATCAATTGTGGAGTCAAATCCGTGCGCTCCGCCAGCAACGCTGGCTCCGCGCCTTTGTACTTTGCCTGTAGCGCCAGCGTTCCCGGTTTCCCCACTCCCTCGCCGTGGCACACCGCGCAATAATCCTGATATTGGACGTATCCGCGCGGCTCGCCTTTCGATTTTGGCGTCGTCGTAGTCCACGCCGATTTCGGCCTGGCCCCCCCTTGTTGCGCGGCCACCTGCGTCGCCACAATGGCGCCGCTCGCCATCGCCGCAAGGGCCAGCATCGAAAGCAATCCGAATCTCTTCATGACTTCGCTTTCCGCAGGAACTTCGGCAAACTCCGAAGAGCGCCACGCTCGTCGCCGGTAAACTTCGATTCCTTTCCGACTGCCTGTTCGAATCTCGAATCCTCCTCGGAAAAACGCTTACTGCTTACACCCTGGTGGCACTCGCATCTCGCACCTTCGCCTATCGAATCGCAGTGCCAAAACTTGCTACACACGCTGTAGCGGAGCGATCAGCCAAGTTACCAGATGCTCCGGATCCGTGCCTTCCGTAGCGGCATGCCCCCAGTTCATTGCTGTTTGCGCTGCGCTGCGCTCCCCCGAGGACTCCGCCACCAACTCAGCCATTCGCCGCGGCCACTCCTCGCCGCTCGCCTGCACATCGGCCGCGCGCGCCAACATGTTTTCGGGCCCCGCGAACTCATGCTCGATGCGCCCGCCATCTCGGCGATGATCGACTCTCATCACGACTCGCATTCCTGCATCGCGCGCCAGCATCTCCAGACAAAAAGTCGGCCCCGGCGCGGTCAGTCCCGCAATCGCCGCCGGCCCTTGCTGACCGCTACCTTGCTTCCAGCGCCCTTCCTTCCAGAAATAGTAGAGGTCGCTGAACCATGCCTCAGTTATGTCGCCGCGAATCGCATGCGTCGGCTGCGCGCGGCGCTTCATCTCATCCGCAAATGCCGTGCATGACGAGAATCGCTCGTCGAAAAATACCTTGTAGAGCGGTTCCACATCGGCGCGTTCCTCTGTCCGGAAAAGTTCAGGTGACACCCCGGCGCGCGCGGCAATCGGCAAGCTCAGCGCTGCCACGCTCAGATGCAGGAATTCCCGCCGGTTGGTCATATCTCACCCCCAATGTGTGCGTTTGATATAGCACCAGGGCCGTATCGGTTCAAGATTCGTTTCTCCTGCGTCTGTTTCGCCACTGCGAATGCTCCGCGATGACAGGGCGCATCGCCAGCCTTTCACGGCGTCAATGAACCGGCATCCAAAATTTGCGCTATAGTAACGCCCCGCGCGAACAACTTTCATCGGCCGCCGCGCATCGGAAAGTCCGAACATGCGAGCTGTGCTGCTAATCACCACCCTGGTCTCTTTCGCGATGCTCGTGGCCGTTTCCACGCCAGCGCAAACGAATTCTTCCGCTGCTAGCGAAGCACAGGCTTCGCTCCCGCACGATCAGCACGACGGCATTACCGTGTCCGCTGCGCCGCTCACCAATGTTTCCCGCGCCAAGCACATCTTCGGCAAAGCCAATCCGCTTTCGGCTGGAATCCTGCCGGTTGAAGTTTTCCTGCGCAACGACACGAATGAACCGATCCAAGTCGGACTCGACACTATTGCACTTGATATCCACTACCAGAACGGACGCATGGATGGCGTCGATTCGCTTGCGCCCGCGCAGGTCGCGGGAGCGATCGCCCATCCGCACGGCCCGTCGCCGCGCGAACGGCGCTTTCCAATCGGCATGGGACCCATCGGCGACAAAAAAGTCGACCGGTTGACCGACATTTTGCGTCCTCTCTCGCTCAGCTCCGATATCGTCCCGCCCATGGGAGCCGTGCACGGCTATCTTTTCTTCGACCTTCAGCACAATATGTCTCTCATCGACGAATCCAGCCTTTATATACCGGATGCGGTGGTCATCCCGTCGAAGAAGCCCTTGATTTTCTTTGAGGTCTCGTTCGCCAAGCCCTGACGGAATTGCTCGAGGCGAATCGCTGCGGTGGTGTCTAATAATTTGCGCATCGGCTGGCGGTCCAGCCCAGAAAATGCGCATCCAAGGTGTTTTCACGTCAGGCGACCCGTCCTAGCGTCGATTTTGAGTAGTTTTACGAATAGACGAGATGGCAAAAGGCGTGCTACCTTGAATCGTTTTAGCTATCGGCGGAGCGCGGACCGTGGGCCGCGGCAGTGAGTACCGGAACTTGGTGCAGCTCCGACGCGCCGCGAATGGGCAATCTAGTCAGGCGGAGTGGAGCAGATAACGTTATGGACGACGGACTGAACGCCTCAAATTGCGGCCTGACGACTCTGCACGCCTCACTCACGGCCTCGACTCAGAATTCGCGCTTGGCCGACGATCAACTTATGGGCTTCCAAGGGCGGAACGGTCAATCGGCCTTGACCAGTCGTAAGTTCTTGAAAACACTAGTCAGCTCACTACAAATGGCGGAACGTCCCGGTGCAAGGATTCTTGCAGTTTCCAGAAAATTCGTCAGCGTTTCTCAGCGTTCCTTGCGAGACACATTTTCGACAGTTTGGGCGCCGCATTCTTCGCGCCTTTCGCGAACAGGGCGGGTGTGGCGGAAATTCACAGGATCGCCTGCCGATGCCTTGGCGATCAACACGCGCGGCTCCGGCGGTTCATTTGCTCCGCGCGTTGGCCGCAGGTATGATGTTTGTCTGATGTCCAGCGCATTACGCAGACTGTGTCTCCTGTTGGTCGCTTTAGCCGCGCTTTGCTGCACTTTTCCGGCGTACGCGGCCGATGCGCCGCAGATCTTCCCTTTAAGCGACGTCAAGCCGGGCATGACCGGCGTGATGTACACCATTTTTCAGGGCGACCAAATTCAAAAAGTCGATCTACAGGTAATCGGCGTTCTTCAAAATGCCCTTGGACCCAAGCAGGACGTCATCCTCGTTAAGCTTCTCGGAGATCAAGCTGCAGAAACCGGAGTTGTCGCGGGCATGAGCGGCAGTCCTGTGTACATTGACGGCAAATTAGTCGGCGCACTTTCCCTCAAACTCGGCGCGTTCACCAAAGAGGCCATTGGCGGCGTTACCCCGATCGCGGACATGCTGCAAGTGGCTCAGTTCAGGACGCCCAGCGGCGCCGAAAATGCTCAAACGCGCCCTGGCGCTGTTCGCCGCGAATTACCGAACTCCGCGAACATTTCTACGCCGGATTCGGCGGCCTTCGCTCGACCCGTGGCCGTAGGCGGTGGTCAGTTTCTTGTGCCGATCGAAACGCCGCTTGTCACCACTGGGCTTTATCCGCAGGCGCTGCCTTTCTTTCAAAAGCAATTTTCGCTGTGGGGCATGGCTGCCATGGCTGGCGGCACCGCGCCGCCTTCGCCGGCTGACTCGAAGGTTAAGCCAGGCGACATGGTCGGCATCGACCTGATTCGCGGCGACCTTTCCGTCAGTGCTGGTTGCACTGTCACAACCGTCGAAGCGAATCACATCCTCGCCTGCGGCCATCCGCTATTCGGATTCGGCGCCGTGCAGATGCCGATCTCCGCCGCTCACGTGGTGATGACCCTCGCCTCTGCTCAGGCCTCAACGAAAGTGATAACCACCGGCGGAGTAATCGGCACGCTCACGCAAGACCGCCAGACCGCTATCAGCGGTGTCCTCGGTGCGGGCCCGCCGATGGTCCCGGTGAACTTGACGCTCGATACGCCGGACGGCGAGAACCATTATCACTTTGAAGTGGTGCAGAGCCCGCAGCTAACCGCCCAACTTGTGGCCACCGCCGCTTACAACGGCATCACCGGCAGCGCGGCTTACGATCAAAGCACCACACTGCAGCTCGATGGCAATATCGAACTGAAAGGCCACGCTCCCGTGCGCCTTGAAGATCTCTTCGCGCCCACCGATCAGGCCACTCCGGCGGGATTTTTTCTGGCCACATCCGTCGAATCGGATTTCGCGCAGATCTATTCCAATCCCTACGAGCAGCCGCAGATTCAGCGTGTTGATCTAACTGTCAAAGCGATGCCAGACCGCCGCTGGGCGATGATTGACGATGCCTGGGTGGAAAAAAGCGAAGTGCGGCCCGGAGAATCCGTCAACGTACGCGTGCTGTTGCGGCCGTATCGCGGTGCGCCTTTCATTCAAGTAATGCCCATTACCATTCCGGAACAGAGCGCCCGTGGCACCCTCGAGCTCGTCGTCAGCGACGCCGCGTTTCTAAATCGCAATGTCGAAAGCCTGGCCTACACTTCGCAAGGCCAGCTCCCCGGATTGGGAGAGCTGATTAATCTAATTAATCGCCAGCGCCACAACGATCATCTGTACGCCACTCTTCTGCAGGCCACGCCCACCATGCTCGTCGAAGACAAAGAGCTTCCCAACGTTCCTCTCTCCACCATCAACGTGCTCGATCAGCGCCGGAACCTCGGCAGCGCCAGGCTGCTTTGGGAATCCACCGCCGGAGAATGGTCGGTGGATATGCATCAGGTGATCGCGGGCCAGCGCATCCTGACTATCACGGTGAAGTGACGGCCAAAATCAAAGGAGATATCGACCACATGACGCGTCGACTCACTCTGGTGTGCGGGCTGGCGTTTGTGATGCTGCTGCCTGCCGCGGTGCGCGCGGAACACACTCGCTATTGGCGCGAAGCGGACTACTCGCAGTTCGTCAAGGGCACCGCGCATGGCGTCGCCATCCGCAGCGACGGAACCATCGAGCCCGCCCCGAGATTCGATTCGTTCGCCGACCCGAACCTGGCCTACATCTGGGCGCTCCAGATGGATTCGCGCGGCAGGCTTTACGCTGCGGGAGGGCCCAACGCCAAAGTTCTTCGCTTCGACGATTCTGGCAAGGCCACAACCGTGTTTGAATCGTCCGAACTGGCGGCCCAGACCATCGCGCTGGATGCTGAGAACAATCTCTACGTCGGAACCTCGCCCGACGGCAAGGTCTATCGTGTCACTCCAGAAGGTACGAAGAGCGTTTTCTTCGAGCCCAAAACCAAATACATTTGGGCCCTGGCCGTCGATTCGCACGGCGATCTCTTTGTCGGCACGGGCGACACGGGCAAAATCTTCGTAGTCGGCCCGAATGGAAAGGGCAAATTGTTCTATCAAAGCGCGGATAGCCACGCGCAGTCGCTGGCCTTTGATTCCAAAAACAACTTGCTGGTCGGCACCGATCCGCACGGATTTATCCTCCGCATTCCCATCGAGCGAAAGTCCGCGGATGGCATCCCTGAGGCGGGTGCGCCTTTCGTCGTGTACGAGATGGACAAACAGGAAGTCACTTCGATGGCGCAGGATGCGGCGGGCAATATCTACGCCGCGGCGATCGGCGAGAAGTCTCATGTGATGAACGTCCCGGCCATCCTCCCGGCTGTTATTCCACAACAGCCGGTCGCGACCGCGCCAGGAGCGCAAACCACCATCGTGCTGTCCCAGGGCGCCCCGACGGCAACGGCGCCGCAGGCTGCGGCCATCGTGCCCGCCTATCCGATGGTCGTGCCGGCCGGCGGAACGCAGGTCGTAAAAATCGCCCCGGATGGGTCGCCGACGACGATTTGGACGTCGCAGTCTGATCTAGTATTCACGCTGGCACTGTCTCCCGCGGGCCGCCTATTGCTCGGCACCGGCGACAACGGCTCCGTCATCGAATTGAAGGGCCAGGGCGTGTATGCAGACGTGGCGAAAACCGCATCCGAGCAAGTCACCAGCGTCGTCGCAGGTTCCGGCGGCAAGGTTTTTGTTGCCACCGCCAACCCCGGCAAGATTTTCACAATGGGACCAGATCTGCAGCCAAACGGCAGCTTCGAGTCAGACGCGTTTGACGCCGGCATTTTCTCGCGTTGGGGACGCGTGACTTGGTGGGGGGATGGCGCCGACAACGGTAAAGCGGAATTGTACCTTCGATGCGGCAATACTTCGAATCCGGACAAAAACTGGAGTCCGTGGTCCGGTCCGTACAAAAATCCCGCGGGCGAGGACACGAATTGCCCCGCATCGCGCTTTGCGCAATGGAAAGTTGTTTTTCCGAACGCCAGCCGGAATGCTGCCACTGATATTTCCTGGGTCAGCGTCGCTTATCTGCCGAAGAACGTTGCGCCTCTAATCGAAGACATCGCCGTGCAGGATCCCGGCATCCGCGTCAGTGGATATCCGTCGCAGGCTGGTGGAATCACGCCCGTGCAATTGCGCATGCCCAACGCGCAAGGCGATTCATCTTCCGCGCCGCCCATGAACGCTGAAGCCGGTAGTGCGAGCGCATCCGCGAAAACGCAGATGCCTATCCAGGGATACAAAGATAAAGGCTACCAGAGCGTAATTTGGAGCGCGCATGACGCGAATGACGATGACCTGGTCTACACCGTGTACTATCGCGCCGAAGGCGAAGAAGCATGGCACGTGTTGAAGGACAAGCTGACAGACAACTATTACTCGTGGAACACGGCGTCGATGCCCGATGGAGCGTACTATCTGAAAATTCGAGCTTCGGATGCGCCGTCGAATCCGCCGAACGACGCCCTGTGGGCCGAGCGCGCCAGCGACCGTTTCGTGGTGGCCAATACTCCGCCGCGCATCGTAAATCTCCGCGCGGGTTCCGGGCTTCTCAACACGCGCGCTTCGTTTGATGCGATCAGTTCTTATGGTCCGATCGCCAATGCGAAATACAGCGTCGACGCCGGTCCGTGGCAAACGATCTTCCCCAAGGGTCAGCTATCCGACGCTCCCAAAGAAAGCTACTACATCGAAATTCCAGGATTGCCGCATGGCCAGCACACCATCGCGGTCCAGGTGACCGATCGATTCGACAACGCCTCCGTGGCGCAGACCAGCTTCACGGTTTTCGGGCACGCCTCGCAATAGCGAGGATTTCTCGCCCGTGTTTTAGTTTGCCCAGTTGCGAACGGCAGCCACAGGCTCGAACTGCTCGACGGAGGCGCCGATGCCGCGCAGTCCCAGATGGCCGTCTTCATCCACGTGAACCACTCGCGCGCTGCAGCGTACGTTTTCCGGCGCCCGGCCGGTCAGTTCCGATGGCAGCGTGAAATACATTTCGATCGGCTGGCCGATGCTCAATTTTTCGCGGCACGTGAAGTAGACGCCTCGCTCGGAAAGGTTCAGAGCCTTGCCGACGAACTCAGATCTCCCAACTCCAGCGCTTCGCATCTCGGATCTTTGAGCGGTTTCCAATTCTTCGGCCTGTTCGCTACCGCCGTTCCCATTCACTCGAAACCGAACCGGCATGGTGCAGAGCTTCCTGGACGAGTTGCGACGTTCGCTTCCAGACATAATTCCCTCCCGCTGTAAAACTGGCTGAATAATGGTCAGGCTTCGAGGAAGGGTTTTCGGAGGATCACACTCGACAAACGCAGCGTCAAGGATTTTAATGATGTTCTTCCGCGCGAAGCAGCAACTTTGTGGGACGCCCACGATATTGATCTAAAAACGTTTCAATTGGGAACACGGCGACGGGTATGGCGTAAGCGCCCGCAAATTACAGCGGCACACGAGCGAGCCTAATCTTCCGGACGCCAATCCGCGGGAGGAAAGGCGATGCTCCAAAACCGCGGCGCTGGCGAATCGAATTCCAGAGGTACCTGAAACCCCTCAGCCGAATCGCGCGGCTGGCGAGCCACTTTGCAAGCAACGCGCTCGCGCGTTGTGGTGTTTTCGAGGATCAGCCGCGTTCCGGAGGCAAGGCATTTATCCATCACCACCAGAGCACCGTGAGGGTTGACGTTGAGCGTCAGTACGTCAAATGTGGTGGCTTTGCCTTCCAGTGCCACGTGGATTTGCGCGCGAACACGAAGCAGCGCTCTCTGGCTGCGACGGCGCTCCTCTCCAGGAATCAATCGGGGGGCGGGCTGCTGCGATAGTCCGGGGCCTGACCCTGAGGCTGGCGTCGGCCTGGATGAAGGAACACCCTTCTGACCCGGGGTCGCAAATCGCGACCGCGACGGTAGACTCAACTGTTCAATTTTCAAATTTCAACACCCCAGAAATTCAAATCCGCTCCAACTAGTTCCACCCCTAATTCCCAGCCATCCGTACGCTGCACGCCTTTCCAAACAACCCGTCCGTCCGCGCGTTCGCGGGTCGCAACGTTCGTGAGTTGAACGCGCTGCTGCATTTCGATTTCCCGCGGACTAACCAAAAGACATCCGTAGCTATTCACCACCCGCGTAAACCCGGGTTCGAAATGGATGGGACCAGCGTTCCCATTCCATTGAATCGTCACTGGGACGCGGGAGTTGACCCTTAATCCGCGGCGTTTGTGTCTGTTTCGTATATCTCTTGGAAGGTCTTCCCCAAATGGCATACTGGTTGAGTCCCCGCGGAACAGCCCTGAAAGAGACGCTTCTAATTCCGAAGTACCGCATTCCTCTAACCGCGCAGCGATCTTATGCGGTCGGCCAACAGGCAATCAATGGTACGAAAAGACAGCTGTACTTTTTAATTTGAAGGCGGCGCAAGGACAGTAATCGCGGCGTTAATGCCTTGATACCAGAGAGCTTTAGTCCGCGGAGACGGACTCGTCCGCGAAACGCGGCTTCGAGAATCCCGCGATTCTTCCGAACCGGCGCTCCAGCCAACTCTGGAACGAATCCATGTAGGTGTAAAACACTGGCGTCAGATACAGAGTGATCAGTTGCGAGAAGATCAGTCCGCCGCAAACAGCAAGGCCAAGCGGCCTGCGCGAATCGGCGCCCGCGCCGGTTCCAATAGCGATCGGCAGAGTTCCAAAGAACGCCGCCATCGTGGTCATCATGATCGGGCGAAAGCGAACCAGGCTGCCTTCGTAGGCCGCTTGGGCGGCGGGTTTGTGCTCCTCGCGTTCGCGCGCGATGGCGAAGTCCACCATCATGATCGCGTTCTTCTTGACGATTCCGATCAGCATGATGACGCCGACGAATCCGTAAAGATCGAGGCTCAAACCAAAAATCTGAAGCGTGAGCAAAGCTCCGAATGCCGCCGACGGCAATCCGGAAAGGATCGTGATGGGATGAATGAAACTTTCATACAAGATTCCCAGAACAATGTAGATCACCAGAATGGCTGCCAGTAGCAAAATGCCCAATCCAGTCAGCGAAGATTGAAAAGCTTGCGCGGTTCCTTCGAACTGGTACGAGACCGTGTCCGGCAAAGTGCGCGCCAGATCATCGATGCTGTTGACCGCATCTCCGATCGCCGTGCCGGGCTTCAAGTTGAAGGAGATCGTCACCGCCGGAAGCTGGCCCAAGTGATTGACGGAAAGCGGGCCCAAGCTGGTGGTGAGGCTGGCCACGGCGCTGAGCGGCACCAATGCGCCAGTGCTGGAATGGATGTACAGCATCGACAGAGCGTTAGGATTTTTTTGATACTGGTTCTCGAGCTCCATGATCACCCAGTATTCGTCGTTGGGCGCGTAGATGGTGGAAACCTGGCGCTGGCCGTAGGCCGTGAACAGCGCGTCCTCCACCTGTTCGGCGCTGACGCCCAGAGCGGAGGCCTTATCGCGGTCGATATTGACGTTTACCTGAGGATTGGAGATTTGCAAGTCGCTGGTGACATCCTGAAGTCCGGGCAACGTCTGCATCTTCTGCTCGAACTGGGTCGCCACTTGATAGAGCTGCTCCGTATCGGGGCTCTGCAGGGCGAACTGATATTGGCTGTTGGTGACGTTGCCCCCGATCTGGATAGGGGGCGGATTGCGCAAAAAGACCTGAATGCCGGGTATGCGGGAGAGCTTCGCGCGCATCTCCTGAATCACGTCGTTGATGCCAGGGTGATGCGCAAAAAGCGGCGTGGCATCGCGCAAGATGGTTCCGATCACCGGGACCCCGCCATATTTCTTGTCGAGCGCGAGCATCGTCTGGCTGGGAATTTCAGGACGTTCGCCGGGAGTCTTCAGATGCATGAAAACGAAGCCGGAGTTTCCGGCGCCACCTGTCAATCCCACCGTTGAAAAGAATCCATTGCGGTTTGGATCCTTGATGAGAATATTGTTGACCGCTTCCTGATGCGCGACCATGGAGTCAAACGAAATTCCCTGCGCCGCGAGGGTGGCGCCCTGCAAAGTAGATGAGTCCACCTCGGGCAAAAATCCTTTCGGAATCACCAGGAATTGCCAAATCGTGATCAGCAAGATGATTCCCGAGAACACCATCACTGCGACACGGTGGCGCAAAGCCCATTGCAGCGAAACGTCGTATTTGTGCAACAGCCAGTCGAAAAAACCCTCGAGCTTCAGGTACATCCGCCCGTGCTTGAGTTCATGCTGCGGGCGCAGGAAGCGGCTGCAAAGCATGGGCGTGAGGCTGAGCGACACCAAGCCCGAAACCAGCACCGCGACCATGATGACAACCGCGAATTCGTGCAACAGCCTGCCGATGATTCCGCTCATAAACAGCACCGGGATGAATACCGCGGTCAGCGCCAACGTCATGGAGACGATCGTGAAGCCGATTTCGCGCGAGCCCTTCACGGCGGCGTTCATGGGCGATTCGCCCATTTCCATGTGGCGCACGATATTTTCGAGCATAACGATGGCGTCGTCGACGACGAAGCCGACCGATAACGTCATGGCCATCATTGATAAATTGTCAACTGTGTAGTTGAGCAGGTACATCACCGCGAACGTACCGATCAACGACACCGGCAAGGCGATGCTGGGAATAACCGTGGCGGAAAGATTGCGCAGAAACAGAAAGATCACCATCACGACCATGCAGATGGCGATGAACAGGGTGAACTTAACGTCGTTCACGGACGAACGGATGTCTTGCGAGCGGTCATATACCGTGACCAAGTGAATAGAAGGCGGAAGGATGGCCCGGAATTGCGGCAGGATTTTCATCACACCGTCAACCACTTCGACGGTGTTAGTGCCCGGCTGGCGCTGCACGGCCAGAATGACGGCGCGCTCATTATTGTACCAGCCGACTACTTTGTCGTTCTGCACGCTATCGACGACATTGCCTATCTCATCCAGCCGTATCGGCGCCCCGTTGCGGTAGGCGACGATCAGCGGCCGATAGAGGGCCGCGCGCATCAATTGCCCGGACGCCTGCACGGTGTAGGCCTTGTGCGGCCCGTAGAGAGTGCCGGTGGGGAGATTGACGTTCTGATTCTGCACGGCCGTCGCTACGTCGTTGATCCCGATCTGCCACGCGGCCATCGCCCGCGGATCGAGCTGAATCCTCACCGCATATTTCTGCGAGCCGAAGATGTTCACTTCCGAAACGCCCGAGACCATGGAGATGCGCTCAGCCAGCATCGTTTCCGCGTATTGATCGACGACCTGCGGCGAGACGGTGGCCGAACTCAACGCAAGATAGAGGATCGCCTGATCCGCCGGATTGCTCTTCTTAAAGGTCGGCGGGCTGGGCATGTTGGGCGGAAGCTGGCCTTCCACGCTCGATATGGCTGCCTGCACATCTTGAGCCGCTCCGTCTATATTCCGGCTCAAATCGAACTGCAGCGTTATGCTCGTGCTTCCCGTATAGCTGGTCGATGTCATCGAGCTGATGCCCGCGATCGTAGAGAACTCTTTTTCGAGCGGGGTCGCTACAGCCGCAGCCATCGTGTCTGGATTCGCGCCCGGCAAACTGGCCGAAACATTAATCGTGGGATAGTCGACTGACGGCAAATCGCTGACAGCCAGCGAGCGGTAGCTGATGATGCCAAAGATCACGATCGAGGCCATGACCAGGGTGGTCATGATCGGACGTTTTATAAATGGTTCGGCTATGCTCATGGACAAATGCTCATGGAAGGCAGTCTAACCTTGCGTGACCGGCGCCGTGACTTGCACCTTTACTCCTGGAATCAGCCGAAGCTGCCCATCGGTGACGACCGTATCTCCCGGCTGAACGCCGCTGAGAACCACGGTATCCGCGCCAAAGCTACGGCCAGTTTTTACGGTGTGCTGCTCGACGGTCATATCGGACTTCACGACGTACACGTAGTCACCGCTCTGACCCGTCTGCACGGCTTGCGTAGGCACAACAGTGGCGTGTTCTTCTTCGGCCAGGCGCAAAAGAATGTTGGAGAACTGCCCGGGCCATAACTTGTAATCGGTGTTCTGAAAGGTGGCTTTCAGCGCCACGGTGCCCGTGGTGTTGTCGACGCTGTTGTCCACAAAGCTCAGATAGCCGACCTCGGCCTTGGTTTCTCCATAAGGAGTGGCTTCCACACGCAGCGGTCCGCGCGCCATGAACTTCTGCACGTCGCCAAGGTATTGCTGCGGGACGGAAAAGCTCATGTAGATTGGATTCAACTGGTTGATGACGATCAGCGCCGGCGTGCTATCCGCCTTCACAATGTTTCCCGGATATACCTGCAACGCGCCCGTGCGTCCGGAAACCGGCGAAAAGATCTTGCAGTAGCTCACCTGAAGCTGAGCCGAAACAACCGCCGCCTGATCGGCATGGACCGCCGCTTGCTGCGCCTGGTAAGTGGATTGCTGCTGGTCGTACTGTTCCCTGGTGCCGACGCCAGCTTTATATAGTTCCTCGTAGCGTTGCGCCTGCACCTGGTCCAATTGAGCCTGCGCCTGGTCCTTCGCTAGATTGGCCTGCGCTTGCTCCAGAGACGCCTGGAACGGGCGCGCATCGAGCGTGAAAAGCAGGTCGCCCTTTTTCACGAACTGCCCTTCCTTGATGTGCACCTCCTCAAGCTCGGCATTCACCTGGGATTCCACGGAAACCGTCGAATAAGCCGACGCCGAACCGATCGCCGTCAAGTTCACAGGAATATTCTGCTGCGTCGCTTTCGCCACCGTCACCGGAACAACAAACATCGGCGCGGTTTGCGCCGTTTTTGTATCGCAGCCGCAAATTGCGACGGTCGCGGCAAGGATGCTCACTAACAATGCAGCTAGGCTTGGATTCCTGCTCATCGATGATCGTGTCCCTATAATTCTTCCTAATGGTGTCCGAATCGAGGTCTCGTGCTGGCGGGACGCGAGAGGTAGCATCTCGCTCGCCCGGCGCGGTCTTCCCCCATTATGATACCGCTCCGTCGAGGGACGCGCCTCATTTGATTCCGGTGTACACTCCACGGGTGCACACCGATTCGTCGCGTGTGCTCATTGGCGTAACTGTCTCGCCCAAATGGTTAGACGTACACGGGGTGTCCAGGTTTCCGGAGCGGCGCCTACTTCAAACTGCCGTGGCGGCACGGTCAAAAAACCACAGCACCTTCCCGGTAAGCTGCAGCCTGGCGACCGGGTACTGGCTGGCGGCGCGGCTGTTTTCGTCCTCGTCGCGCAGGGCTTGAACGATTTGGCGCTTGTCCGCGCCCGACACGAGGAACCACGTATTCAATCCCTGGTTGAGCACGACGGGCGTAAGCGTAAGGCGCTGCCGCGGCCTCGCAGGAGCTTCAACGGCCGCCACCCAGCGCGTCTTTTCCTCCAGCGCATCGGAACCGGGGAATAAAGAGGCCGTGTGCCCCTCGGGTCCGAGTCCGAGGAGTTGAAGATCAAACGCGGGCGGCGCGCTGCCAAAAAATTCCCGCAGCTCTCGTTCGTACGTTTCCGCGCACTCCTCCGGCAAGGCACACTCGGTCGGCATCGGATGCACATTCTCTACCGGGATGGGCGCGCGCGAAAGCAGCGCTTCCCATACCATCCGGTAGTTGCTCAGCAGGTCATTGTGATCCACGTAGCGCTCGTCGCCCCAAAACAAATGCACGCGATCCCAAGGCGCGCCGTTCGCTTCGGCATCCGCTTGCGCCCAGAGCGCGTACAGCCTCGCCGGAGTTCGACCACCAGCTAGCGCTATTGCAAATCGACCACGCTGCTGCACCGCTTCTTTCGCGATTCGCTGCAATTCCCCGAGCGCCGCGCGGCTTAGCGCGTCCAAATCGTCGAAGACCTGCTCGTCCATCTTCATGCGATTCTCTCGACCACTTGCCACTGACCGGCGATGGTCATTTCTTGGCCGCAGTCTTCACTGCGTGGCCGCCGAACTCGTGGCGCATCATAGCCAGCAGCTTGTTCGCAAATGGCTCCGGGTCCTGCGAACGAAACCGCGCATCAAGCGCGCTTGAAATCACCGGCACGGGTACGCCAAGTTCGACGCCTTCGATCACCGTCCAGCGCCCTTCGCCCGAATCAGTGACGTACGCCTCGATACCGTCGAGCGTCGGATTATTCGAGAGCGCATCCACCGTCAGATCGAGCAGCCAGGAACGAATCACGCTTCCGAACTGCCACACCTTGCCAACTTGCAGCAGGTCGATGCCGAATTCTTTCTTGTGCCGCAGCACGTCGAGCCCTTCGGCATACGCCTCCATGATTCCGTACTCGATACCGTTGTGCACCATTTTGACGAAATGCCCGGCGCCCGCTGGACCCACGCGGCCCCATCCCTTATCGGGGCCAGGCGCGAGCGTCTGAAAAATCGGCGAGAGCCGCTTCACCACGTCGGCGTCGCCGCCCACCATCATGCTGTAGCCTTCGGTGAGGCCCCAGACGCCGCCGCTGGTTCCGCAATCCACGAAATTGATCTTCTTCGGCGCCAGCGAAGCCGCCCGGCGCAAGGAGTCCTTGTAATACGAATTTCCGCCATCGATGACCGTATCGCCCGCCGCAAGCAGCGGCACCAACTGCTCGATCGTCTGATCCACGGGAGCGCCCGAAGGAACCATCAGCCACACCGCGCGCGGCGCCTTCAGTTGCCCGATTAGCTTTTCAAGCGTATCCGCGCCGCCCGCGCCTTTATCGACCACGCGCTGCACGGCCGCGGAATCGCGGTCGAGCCCAACCACGCGATGTCCTCCGCGCACCAGCCGCTCCGTCATGAACGCGCCCATCTTTCCGAGTCCTATCATTCCGAGTTCCATGAGATCGCCTCCGCTTTAAGCCTGAACTAGTCGTCCGTAACGCCGCAGCGCGCCAGATCTTCGCGAAGCTGCGTAACGTTTAGAAATTGAATGGTATTCATGCCCATCTCGCGCGCGCACTCCAGATTCAGCTCGCGGTCGTCGATCAGCAAGCATTCCTGCGGCGCACTTTGCGTGATGCGCAGAGCCAAATTGTAAATCTGCGGCCCTGGCTTGCGCACGCCCAGATAGCACGAACTGAAAAACGCCTCGAAATAATCGCGTAGATGAAACGCGTGAATCCGGTATTCGTTGATCTCCGTCGATTCGTTGTTGAGCGCAGCCATCAGCCAGCGACGGCCGGCGGCCAGTTTGCCAATGAATTGGAGCGATTCGGGAAACGGCTGCGATTGCGCGAACATGAAATCCTTGAACTCTTGCATCGGGTACGGACGCTCGCGGTAGAAAACGGTGCGCTTCAGATATTCGTCCAGGGTGGCGTGGCCGCGCTCGAAGGCGTCGAGCATCAGTTCGTGCCGGTCTTCAAAATCGGCCCAATCGAGATTGAATTTTTTCACGGCTTCGCGGCGCGAATCACGATCCCACCCGTTGGTGAGGATCACGCCGCCGTTGTCCCAAAACAGCGTAGTCACTTCCGCCATGAACGTTCCCTTGAGCGCCTGCGATCGATTGAGCTCTTTGAACCGGTGAAGCTGTGCCGAAGTCGCAGCATCCGCGAGATGCGTTTCCCATTATCCTCGCCCGGCTGGCGCTGCAGAAGCAGAATTCTCGACGGGCCCGCGCCCGCAAAGTAAGATGATTCGAGGGACCCGGCGGATGCGGCGCAAGCAAAGCGAACTCTCGGTATTTACCATTGGCCATTCCACCCGGCCCATCGACGAATTCATCGAGTTACTGCAAGCGCATGGCGTGAAGCAAATCATCGACATCCGCACCATTCCGAAGTCCCGCCACAATCCTCAATTCAATAGCGACGCTCTGGCGGCCGCACTTCACGGCGCGAAGATTCGCTACGTTCACATCAAAGAGCTTGGAGGTTTGCGCCATGCACGCAAAGACTCCGTGAATCTCGGCTGGCGCAATGCCAGCTTTCGCGGCTTCGCCGACTATATGCAGACGCCCGAATTCGCGGCGGCGCTCGACCGCGCCATCGAATTGGCGCGCCAGCGCCCCAGCGCTCTGATGTGCGCCGAGGCGGTTCCGTGGCGCTGCCATCGCTCTCTCGTTGGCGATGCGTTGTTGGTGCGCGGCTTTCGCGTGGAGGACATCATCAGCGCTGCTGCGCCTAGGCCGCACTCGCTGACCTCGTTCGCCCGCGTCCGTGGCCGCGAAATTACCTATCCGGCTGAGTCGCTACTTCCGTTGACGTAATCGGGAATCTTGCTCTAGGATAGCGAGCAATTGAAACCAGCCTGCGGGCCGCTATTTCATCCGACGCTCGCGTGCCTCGCTCCATAGGGGCTCTATGACGATTCCCTCCGGTACGAAGTTAGGGCCATATGAACTGATCGCTCCGCTCGGTGCGGGAGGAATGGGTGAAGTCTATCGCGCGCGGGACACCAAACTCGGGCGCGACGTGGCGCTGAAGGTGTTGCCGGAGGCCTTCGCGAGTGACGCCGAACGCATGGCTCGCTTCCAGCGCGAAGCAAAACTCCTCGCCTCGCTGAACCACACCAATATCGCCGCCATCTACGGCCTCGAAGATTCCGGCAGCACTCACGCTCTGGTGATGGAATTGGTGCCGGGGCCCACGCTGGCGCAGCGCATCAAGAACGGCCCGCTTCCCATGGACGAAGCCTTGCGCATTTCCAGGCAGATGGCCGAGGCGCTCGAGTACGCTCACGAACGCGGCATTGTTCATCGTGATCTGAAGCCTGCCAACATCAAAGTAACTCGCGACGACTGCGTAAAAATTCTCGACTTTGGGTTAGCGAAGGCCGTTCAGGGCGAAGCGGACGATACCGATATCGGCAATTCGCCCACCATCAGCCAAATGGCTACGCAGACGGGCGTGTTGCTCGGAACGGCCGCCTACATGTCGCCAGAACAGGCGAAAGCCAAACCGGTCGACCGCCGCGCGGACATTTGGGCCTTCGGCTGCGTCCTGTTCGAAATGCTGACCGCTCGAAAAACATTCGGAGCTGAAACGGTATCGGACACGCTGGCGGCAATCCTGCGCGCTGACCCGGACTGGTCGCTTCTTCCCACCGCAACTCCGATCCGCGTTCGCGTGCTTTTGCAGCGCTGCCTGCAAAAGGATCCCAAGCAGCGCCTCCGCGATATCGGCGACGCCCGAATCTCGCTTGACGAAGTTCTTTCCGGTACAGCGGATCCGATAGCAGCGGTTTCGGCAGCGAGCGGTAGAAAACCATGGAGCCTTTGGCTCGCGTGGGGCACCGCGACGCTATTTATCGCGGCATTTCTGGCGGCAGTTTTAGTTCAGACCAAGAGCCCGCCAGCCGCGCAAATGGATCCCGTGCGCTTTGAAGTCCGGCTGCCGGAAAAGCTCACCGGGGATTCGACTGGGACGTTCGCGTTGTCGCCGGACGGGCGCAAGCTGGCTTTCGCCGCCAGGGTTCCCGGCGGCGGCGTGCAGTTGTGGGTCCGCTCGATGGACTCGCTCGACGCTCGCCCCTTGCCCGGCTCCGAGACTTCTACCGATTCTGCCGGATTCCCGCCGTTTTTTTGGTCTCCTGATAGCCGCTATGTCGCGTTTGGCATTGGCGGAAAGCTGGAAAGGATCGACACAACCGCTGGCGAGCCGCAAGAGATCTGCGACATCCACGGCGCCGCGGTCGGAGGTTCATGGAGCCGCGACGGCGTGATTATTTTCCCACAGGCTCCGGGACCCATCATGAAAGTTGCGGCGAATGGCGGTTCTCCGGTTCCGGTGACTGCGGCCCCGACCGGGAACGGCACTGTGGCTGACGTGTTTCCGTATTTTTTGCCGGACGGGCGCCACTTCCTTTACGTGCACATATCGGGGACGCCGGGAGAAACCGGCATTTACGTCGGATCCATCGACGCGAAACCGCAGGACCAACCCCGAAAGAAGTTGCTCTCCGAGAACTCCTCGGTTGTCTATGTACCATCTTTGGAGGAGGACGTCGGACACCTGCTGTTTGTGGGAAACGGACAACTACTGGCTCGGCCGTTTGATGCCGGTCGATTGGAGCTAACCGGTGAGCCGGTGATTGTCGCCGAACACGTCGGAACCTTCGGCGGGTTTGGATTCTTCTCCGTTTCGGACCGCGGCATTTTGGTCTATCGAACGGGCGGCCAAGAGCAAGAGCAGCAGCTCACGTTATTCGACCGGCAAGGAAAGTCCCTCGGCGTCACCGGAGACCCGGGCGATTTTCTTACCGTGGCGCTTTCTCCCGATGGAAAACGGGCTGCGTATGTGAGCCTGAGCGGCCAAAATCTGACCTACGATCTGTGGCTCGCGGATATCTTGCGAAACACGAGTACGCGGCTCACATTTGGCGCTTCGCCCGCCGGTCCGGTCTGGTCGCCGGGCGGAAATCGAGTCGCCTTCTCTTCGGGAGGCAGCTCGGGGTCGAATCTCTATGAAAAAAGCGCGAATGGTGCCGAAGGCCAGCAGCTCCTTTTGAAGTCCGATACCGGCACGATACCGACGAGTTGGTCCCACGACGGGCGATTCCTGCTTTTCACTTCGACCACAGCGCCCACCAAGGACGACTTGTGGGTGCTGCCGCTTGAAGGAGACAAACGGCCGCAGCCGTTCCTCCGGACCCAATTCAACGAGCGGGACGCAAGCTTTTCTCCCGACGGCCACTCGGTCGCGTATACCTCGGACGAATCAGGCCGCGAAGAAGTCTACGTTCGGCCCTTTTTCCAAGCTCCCAACGGAAAAACAGCCCTGCCGGGGGCCAAGTGGCTGATTTCCAGCTCCGGCGGAATCCAACCGAGATGGCGCGGAGACGGAAAGGAGTTGTACTACGCCGCGCCCAACAGAGACATCATGGCCGTCTCTATCACCGCGCAACCGGCATTCGAGGCCGGCGTACCTAAGGCTCTTTTTCGGATGCCCGTGACAGGTGGCCCTGCCCTCGGGTCCAAGTGGGACGTGACAGCGGATGGGCAGCGCTTTCTAATAGCCGCGCCAGCGGCTGCAAGTGCTACTACTCCGTTCACCGTCGTACTCAATTGGCAGACAGCGCTGAAACGATAACGCTTCAGTGCGCGGCGGGGCGGCGGGTTTGGCCAGCTGGCGGCTTCTTCATGATGAACGCCAGTGGAATTAGACATGCCACGATAACCGCCAGCATCGCAACGACGTCCTTGAAGGCCACCGCCGCCGCCTGTTGCTCCATCATCATCGCGATCTGCAAATATGCCGCGCGCGTGGAATCGACGGCGCTCATTCCGCGGCTGCGCAACATTGCCGCCAGTCCTTCGAGCGATTGACGATAGACGGAACTTCCGCCGTTCAGGTGCGCGGCCATGAAATTCTGCCGCGTCTGCGTGGCTCGCGTCACCGCTGTGCCGACCAATGCGATGCCGATGCTGCCGCCGATGTTGCGGACGAAATTCATCATGCTCGAGACCTGGTTGTTCTGCTCCATCGGGATACCGATGTAGCACAGCACGTTGGCGGGGATAAAAATGAACGCCAGCCCTGCCACCTGGTAGACGCGCACCAGCGAAATCGTGAAGAAATCCATGGTCAAGCTCAGATGAATGGCCATGTTATAGAGACCGATCGCCGTAATTCCAAAACCGATGGCCATCATCTTTCGCATGTCCATCCGGCCCGAAAGCGCGCCAGCGGTGGGCATCGTCAGCAGCATTATGAATCCGCCGAACGCCAGCGCTTCGCCCGAGACAACAGCCGGGTAGCCCATCAAGTTCTGCATGAATTCCGGCAGCAGTACGGTGGTGCCATAGAGCACGCCGCCCAGCACAAACATCGAGAGCATTGCAGCCGCGAAGTTGCGGTGCTTGAAAAGCTTCAGCGCGACAATTGGATGAGGATGCCTCCACTCCCACCAGATCCAAAATGCCAAAATCGCCGTGGCCGCAATCACTCCGACGGTAATCAGGTGCGATCCAAACCAATCGAGTTCCTGTCCCTTGTCGAGGACCATCTGCAGCGTGCCAACACCCAGCGCGACTAGTCCCAGCCCGATGTAGTCGACGCGGGCCTTCTTGCTCTTTTCTTTCTCCACGGCCATATACGGCGGATCTTCGACGAATCGGCTGGTCATGATCAGCGACAAAATGCTGATTGGCACGTTGATGTAGAAAATCCAGCGCCAGCTGTAATTGTCCGTCAGATATCCGCCCAGCGTAGGTCCGATCGCCGGCGCCAGCACCACCGCCATGGCGTAAATCGAAAAGGCCATGCCGAGTTCGGAGGGCGCAAAGGTGTCCGCTAAGATCGCCTGCTCGCTGGGCTGCAAGCCGCCGCCGCCCGCGCCCTGCAGAACGCGAAAGAAGACCAACACTCCCAGGCTCGGGGCCAATCCGCACATAAAGCTACTCGACGCGAACAGCACCACGCAGGCCATGTAGAATTTTTTCCGCCCAATTCGCGTGGCCAGCCACGCGCTGATTGGCAGCACGATACCGTTGGAGACCAGATAGCTGGTCAGCACCCACGTGGATTCGTTCGTGCTCGCCCCGAAACTACCGGCGATATGCGGTAGAGCGATATTGGCGATGGAAGTGTCCAACACCTCCATGAACGTGGCTAGCGTCACCGTGAAAGCGACGAGCCATGGATTGTGGCGCGGACGCCAGGCAACCCGGTCGAAAGTGACTGCGGCGGAACCCATGAATGCCTATTGTAATCATCTCGTACCCGAAATAACATACATGCGTGCATGTATCTAAACAATCGCGCACCCAGCTCGCGGCGGCTGGCGGTTGTCGGGAGCCCGGCGGGCAGCCGGCGGCAAGCTCGCTGCCGCCCTCTCGCCAGGATTTGCGCACCGCCGCCACGCACCGGAAACTTCTCGCCGCCGCCGAGAAAATCTTCGCGCGCGATGGGTTCGAAGCCGCGCGCTTGGTCGACATCGCCGCGGTGGCCGGATACACACGCGGGGCCTTCTACGCGCATTTCGAGAGTAAGGAAGTCATTTTCTTCGCGCTGCTCGAGCTGTGGGTCGGCCGCAGGATCGCTGAAGTAAACGCCGTGCTGGAACGTCACTCGAATCCAGCGGCCAGGCTGCGCGCTCTTCGCGAGCACTACGCGCAAACCGCCACGGATCGCCGTCTGGCGCTCCTTTCGCTGGAATTCAAGCTCTTTGCCATTCGACATCCAAAGGCGCACGCGCGCTTGCGCACCCGCCAGCGGCCATTGCGCGAATGCGCCGGAGACATCCTTCGCCGCTTGGCCAAGGAAGCCGGGGCGCAGCTTGCGATTTCAGGCGTGGCGGCAGCGACCGGTCTCGGCTCGCTCTCCAACGCTCTATTGCTTGAGCACCTCGTCGATCACGTATGCGTCAGCGACTCCGACGTTCGCCATCTCCTCGGCGTTTTCTTCGACGCCGTGCTTACAACGGAAGCGGGCGGCTAATCTGCCGCAATCTCGTTTTCCATTCTTTCTGTGATTCTCAACGGTAAGTTCCCGGCTCGTGCGGATTGCCTTTCTATGGCAAAGTAACCGCTCATGGCAGACGCCGGAAATTCCCGCCACACTGGGCGCATCGCCTTCACTTTTCCCGATTTCACCTATTTGCAAATCGCGCGATTTTGCAGCGTGGTTGGCACGGAAATGCAGTCGGTCGCCGTCGGCTGGCAGGTGTACGAAATCACCAATCGCGCCCTGGATCTGGGCCTGGTGGGCTTAGCGCAATTCCTTCCCGGCATTATTTTGTTCCTGATTTCCGGGCATGCCGCGGACCGTTACAACCGCACAAGAATTCTGATGCTAAGTTATGGCGGGCTCGCATTGTGTTCGGGACTCCTGCTGGCGATCACGCTGAGCGGGACGCGTTCCGTCTATCCGATTTACGGAGTGATGCTTCTGATCGGCGTGGCGCGCTCGTTCAGCGGACCATCTGGACGCGCGCTGTTACCACTGGTCGTACCCGAGGAGCATTTCCAGAACGCCGTCGCGTGGGGATCGAGCATTTTTCAGACGGCCACGATTCTGGGGCCGGCTGTGGGCGGTTTGGTCTACGCGCTATTCGCCGGACCTGCCGTGGTGTATGGAACGGCGATGGTGGCGACGGCGGCAGCATCGCTGGCCATATTGCGCGTGAAGCTCAAGACCAAACCCGCGGTGCGCGAAACCGTCAGTTGGAAAACGGTGCTCGCCGGACTGCGATACATCTGGGAACACAAGATCGTGCTCGGGTCCGTTTCGCTCGACCTGTTCGCGGTGCTGCTCGGAGGCGCGGTGGCGCTGCTGCCGGTGTACGCGAAGGACGTGCTGCACACCGGACCGCTAGGACTCGGGCTGCTGCGCTGCGCGCCGGGAATCGGCGCGGGCGGCATGGCCATCCTGCTGGCGCACCGGCCGCTACGGCGCAAAGCGGGCCGGACGATGCTGTGGTGCGTGGGCGGATTCGGCGTATTCACAATTCTATTCGGAGTGTCGCACAGCCTGGCGCTGTCGATGGCGGCGCTGGCGCTGGTGGGCGCGTGCGACATGGTCAGCGTGGTGATTCGCGGAGTGCTGGTGCAGTTGGAAACACCGGACGAAATGCGCGGACGCGTGAACGCCGTGGAAATGATTTTTATCGGCGGGTCGAATGAATTCGGGCAATTCGAATCGGGCGTGACGGCGGCGTGGATCGGCAGCGTGCCCGCCGTCATTCTGGGCGGCGTTGGTTCGATCGTCGTCACGCTGCTCTGGGCCGCGCTTTTTCCCGAATTGCGGAACGTGGACCGCTTGGCCGGCGCCGGAGAACCGGTCGGCGAATCCACGCTCACCAGCAGCGATGATTAGTCGTCGCTCGCAGCTTTTTGCTCCGCCGGCGGCGCGGTGGCTCCCACGTAAATACTCGCCGGACGCCACGGCTTTACCGTAACGCCTCCGCTGACGCGCGACTGCATCCACGGCACGTAGAAGTTGTAGGGATGCACGGATTCGGGCGCGCTGGCGATTTCCAGGCGTTCGCGCAATTCCGCTGGAATCATGAAGTCCAGCGCCGTGAGGTTGTCTTCGAGCTGCACGGTGGTGCGCGCGCCGAGAATCACGGAGGTGACCCCGGGCTGCGTTACGAGCCAGTTCAGCGCGACCTGCGCAGGCGGCTTGCCGAGTTTCTTCGAAACGTCCTGTAGCACTTCCAGAACGCGCCAGTTGTGCTCGTTGAATTTGTTGAAGATGGAGCCGCGACCAGTGAGGCGGCCTTCGCCCTTTCCCGAGTTTCCGTCCCTTTTGTACTTGCCGCTGAGAAAACCGCCGGCCAACGGGCTCCAAGGGCAAAGACCGATGCCCAGCTCCTGCGCGGCGGGAATATGTTCGCGCTCGATGTTACGCTCGGCGAGCGAATATTCGAGTTGCAGGGTGGCGATGCGCTCCTTGCCTTCCTTTTCGGCGATGGTCTGCATGCGCGAGAAATACCAAGCGGGCGTATCGGACATTCCGTAGTAACGGATTTTCCCTTCGCGGACGAGATCGTTCATGGTGGAGAGGACTTCCTCGACCGGCGTGAACGTATCCCACGCGTGCAGATAATAGAGATCGACATAATCGGTCCTCAGCCGCCGCAGCGAGCCTTCAAGCGCGCGATAAAGATTCTTGCGGCCGTTGCCTCCGGCATTGGGATTGCCGGGCTGCGAGCCAAAAGTGTATTTTGTGGCGATGACGACGCGATCGCGCAACTTGCCGTCGGCGACAGACTTTCCGACCAGCTCTTCGGCATGCCCATTGGTGTAGCCGTCGGCTGTATCTATGAAATTTCCTCCGGCGTCCAGGAAGCGATCGAACTGCTGCTTCGACACATCTTCTTCGGCGCCAAAGCCCCACTCGGTGCCGAAGGTCATGGTGCCGAGGCAAAGCGGGCTGACGCGCAGGCCGGTACGTCCAAGGGTGGTGTATTCGTTGAGCTTCATGAATATGAGTCCTCCGGAAAACCATCGGATGCGGGGAAAGATCGAGCGGATACGGTGGAAAATTGCGACGTTAAAAGAACCGGAACTGCGCCAAACGCTTGCACCGGGACGTTCCGGGTAAGAGCGTACCGCTGTATTTGTTTTCTATAACTTACAGGTGATTCCACTCGATTGACTGTTCCGGGTAGAAGTGGCAGGCAGCGATGGCGAGAAGAGAACAAAAGGCGAAATAAACTCGCCCATGATCGACCATATCGCGTGCTCGCGACGACCGCCAAAGCCATCTTTCGTGCTCCTCCCGGACGCAGCGCCCGCTTCGGCGCCTCACTACCACGCTAGCATGGGCGTCAAGTGCCCGCAGATTTTCGTAGCTGTAAGCTCCTGTAGCCAAATCACTTACACGCGCAAATGAGCCGGTCGAAGCTGCGAAATTTAGCCCGTTTTCCGCGGGCGTCATTTCAAGCTGGAGTCCAAGGCGTGAGCGGCCGATTACGAAGGGCTGGGTCTAATTGCGATGGGGGAAACATGGGACATATGGCAGAAGGACGCTTGAGCGCAGGGGCGCGATTTCCAGAGAGGCGGTCGGCGCCGAGATTCGAGTTCGATGCCCAGATGGAGATCGTCGATCCGGTAGGGCAAAGGCAGATCGCCGGGCGGGTGACGGTGTTGAGCGCAAAGGGATGCTTTGGACGCATGCAAGAGCGGCTGGACCATCGCGGGGTGGTGCAGGTGGAAATCCGCAAGGACGAATCGGTGTTCGAAACGTGGGCTTGGGCGACTCCGAGCAATCCGGAAACGGAGACAGGAGTGGTGCTGGTATTCATGGATACGCCGGCAGAACAGGCCAAGACGCTGGAGAATTGGCTCGGTGCGTTGGAGACAAAGTAACCGGCCGGCGTGTTTATTACATTCCGGCAGCTCGTGTAACAGCCGATTGACCCTTCGTACCCAGATCCGCAGAAAAAACTGATCCCGCGCCTCGATGCGTTCCGAAAGAAGCGCAATCAGAGTTCCTACGAAGTGAGCGGCTCCGTTTCGGAAGCGGAAGTGGCCCGCGGCTTCGCCTTAGCTCTGCAGATACGCTCGGAGGCAGAAAGATGGATCAAGCAAAATCATCCCGACCTGGTGTGCTAGCGAACGAGGTTCATGGATTCGACGACGGGAGCAGATTTTTCCTCGAAGGTGAGGCGGCGGTCGCTTTCGATCAGTCCTTCGCGCTGATGGCGGAAAAGGGCAAACAACCCCGCCACGATCGGCAGAACCCCTACGAATAAAATTGGATCGGCTAGCGCCCAGTTTTCGACGGTTGCGGTGACTGAGGTGAAAGCGAAGAAGCCGAGCAGGAAGAGCAGGGCGGTGACGATGGCGCGATCTTTGAACCCGGCCACGGAACACGTAAATGGAATTTTTCGGAATTTGAGCAACAAGCCTTCGAGCAACAGAGCGCACCACGCGGCAACCAAGGTGGTGTGCAACACCCCGACATGCCAGCCCCAAAAATACGAGTAGAGAGCGAGGCAGGGCGCAAAGAGCAGCGGAACCAGAAAAGTGAAAACCACTTTGCGGGCCAAGGACGAAGCGTGGTGATTCTTTTGATCGACGTGGAAACGAAAAATCCAATTGCAACGGAGCGTTGCGGGAATTGAAAACGCAGAGTACATGCCGAGAACTAGAAAAAAACCGAGAATAAGGGGGATCGAAAGAATTTCTGGCGGGGGAATGGGACCTGCAGATGGCTTTTGCGCCGCCAGCCGCGGGAGGAGATTTTGCAGAGCGAGTATTACGCCGATGGTGGCGAACGCTCCAAAGACGAATGCGTGCTCCTGGCTGCGAAACAATGTCCGCAACACGAATCGGTAGCAGGCGCGCTCGAAGGAGTTTTTGAACAAGACGCGATCAAAACCGCGAAACACGAATGAACCCGGCGATCCGCCCGGCGGGCGCGATTCGACCATTTCCGCACTGCGAAGATAGCACCGGCGATAACTCAGAGAGAAAGCCGCCACGGAAAACAACAGCGCCAGCGCAAGCGCCCACAGAGCAGCCGAATCAAACGACGCAAATACCGGCCGATGAAGCCCGCGCATCGACTCGCAAAGGCCGAGGAACCAGGCAGGCGGCGGCACGCGAATCCATGGACGCGAAACATGCGCGAGAGCCGGAAATTTTCGGGGAACGGTGAGCGCGGTTGTCAGCAAGGCGACGAGGTAGAAAAGGAGTCCACACCGAACGTAAAAGGAGGATTTCCGGAAAACGCGGTAGGGCAAGATGGCCATCATCGCGCCCAGAACCGCTAAAACGGAGAGAAATCCAAAGGCGCTTGCCAACAACACCACGAAAGCGTGTGTGACGAAAAAACTCAGAAAAACGCCGAAAGGATCTTGCTCGGTGACGAAGACCGGAAAGAGCACGCAGGAAACTGCATTTACGTCGATGGAAAGAAGCAACGCTAAGACCAGAATCGCGGAAACGTTGGCGAAGAAATTGGCGCGGCCGGGGATTGGAAGCGGCGCCAGATTGAGAAAATCGCGCCTGTCAGGCAGAAGGCGGTCCCATTTCCAGACGGCGATAGCGGCGGGAACGACCACAGCTAAGACGATAAAAAAGTATTCGTCGGAGACAGATGCGGTGTACGGGTTGAAACCAATTTGCTGGCCGCGTATGAACCTAAACAGCGAGCCGTAACGGTCGGAAAGAATCAGGGACGCAATCGCGCCGGGCGCGGCAAGCACGGCCAGTATGGTCCCAATGCTGAGGTCGAGCTCGCCCGGTTCAGCGGACTCGCTGCCGGAGAATACTCGGTGGACCGCATGGTGAACCAGACGCGAGAACGGCCGGCGCCTCCAGCGATCGACCCATCGTTCCGAGAAGTTCGTAAACATATCACGCGGCGCCGATCACGTCGGCGATGCTGCGGGCGGTTTCTTCCGCGTCGCGATCGGAGACCAAATGCACGAAAGCTTGTTCTAGTGACGCTTCCCCAAGTTTCTGGCGGAGATCGGAGGTAGAACTGTGGGCGATTACGCTTCCGCTTCTCAAAATCATAACTTGCGAGCACATTTTCTCCACCACTTCCAAAACGTGGGAGCAATAAAAGACGGCCTTGCCGCGCGCGCCAAGCGTCTTGATCAGCTCCTTGACGATAAGCGCGGAAACGGCGTCGAGGCCGGAAAGCGGCTCGTCGAGAATCAGAATCTCCGGATCATCGAGCAGCGCGGAAATCAAGAGAATGCGCTGGCGCATACCTTTCGAGTAAGACGCGATCGATGCGTGGCGATAGCTATGAAGCGAAAGCAGCGCGAGCATATCGTTGGCTTTTTGCTCAAATGTTTTGCGATCCATGCCGCGCAGAGTGCCTACAAGTTCGAGGAATTCCCAACCAGAAAGGAAAGGGTATAGGTCGGCTCCTTCGGGTACATAGCCGACGCGGCGGCGATACGCCATCAGGTCGCGATGTATATCGACGCCGAAAGAGAGCACTTGCCCGCGGGTCGGTTCGAGCAAGCCGGTCAGCATGCGAACGGTGGTGCTCTTGCCTGCGCCATTGGGTCCGAGGCAGCCGAGAATTTCGCCACTCTCCAGAGAAAAGCTGACGTTGCTGACCGCTGGCACCGCCGTGTAGCACTTTCGCAGTCCGCGCGCTTCGAGAGCGATCATAATCAGTCGCGAGTGTCGGACTCGCTCGTCGGGGGCAGGTTGACGTTAGGCACGCCTACAGGGCGATTCGCGCGATCGTGCCGGCGGTTTCCCTCTTCGCGAATATAGCTCGCCAGCATCTCGACCGCCTGCTGCGCTTCGCGCTCGAACTCAAACTCATTGAAACCGGGATCGGGCGCGGGATAAAGACCGAGAAGATCGGCATGGCGTGGGGCGCGCCAGAGCGAGTTCCACCTGAAAGCTTGCGACGTGGAATAGCCGCAGGCGAGAACGAGAAGACAGCTGATAGCGGCCCCCGCCGCATATTTCCAGCACGCGGAATGAAAAACCCACTGACGAGCAAACGAGAGCGATGCGTCTGCAAGCAGGCGGCGGATTTCCACGGGCGGGGATTCATCGAAGATGCAAAGCATTTCGTCGCCATGCTGTTCCCGAAAATTGGAGGGATGCATTCGAATGAAAATCCGATAGATGAGGCGGCTTGTCACAATCGACTCGACTCCCCGGATGACAAATAGAGCTTGGCTTCCCTGATGACCGACTTCAGGCGTTCGACGTCGGCCGAGAGGACTTGGCGCCCCAGCTCTGTCAGACGGTAATATCGGCGGCGAGGATCGTCGAAGGGCGAACGCAACGGGGCCCTTTTCACGAAGCCGCGCGCGGCAAGCTTGTCGAGATTTTCGTACAAAGTTCCGGGACCGAGCTTGTATTGGCCCGCGGATTGGCGCGCCACTTCCTGCATGATGGCATAGCCGTGGCGGTCCTCGGCGGCGAGCGCCAGCATGATGTGCAGGGTTGCGGACGTAAGCGGCAGGTAGGATTTGAGGTCGTCTTTCATGATCGACATGCGATATATCTGATGTCGATATACTCTGTCAATGGGTATTTTGACGGCGGCAACGGCGGTCTGCGCCAGAGGGACTTTTGGCGTTCTTTTTCAGATCGCCCCAGAATGGCAGCGTGGCAGAAAAGCTACCAGGCTAAAACGGGGCGTTACACGCGGAAAAGACACACGTCAACAAGCGAAATTTCGCAGCCTTGCCGCCGTGACTTTTTTCAGGGAAGTTTTGACAGGCGAGGCTGTGTGTGTTCAGATGACGCCGGAGAATTGACTTGAGGAAATATCGTTTGGCATTGCTCATCGCCGCACTTTTTGTACTTTTCGCTATCGTGGTTCCGCTTTTCTCGTCCGGCGTAGGATTGCTGGTCGATTGGATGTGGTTTAGTCACACCGGTTATGGCGAGCTATTCAGCAAGGTTTTGGGGACGCAGATTGCGCTGGGAGTTATCGGCGGGATCGTATTCCTGCTGCTTACGGGACTGAACCTGTGGGCGGCGCGCGGAGTAGCGCACCGTTCGGGATATCTGACGGTCGCCGGGACGATCAACATTCCTTCCGCCGAGAAGCTTCCGGGCTTATTTCGCCGCCTGATCGGTCTCGCTCTGGTGTTCCTAGCCTGGCTGGTCGGCACATGGTCGGCGGGACACTGGAACGAGTATCTCTTCGCGACGCATGGGGTGCACATCGCGCAAACCGATCCGATCCTTGGCTTGAGTCTGAGTTTCTACCTATTCCGGCTGCCGTTTGAGTTCTTTCTGTACCATAGCGCGCTAATCATCGTGGCAGCGAGCCTGCTGACGGCGGCGGCGTGGTATTTCGTCGAAGGCGGCATTTGGGTAACCCCGAACGGAGTGGGGGTGGGCCGCAATGCGCGCCGCCACCTAATGGTTTTGGGAGGGCTTTTATTCCTGCTATTCGCCTGGCGCGCGCGGCTGGGCATGTTCGACCTGGTGTACGCGCCGACGGGACTTGTGTACGGCGCGGGATATACAGACATCCACGTGTCGTGGCCGGTTCTTTGGATCCAGCTGGTGCTGTGCGTAATTACGGCGATTGCTTTTTTCGCGGGGGCGCAGCAGGGCCGCATTCGGCCCGCGGCGTATTCCCTTGGCGCAGTAATCGGCGTGGCCATTCTGGGCGGATGGATCGTCCCGGCAGTGGTGCAATCGTACGTGGTCGCGCCTAGCGAACTGGAAAGGGAGCAGCCATACATCACGCGCAATATCGAGTTTACGCGCCAAGCGTACGGGCTCGACAAATTTGACGAGCGGAATTTTCCGGCGATCCAGGACCTGACGGCCTCGTCCGTCCAGCAAAACACCGCCACAATGCGGAATCTGCGCTTGTGGGATTCCGGGCCGCAGCTGACCACCTTTCAGCAGCTTCAGGAGATCCGCACCTACTACGATTTCGCGAATGTGTACTACGACCGCTACAACATTGATTCCCAACTGCGCGAAGTGTCTCTTTCGGCGCGGGAGCTTTCGGCGCAGAGCTTGCCCGATCCCAACTGGGTGAACCAGCATTTGATTTACACGCACGGATATGGACTCTGCCTCGGCCCGGTGAACGAGTCCACGCCGGACGGTATGCCGGTGCTGTTCATCAAGGATATTCCGCCGGCGTCGTCGATTTCTTTGAAGGTCACGCGTCCGGAGATCTACTACGGGCAACTTTCCAACAATTATTGCCTGGTGCGGACCAAGGCCAAGGAATTCGATTACCCATCCGGCGAAGACAACGTCTACAGCGTGTACAAAGGCTCGGGCGGTGTGCCGATGGGCGGCTTGTGGAAGCGCCTGCTGTTTGCGCTGCGCTTCGGCGAAACAAACATATTGTTTTCCAGCTATCTGCAACCCGGCAGCCGCATCATGATGTACCGCCGGGTTCTGCAGCGAGTGGAAACGCTAGCTCCCTTTTTGTCGTACGACAGCCATCCTTACCTGGTGATTGCGGACGATGGTTCGTTGCAATGGATCGTGGACGCTTACACCACCTCCGGCGACTATCCTTACTCCGAGCCTACCGACGGCGTTGGCAACTACATCCGTAACTCCGTCAAGATCACCATCAACGCCTACGACGGAACGGTGAAGTTCTACGTCGCCGATCCTTCCGATCCACTGATCCAGACCTACCAACAGATCTTTCCCGGCGTTTTTCAACCGCTCTCGGATATGCCCACGGACCTGCGCGCACACATCCGCTATCCGCAGGACTTCTTCGCCATTCAGGCGGCCAAATACGCCGTCTATCACATGACGGACCCCAGCGTGTTCTACAGCAAGGAAGATTTGTGGCGCGTCTCCGGGCGCACCGTCAACGGATCATCCACGCCGATGAGCCCGTATTACGCGGTGATGAAATTGCCCGAGGTTGGGAAAACCGAAGAGTTTATTCTGATGGTCCCCTTCTCGCCCGCGCGCAAGAACAACATGATCGCCTGGATGGCGGCGCGCTGCGACGGAAACGACTACGGCAAAGTTCTGGTTTTCACGTTTCCCAAGGAAAAGCTGATATACGGCCCCGAACAGATTCAATCGCGCGTGAACCAAAGTCCTGCGATCTCGCAACAACTCACGTTGTGGGACCAGGGCGGATCCAAGGTAATTCGCGGCACGTTGCTGGTGGTTCCGGTACAGAACGCCGTGATGTACGTGGAACCTCTTTACCTCGCCGCGCAGGGTGGCTCTTCTATCCCCGAACTGAAGCGCGTGATTGTGGCCTACTCGGACCACGCCGTGATGGAGCCGTCGCTAGCGGACGCCTTGAACGTGATTTTTGGCGGCCAATCAGGCGCATCTACTGAAACGGCGGGAGCCACGTTAACGAGCGGTCCAACGGCCGCTCCGCCGCCTGGAAAAGCTATTCCCGAATCGCTGAAAAACATGATCCAGCAGGCCAACCAGCATTACGAAAAGGCCCAACAGGATCTGCGGCAAGGCGACTGGACCGGCTACGGCCAGGAAATTCAAAAGGTCGGACAAATCCTAGAACAGATGCCCGCGAAACATTAGTCCGCGCAAACTGCGTGCGATGGCGAACCTGTCGCGTCCAAGCGCAGAGCGCGAAGGCGGAATGCCAGCCTCAGCCATACAGAATTGTGCCGCGCCGGGCTTTCAGTCTGGGGCAGCACGCGCTTTAAGCCCGATCGCAAAGCCAAATTCGCGCGCGATCTTCCGGGCTCCCCAAAACGCTCGCGTTTAGGGGTCGTAGCGCGCTTCTCGCAATTCAGGGAGCCGAAGCTTTAGCTGCGACGCCCGCGAGTGCGCGTCAGCGCACTTCCGCTAGCGCTGCTTCACTCGCGCGAAGTTGTATTGAATCAAGCTGAAGATTTGCGCCCCGCGGTACAATCCTCGCCAATGTCCGCGCAACTGCACTTGGGCACCTCAGCCTTCACCGCCTCTGGATGGGAGGGCAGCTACGTCCGAGGTGCTGGGACTGACACTCGTGACCGCCGACGAGCGATTGCTTGGCTTGGGGAATATCGCTAGTCTCGCGAACCGTTAACCTTGCTTGCGCTCCTGCAGAAGGCAAGTGCGCGCGGCATTACGGATGCGATCCACGGCGTCTTCGCGTCGGTGTACGCGTGCGAATCTTCGGGATGCAGATCGCGGCAACGGCGCTTCTCTTGATCGTAAGCCAGAGCTACGTCGGGGTTCGCCCGCAAATAGTCGCGAAACGCGAGGTGCCTCGCGATTTCAGGGTGCCCGGTTTGAAAGCTGTGCAATTGGATCATGCGACGCCCGCTGCTCGAATCGCTTCGAGTGCAGTAGCGACGGCCTGCAATTCCGTATTCGCCCCACCAGTCGTAGCCCAGCTTTTCCAGCGAGGATTCCGCGTGGTCGAGAGCATCCAACGCGATCACTTCGGGCAACAGATCGAGGATTGGCTTGGCGCAGATTCCCGGTATCGCCGTCGAACCGACGTGGTGAACCGTGATGAGATTCGAACCGAACGTGGGTGAAATTCGCGCGATCTCCTCGCGAGCCATCCTTGCCCAATCGGTGGAATGAGGTACGAGTTCGACTTTGATTGGCGCGGGCACGCCGATCAGGGAAACTGGCGGAGGAAGCGGACATCGTTCTGGTAGAGCAGCGGCAATTCGGTGACGCCGTATTTCATCATCGCGAGGCGGTCCACGCCCATGCCGAACGCGAAGCCGGAGTGCTTCGAGGCATCGTAGCCATTCTTGACGAAGCCGTAGACCGCCGGATTCACCATGCCCGCGCCGAATAATTCGATCCAGCCGGAAAATTTGCAGACACGGCATCCCCTGCCGCCACATACGTGGCAGGTGGCATCCACTTCCGCGGAAGGCTCCGTGAACGGGAAATAGCTGGGGCGCAGCCGCGTCTTTGCTTTCGGCCCGAAAAATTCGCGGACGAAATATTCGACGGTGCCCTTGAAATCGCAGAAGGTGATGTCCGTATCGACAGCCAAACCTTCTATCTGATGGAACATGTAGCCATGAGTGGCGTCCGGATTATCGCGGCGATAGACTTTCCCCGGCACGATGATGCGCACTGGCGGCGGTTGATTTTCCATGGTGCGAATCTGCATGGGCGACGTGTGCGTGCGCAGAAGATGGCCCCCGCGAGATCCTGTCCGTCCGGCAGGCGGGCCTTCGATATAAAAGGTGTCCATATTGTCGCGCGCCGGATGGTGCTCCGGAATATTGAGCGCCTCAAAATTGTAATAGGGCGTCTCGATTTCCGGGCCTTCGACCACGCTAAAGCCGATAGAGAGGAAAATGCGCTGCAGTTCTTCGTAAGTTTGGCGGATCAGATGCCGCGTGCCGATATCGCGCCCCACTCCGGGAAGCGAAAGGTCGATGCGATCGCGCGCCGCAACGGATTGCTCAGCGGCGGATTCGATTTCTTTGCGCTTCGTTTCGAGGGTGGATTCGACGTGCGCTTTGAGCTTCTGAAATTCCTGGCCGACGATTTTTTTCAATTGCGACGGCGCGGGTTTCAGCCAGTTGTCGGCGATGCGAGTGAGCGCGCCAGATTTGCGGCCGGTCCATTGCGCGACGAATGCGGACCAATCGCTGGCGGCGGAGGCGAGCGCGATTTCAGAGTCGAAGCGCTGGCGAACTTCCGCAAAACGCAGGGCAACCTGTTCGGGAGCAGCGTCACCCAGCTGAGCGAACGTTTGGGCTGTTGGGTCGATGGTCATCATGGTGAAAAACTACCAAGCTGAAAGATGGCGCTATAAAGTCGAAAGCGCAGGTTGCGAACGCCGCAATGTTCGTGACCCTACATCCGGTGTCGTAGACCCCATCCTTCGCGGAGGATGGGCGCCTAAACTTTCAGTACGTGCTAAGCGGCTGGCTGCTTCGAAGCAGATGCAATGTGCTGCTTGGCCGAAGCGACCAGCGCCGCGAATCCTTCAGCGTCGGCCACGGCCATGTCCGCCAGAATCTTGCGGTCGATATCGATCCCGCCGACCTTCAAGCCGTGAACGAGTTGGCTGTAGCTGAGGCCGTTGTTGCGCGCGGCGGCGCCGATACGCTGAATCCAAAGTGTGCGGAAATCGCGCTTACGCGTGCGGCGGTCGCGGTAGCTATAGCGCAACGAGCGATTCACCGCCTCTTTTGCGGAGCGGTAGAGCTTGCTCTTGGTAAGGAAAAATCCCTTGGCATGCTTCAACAGCTTTTTGCGCCGCGCGCGACGCTTGGTGCCTCGTTTTACTCGAGCCATTTCAGTGTTCTCCTGGTGCGCGCTCCACCGAGTTAGCAGAATTCGGTGTGCGCCAGTCAAATCAAAATTTTAATGGGGAGACAAACCAGGCCCAGCCGGTTCGCAGGAATGCGCGACGGCAGGACGGGTTTGTCTCTCGTAATACGGTGCGGGCCGTGATTCAGTGGCCCACGAATCTGGCCGGCAGGCACCCGTTGCGCCCTGCCTGACACAGAAAAGCCTTTCCGACACTCGATTATGTGCCGGACGGCCTAAAACTCAAAGTCCCTTGCGCACCAATGCAAACAGCGCGGTACCCGGAACAACCGTATGTTACTTGATGCCGTACGGCAGCGCGCGGCGGACGTTCGGCACATCCGCGGGATTCACTTCCACTTTGTTGAGCAGGTTGCGCATGCGGCGCGGCTTTTTCGTGCCGAGCAAGTGGCGCTTCCCGGAGCGCCAGCGCATAACTTTGCCGGTGGAAGTAATCTTAAAGCGCTTGGCGGCGCCGCGATGCGTCTTCAGCTTTGCTTTCTTATTCTTCTTCACAATTTCCTCGGATCAGAAAATTTTCAGGCTGCGCCTTCAGCTACGGATTGCGAGCGCGAAGGCGACGGAGCCGACGCTCCCTTTTTGGGCGCCAGCAGCGCCAGCAGGATATTCGCCTCCATACGCGGACCAAATTCAACCTGCGCGTGGTCGCCAATATCTTTCAGCAAGCGCTCCATCTTGGATCGGCCCACGTCCTGGTGGGCCATTTCGCGGCCGCGATGGAAAATCATGGCCTTCACTTTGAAGCCCTCGCCCAGAAACCGCACGATCTGGTTTTTCCGCACCTGGTAATCGTGCTCCGCGGTCGAGGGGCGAAACTTCACTTCCTTAATATGAGAGCTTTTCTGATGCTTCTTGGCCTCGTGGGCCTTTTTACTTTGTTCGTAGAGGAACTTGCCGTAGTCCACGAGTTTGCAGACCGGAGGCACGGCATTGGGTGAGATTTCCACTACGTCCAGGCCGGCTTCGCGCGCCTTCTTCATGGCGTCGAACAGTGACACGACGCCAAGTTGGCCCCCCGCGTCATCAATCAACCGGACCTCGCGGGCGCGAATGCGCTCGTTAACGCGAAGACCTCCAACACCACTTCGCTCAGGGATAAAAACACCTCCGGGGCAAGCTTATGAGTGCAAGCGGCCCACTTCCCGTCCTCCCGACAAGTCGCTGCTCCCGAGGTACGGGCGAGCAAGTATAGCATGGCCTGCCGGACCACTCACAAGCCGGTCATTCAACGGAAAAAGCGATAAGTACATTACCCGTCTTTGAGCCAACAACGGCATATCCGGAGCCGATGTAGAGCATGCCATTGACGATCGCTGGCCCGGCACCGTCGATTGCACCTCCATGCGCCGGAACCTTATTTACGGTGTCATACGCATGCGCGGTATCGTAGGTCCACAGCTCGTGCCCGTCGGTGGTTGAGACGGCATGGATTTTGCCGTCGCCTCCGCCCACGAACGCGACTCCGGCGATGGCTGATGTGGCCGCCGAGTTTGGCACTCGACCCGCAGGTTCACCGAAAGATGAGTACCAATCGACCTTGCCGGTGGCCAGATCGACGGCAACCATGCCGCCGGCGTGCAGACCATAGTAGACGTGCTGATCGTCCGCCGCGCCGCCCCAGACGATGCCATCCAACTCCTTGTAAAACGGGCTGGGGTGCTGCGCCGGCGGCGCGACTTCGGTCTGCCAAAGCTTTTTGCCATGGTGGTCGGGATCGAGCGCGATCACGCGGCCGTTTTTCGTGCCGAACACGAGCACGCGCTTACCGTTCGAGAGAGTGCGAAGGATTGGCGAGTTGCCAATGTCCTGATCGGGGCCGTTTGGCTTTGGACAGTTCGCGGACTTGTTGGTGGGACCGCAGCCGCCGACGAATGCGTCATTTTCCTCAGCCTGGTAATGCCAGAGTATCTTGCCGGTCTTCATGTCGAGTGCAACGATCGCGTCGGTGGTGGTTGGCACGGGCCGAGCCTGCGCGTCGCCGGTGCCGAAGTAGATCGCGTGGCGCTTGGTGTCGATGGTAGGCGAGTCCCAAACGTCGCCGCCCGACGGCGCATAAAGCTGCACGCCGGCGGCATTCTTTTGCGTGGGCTTCGGAACGCCGACGAGATAAGTTCTCCAGATGAGTTTGCCGGTGTTGGCATTCAAGGCCACCACGTTGCCGCGCATCGTGCAGCAGGGATAATCGGGCGCGGACGCGGAAAATTCCTCGGAGGAAGAGACCGGCACGTACACGACTCCGTCATATACGGCGGGTGCAGCGGTGATTCGGGAGATAAAGTCGTCGTCGACTTTTGTTTTCCAAAGCTGTTTGCCAGTGCGCGCGTCCACCGCGTAAGCGAAGGAGTGACCGTCGCCGAAATAGGCGGCGTACTTCGTGTCGCCATTATGTTTCACGGGGCGTACGGTGACTGCGGTACGCGTGTATCCCTCGGTTTGGTACGACCAATAAACGCAGCCCGTTTGCGCGTTGAGCGAATAGACATAACCGATATCGGTGGGGACAAAAACGCGTCCGGAGACCACGGTGGGCTGGCCGTAGGCGGATAGGCCGTTGGGAATTCCGAAGGCCCATTTCACTTTCAGGTTCGGCACCTGCTCGGGCGTCAGTCCTGCGGCATCGGCCGGTTCAAAGCGCGTGTTAGCGAGCGTGACTCCCCATCCATTCCACCCTGGCTCCGAATCCGGAGGCGCAAGCGGAGGATTCGACGCGCACTGGTTGGGCATGTCTTTCGCGGCGCCCTGCTGCAGGCTGCCAAGCGGTCGCCCGCTCAGAAATGTGGCAAGCATCTTGCGCTGATCTTCAGTGAGCGACGAACCCTGCGCTTTCATCAGGCCGGTCGTGAGCGCCGTATAGATGCGCTCGGGAGACATTTGGCGAATCACCGCAGGTTGCGGAGCGCGCGGGACATTGGGATTGCCGTGGCAAATCATGCAGTGCTGCTCGAATACCGCGATGCCGGATTCCGTGCCGGCCGTTGGCCTGGGCCCCTGCGCGCGAGCGGCGCTGGATAGCACGGAGCTAAAGATCAACGCGCCGGCAGCCACAGCGGTGATGCGGAGAAGTCGATTCATAGACGATGCATTCCTTCCTTGTGAAGACTCATTTGTCGCTAATGCCGCCCCACGGCGAATTCAGATGATACGGCAAACCGGAGCCAACCATCTCGATCCGGTGAATCTGGCCGTTGCGAATTTTGAAGCATTCCGTCACCTGGATGCTGGAAGGCTTGTTGAAAATGCCGGGCATTGTAACGGTCTGGCCATTGGTCAGCTTGATCGTGTGCACGGTGCCGTTCTGATCGAAGGTGACGTTGGCCCACACCACGCCGCGCTGCTGATCGACGATGGGAAAGCGGCGCTGCCAGATGCGCGTGACCACGGCGTAGTAGCCGCTGGCGAATTGCGCTTTGCAACCGAGCGCGAAGGCGTTGAACTCAGCCTTAGGCGAAATCGAAGGATTGTTGGTGGTCTGCATGCCATTTTCGGTGCGATTGCAATCGTCGGCGAAAAACGAATAGTCGCCCTTGCCGCTGTCGTTCTCAAGGCTGGCGAAATATTTGTTGGCGGTCGCGATCATGCTCGCGCGAGATACGCGCTGGGATTCGGGAACCGTCTGCGACCAGATGGGATCGGGCGTGCTGGCGTCGAGCGCTGCAATGCCGGACGGACCGCCCCCGCCCTGACGATAGTAGGAAGTTTCAATTTCGGTGATGCGGCCAAGTTGCACGCGAAGACGCATGCCCATGAGCAGCAAGTTGCTGCCTTCGTGCATGGTGACCATGCAGCCGATTTGCTGCATCACCACGTCCGAAAAGCAGAGACGGAAATGGCCGACGGCGGTGACGGTGCCCCAGAATCCGTCTCCCACCTCCATCGGCTGATCGTTTTCCGTGTAGCGGACATCCGCCGCGAGCGGCAACTGCTTGGGATCGTGGGCTACCAGCGCGTTCAGATATTCATTGGCTAGATTTTCCAGGCAGGCGCGGTTGCAGTCCGCGGGTACCGGGCCTGCGGCATACGCCTTTGGAACGAAGCGCCCGCCAGACAGCGCCAGCGCCATGCAACCCGCCGCGCAAATCACGAAGAATTTCACTCGCATCGGATTTCTCCTTCCCGCCCACCTCGGCGGCGCGTTAGTGGCCCGAGCCTTCCGTCCAACCATTGCCTAGACCGTAGGGAAGCGTGACAAACGGAAAAGCCTCGACTTGGTGGATCAGTCCGCCACGGATTCCAAAAGTCTCCATGGTGTCCAGATTGAG
>JBOGMW010000210.1:0-11277 GCA_050746805.1 Candidatus Acidiferrales bacterium | reverse complement strand
CGACGAACTGGGTGTGTTCGTTGACCTTGGGACAAATTTCGAGGCAATTGCCGCAGGTGATGCAGCGCGCGAGAGGGTAGCCGGCTTCCTGCGTGGCGGTCGACATGCGAGGGCCTTCGCCGAGGTCGTAGGTGCCGTCGATGGGAATCCAGCACTTGGTGCGCTTGAGGTCCTCGAACATTTTGGAGCGATCGACCACCAGATCGCGGACCAAAGGAAATTTCGTGAGCGGCTCGAGTCGAATGGGCTGATCGAGATTATCAACCAGCGCGGAGCAGGCTTGGCGCGGCTGGCCATTGATAATCATGGCGCACGCGCCGCAGACTTCCTCGAGGCAATTCGCTTCGTAGCTGACCGGCGATGATTCGCGTCCGTCGCGAGTGATGGGTTTTTCGGCGATATCGCGCAGGCATGTAATGACGTTCATGTGCGGCCGATAGCGAAGCTCAAATTCTTCCCAGCGTACGCCTTCATCAGGCCGCTGGCGGCGCTTGATGCGAACGATGACTTTTTTTTCTGGCATAAGATCACCCCGCTGCGGTGTATTTCCTTTCGCGCGGCGGAATCAAAGAGGTGTCCACGCTCTGGGAGTCCAGACACACCTTGCCGAAACTATAGCGAGCGATGGTGGTTTTCAGCCAATTGGCGTCGTCGCGTTCGGGAAATTCAGGCTTGTAGTGGGCGCCGCGCGTCTCGTTGCGTTCCAGAGCGCCGAGCGCGATAACCTGCGCGAGAACCAGCATGTTGCCCAGCTCGCGCGTGAAATTCAGAGTTTGATTCGACCACTGCGTGCGGTCCTGCAGATTGATTTTCTTGTAGCGGTCGTTCAGTTCGGCGAGCTTATTGAGCGTTTTCTTGATGCTGGCGTTGTAACGGATAACGGTGACGTTTTCCGTCATCACTTCACCGAGTTCGCGCCAAATGGTGATGGGATTCTCGGTGCCCTGCTGGTGCAGCAGGCCGTCGGTAATATCCTGCTGGCGAATGCGTTCGCGCTCGAAAAGTTCGGACGAGACACTGTCGCAACCTTTTTCGAGGTTGCGCGCGTAGCGGACGGCCGACGGCCCGGCGATCATACCGCCGTAGATGCAGGATACCAGCGAGTTCGCGCCTAGGCGATTCGCGCCATGATATTGATATTCGCATTCGCCGGCGGCGTAGATACCCGGCAAATTGGTGGATTGCTGCTCGTCGTCAACCCACAAGCCGCCCATGGTGTAATGCATCGCGGGAAAAACTTTCATGGGCTCTTCGCGCGGATCGACTCCGACGAATTTTTCGTAAATCTCCAGGATGCCTTCGAGCTTGCGATTAAGGACTTCGCGAGGGATGTGCGAAACATCGAGGTAGACGGCCGGGCCGCCTGGCAGCCCCATCTTCATTTCGAAAACGACTTTGTGAATGGCGCGCGTGGCCACATCGCGCGGGACGAGATTGCCGTATTTCGGATACCACTCCTCGAGGAAATAGAAGCGCTCGTTCTGAGGAATGTCTTTGGCGGCTCGCGCGTCGCCGGGCTGCTTGGGAACCCAGACGCGGCCGCCTTCACCACGCGCGGATTCGCTCATCAGGCGGCATTTGTCCTCGCCAGGAATCGCGGTGGGATGCACCTGTATGAATTCGCCGTTGGCGTAGAAAGCGCCCTGCTGAAATAGCGCGGATTGGGCTGACCCAGTGCAAACAACGGAATTGGTAGAGTGGCCGAAAATTGCGCCGATGCCGCCGGTGCAGAAAATTACCGCATCCGCTGGGAAGGTGCGGACGTCCATGGTGCGCAGATTCATGGCGCAGATTCCGCGAGCGATACCCGCATCGTCGAGAACGGCGGACAGAAACGTCCAGCCTTCAAATTTCTTCACGCGGTCGAGCGATTCGTGGCGGCGAACTTGTTCGTCGAGCGCGTACAGAAGCTGCTGGCCGGTCGTGGCTCCAGCGAACGCCGTCCGGTGATAGAGCGTGCCGCCGAAGCGGCGAAAATCGAGCAACCCTTCGGGCGTTCGATTGAACATCACACCCATGCGATCGAGCAGGTCAATGATCGCGGGCGCGGCCTCGCACATATTCTTTACCAGAGCCTGATTGGCCAGGAAATCGCCGCCGTAGATGGTGTCGTCAAAATGCTTCCAGGTGGAATCGCCTTCGCCCTTCAGGTTTTTGGCCGCGTTGATGCCGCCTTGCGCGCAAACGGAATGCGAACGCTTGACGGGAACGATCGAAAAGAGATCAACGGGGATGCCTAATTCAGCCACGCGAATGGTGGCCATCAGGCCCGCGAGTCCACCGCCAACGATGATGATTTTGGGCTGTTTCATCAGAGATAAGTGTCGAAGGGCATCCAGTGAAAACGGAAGCCGGCGATGATTGCAAGACCCACGATGGCAAAAACCACGGCGACGGAGGCTCCGAACCAGCCAGCGGCACGCTGAGATTGCGGCGTGATGGCTAGTCCCCATTTGCAGGCAAAATTCCAAAGACCGTTGCCGAGATGAAAAGACGCAGCCAAGATTCCGATGACGTAGATGGCTACGATCCAGGGGTTGGCCATGAAATGAGCGATATCAGCGTAGGTGGTCTTGCCGTGGCTCATGAAGCGAACCGTCCAAACGTGATAGCCGATAAATGCGAAAGCGATGATGCCAGTCCATCGCTGAAGGACGTACAGCCAATTGGCCATCCAGGGATGCCCGATGACGTTAGGCTTGCCAGTCCACCAAATGTACAGGCCGTAGCAACCGTGGAATAAAATGGGCAACCAGATGAGAAAAAATTCAATGGGAACGCGCCAAGGGACCGTCTCCAGCTTGGAGGCGATGTAGTTGTACTTTTCAGGACTGACCAGAGCGTAGCTATTTTCGAAAAAATGTTCGGCCAGATACGCGCCGATGGGAATAACGCCGCTGAGAGATTGGAGTTTATCGAGAAAGTAGCTGGTCCGGGTCACACCGACTGCAGATGCCATGCACGCTCCGAGAGCAAACTCCTCGCGCAGCGATTAATTCAAAGCGCCTATACAGGATTCCGGCGGCTGCGCTGGTGAAAAGTGTTGTGATCGATGCTTTTTCAAGTATAGGTGAGCGGCGAAAGATTAGCAAGGCGCGGATGCGCGAACGAATATTTCCAGCGTCCGCAGCCGCTGCGTTTCGGTATTTCTGTGGATACACTTGACGGGGAATTTTAGCGAGTTCTAAGCGAGTTCCAAGCTTTACTAAATTGGGATTATGGTAGACTCCGCGCCTTAGAGCATCGCAGCGAATGGCAAGCGAGCATATTGAAGAGCTGAAAAAATGGGTGGGCGAACTTGCGCGCGTGGGCGGCGAGGGCGAGGCGGTGCGACTGAACCGCGCGGTGGACTTGATCGCCAAGAGTTTCGGAGTGCGTCCACACGAAGTGGCCATTTTAGGATTCACTGCGGACGAGCGCGCGCTGCGATTCCTGGCTCCCGATAATCTCCGTCCGGTGGGCGAGATTCCGCTGACCAGCATCAGCTCTCTCGCAGTACGAACGGCTCGCGACGGTCGCGCAGAGGTGGTGAATCACTTCTCGATGGTGCCGCACGCCTCGGTGTTTGAGGGAGTGCCGATCGGAGAGGACAAGCGCGGCGAGCCGATTCAGAAAATCATGAGTGCGCCGATCAGGCTGGGGACGCGCGTGGTTGGCGTACTGCAGGTGTCGCGAAAAGGGAGTGAAGGATCCGAGGCGGGGCCAGACTTCACGCGCGCCCAGTTGCGCGAGCTAACGGTGGTCTGCGAGGCGCTCGCACCTTGCGTAATTCTAAGCGGAAAGGCGTGAGGGAATCGGGCTGAGAACGCTGTAAAGCTCTCAGAGAGATTCTTACGCGATGCTCGGCGGGCTGCTTCGGAAAGATGGTCGCGCGTTGGCGAGGCCGGCGTGGGCATGCACGACAGTAACGTGGCCGTAACGTTCCGAACGCGAATAATGATTGACATCACTACGGCTGCTTGTTAATTTTCCGACGCTCCTTTTTTTCCAATCAAACCAACGGAGGCACCGCTACCCGGCTCGACACATGGCGTTTGTCGCGAAGAAGATTTTTCTCACCAAGGGAGTTGGAAAACACCGCGAGCGCCTGTCGAGCTTCGAACTGGCGCTGCGGAACGCGGGTATCGCGGCGTGCAACATCGTCCGCGTTTCGTCGATTTTTCCCCCACACTGCAAACTGATTTCGCGCGCCGAAGGGCTGAAGCATCTGAAGCCAGGACAGGTGGCGTTCACGGTGATCAGCGAAAATCAGACGCGCGAGCCGCATCGGTTGATTGCCGCCGGCGTGGGACTGGCGCTGCCGGGCGATAAGTCAATGTACGGGTATCTTTCGGAGCATCATTCGTTCGGCGAGACGGAGGAAGTGGCCGGCGAGTACACCGAAGAGCTTGCAGCCGAGATGCTGGCAACCACGCTAAACGTGGAATTCGATCCGGATTTGTCGTGGGACGAGAAAAAAGAGGTTTACCGTATTTCCAACAAGATTGTCCGCACCATGAACATCACGCAATCGGCCGTGGGAGATAAGCGCGGCCTGTGGACCACGGTTTTGTCAGCGGCAATCCTGCTCAGCGACGACGACTAGATTTTTGCTCCAAAGTTCCCGCCTAGTATTCGCTATCCAGACGGTTTCGACGTGGTTCTGGCGCGCGTGTACCTTCCGAGTCGGCGCTAGCGCTTTCCGGGACGCTTCTTAAGGTAGCCAACGCGCTGCAAAACGGCGCCAACGATGAGTGGAAGCGCCACGGTCGCATCATCGAATACTTCTCCGAATTTGCCGCCTTCCTCCGGCGGAACGAACTTACCCCAAGAGACCGCTTCGGTATACGTGCTGCCCGAAAGACCGCCCCAATTGACCGGCTCGGGACAGATGCGCAGACCGTAGTTATAACGCTTGAGCGGCAATTTTTCGTAGCCGCGGCGCGCCAGGAGTTCCGCGTAAACGCCGAATTGCTGCGCCCAATTGCGCGGAACACCGCCACCAACGGTAAAAATGCCCATACGCTTGGTGGCAAGCATCGTGGAGGCGTAGCGTTCGAAATCGTCGAAGCCGTCGAATTCGAGAGGTGGTCTGCCCGCCATTTTGCGCTGGCGCTGATGAAGAGCGAAGTCGATGCCAAGCTCCGAGTCGGTGAATGCCGGAACAAACACCGGTACATTTTTTTCAGCACAACTTTTTAAAATACCGCGGCCCTTGGCGTGCTTTTGCAGATACTCGCCAATGCGCTTATGCAGGCGCCAACTGGAGACAGTCTCGTTCTCGTCCCAGCCATCCAGAATGCGATCGACGACTTCTTCCACGTGATCCAGGTTTATTTCCGGCTCGAGGGAATCGTAAACGCGGTTGTAACCGGCGAAGAAGAGCTCGCGATCGTCCATCTTCGGATCGTAACGAAAATGGGAACGCCCGGTGGCTTCCACGAGACCATGAGCCATCAGTGCGCCCGTGGAGACAATCGCCTTGACGATGCCGGAATCGACGAGATCGCAGAAAATCAATCCCATCTTCGCCACGGTCAAGGCACCCGAAAGAGTCAAGACGACGAAGCAATCCTTGTCGCGCGCCATCGATTCCAACACATCCGCCGCGTCGCCGATTTGGCGCCCGGTAAATGCGGTTCGTCCCATAGCACGCACTAAATCGTCGATGGTGTGAACCTTGGAAAGGTCGAGCGGATAGATGGGAGTGAGGCGGTCCTTCACCGGATCGTGCAGGACTCGGCCGGTGGCGCCTTTTTTTTTCGGCATTCAGTATTCCTCGCTGATACGTAGGTTCCGCTTCGAGCGAAAAAGAGCGGGTCGTTCGGTTTGGCGCGCCTCATTGATAGTACAGATGAGGAGGCAAACGAAAGAACATTTTGGGAAAAATGCGAAATACTCTGAGGGCCGGCAAGGCGCGACAATTCGATGACGCTAGAAGAATTAGCGACGTGGTAGAAGCTTATTTGAGATATAAATGCTTGGAACAGGGATCGCAAGCCGGAACCGCCGGAGAGAATGCAGATGAACATTTCAGCGAGCATGGCGTTATTGCAACACCATGTGCTTGTCCTAGGCGTTGCGCCCAGAGGATTGATCGCATGGATAATTATTGGGCTGCTGGCCGGGTGGATTGCCGGCTTGATCACCCGCGGTCACGGCTTCGGCTGCATCGTTAACATTATCCTAGGACTGATCGGAGCGGTAATCGGCGGATGGATTTTTACGCGGCTTGGAATTCCAGCCTGGGGATTCTGGCCGAGTTTGGCCGCGGCCACAGTGGGCGCCGTGGTGCTGGTGGCGATCGGACGCCTGTTCGCCGGCGGTTCTTCGAATTAAAGCCCGAGTCTCGCGTTGGATCAACCTAGCGCGTCGCGAGCCACTGATAGGCGGCCCACACGACGGGACTCGCCAGAATTAAACTGTCGATGCGGTCGAGCATGCCGCCGTGGCCGGGCAACAATCCGCCGGAATCCTTGACGTTGGCGCTTCGCTTGTAGGCGGACTCCAGCAAATCTCCCATCTGGCCTGCGACATTCGCTAGAACAGCGATAGCGATCAGCGCCCAAATATCGATCTGCAGCCAATATGAAAACGCAACAGCGACCAACAGCGATCCGATCAAATTTCCGAAAGCGCCTTCCCAAGTTTTCTTAGGACTCAAGGCGGCAGCCATGGGAATCCGGCCGATCGATTTCCCGGTGAAGTACGCGAGCGTATCGCCAGCCCAAATCAGAACCAGGGTGAACAGAACCAAGGCGCGCCCTGTTTCACCCATTTCATCGAGCCGCACCAGGAAACTGAATGGAAACGCGATGAAGAGAAGCGCCGCCGAGCTGATCGAAAGCGATGGCAAAGACTCGTGCAGCGGTCGGCGCATGGCCAGCACGATTGCGGCCGCACCGAAGACGAAAACCAAAAAAACGGCTGGAATAGAAATCGCACCAACGGCGTGAACTTCGACGATCGACACACCATGGCCGAACGAATGCGTTTCCATGAGCCCCTGCGAATATTGGGCGTAAAACAGCGCAAGGGCGCAGAGCATGGTCCATTTTCGGAATGGACGGAGCCCGACGCGTTCGCCCAAGTTGAAAAATTCCACCACCGCCAATAGCGCGACGATCGCAGCGACCGCAGCCAGCAGCAGAGGCGGCGCCCACCAGACCAGCGCAACGACGATGGGAATCAGGGCGCAGGCCGTCAGGACGCGCGCAAGCATCTGGAGCTAAAACCGTCCCTGCCGCGTCGCGTTGGCGGACAACTGTTCGCGTCGGGATTCAGCATCACTCGCTGGTGTATTAGCGGGCCTCTCGGGGCTCGCGCCGCTTACGGGCACTTGCGCCGGAGTCAGGCCGCCGTAGCGCCGCTCGCGTTTTTGGTAGTCGATGAGCGCATCGAGGAGGCGCGCTCGTGAAAAATCAGGCCAGAGGGTCTCCGTGACGTAGATTTCGGCGTAGGCGATCTGCCAGAGAAGAAAATTGCTCACGCGCATTTCGCCGCTCGTTCGGATCAGCAGATCGGGATCGGGCAAGCCCGCGGTGCACAAGCGGCTGGAAATCATTTGTTCGTCGGCGCGAAAATCTCCAGATTGCTTTGCGCGAGCTTCGTCGAGCAGCGCGTTGAAGGCATCGGTAAGCTCAGCGCGTCCGCCGTAGTTGAGGGCGACAACCAATCTCATTCCAGTGTTCTGCCCGGTCAGGCGCATCGCATCGTCGATATCAGTGCGGACGCCTTGGGGAAGCTCGCTGAGGCGTCCGATGAAACGTAACCGGATATTATTTTTGCGAAGCGACGGCAATTCGCGCTTGAGGTATTCGCGGAGAAGACGCATCAAGAAATCGACTTCGGTTTGTGGCCGCCTCCAATTTTCCAGCGAAAACGCGTACAGCGTCAGGCAAGGCAGGTGCAAACTCGCGCACGTCTCGACTACGTCGCGCGTCGCTTTCATTCCGGCGCGATGCCCCGCGATGCGCGGCAGGTGTCTCCGGCCAGCCCAACGGCCGTTGCCATCCATGATGATCGCGACGTGATTCGGCAGGCGATTCAGATCGAGTTTTTCGAGAAGCGCCGCTTCCTCACGATCGGCATCTTTCAGTAATTCAGTTGATTTCACCGGGAAAAGCTCGATATCGTCACGCGAGCGAAAATAGCATAGCAGGATTTGGCACGCAACCCGCGAAGTCTCTGCACTGCCTGGATTGCGCCGCTCAGCATTATCCCGAAAGTCCGGCCGCCGATGGATTGAAGATCGCAACGTACACAAGAATGAAGGTGAGGAGGATCATGATGATGCTCATGGCCCAGGCTATGACGTTGAAAGTCAACGAATTGGTGTGCTCGCCCATCAAGTCGCGACGATTGATCAGCAATAAAATGAAAATCAGCACGATGGGCAGCCAGATACCGTTGCCCACCTGCGAGTAGATTAGGATTTTCCAAAGCGGCGCTTTCGGAATCAGGATGATTCCCGCTCCGACCACGATGATCATGGTGTACAGCGAATAGAACGCTGGCGCTTCCTTGAATTTGCGGTCCAGGCCGGCCTCAAACCCGAGCCCTTCGCAAATCACGTGCGCGGTCGACAGCGGCAAGATGGACGCCGCGAACAAAGAAGCGTTCAGCAGCCCGAAGGCAAAGAGCCAACCCGCCCATTTTCCAGCTAGCGGTATCAACGCTTGCGCGGCTTCTCCCGCGCTGGAAATCTTGACGAGACCGTGCGCGTTAAGGGTGGCAGCGCAAGCCACGATGATGAAGAACACGATTACCATGCACGAGATGCTGCCGACGAGCACGTCCATGCGCGCGTGCTTGTATTGACGCGGCCCGACGCGCTTTTCCACGAAACCGGCCTGAAGATAAAAGAATTGCCAGGGCGCGATCGTGGTGCCTACCAGGCCGATCAGCATCAGAATGTACGGCGCATTGAGGTGTATTGAAGGCAGCAAGGTTTCGTGGGCCGCCAATATCCAATCGGGCTTCGCCAAGAATGAGGACAAGATGTAGGACAGATAAAAGCCGCACGCTACCAGAAAAATTTTCTCGACCGACCGGTACGTACCATAAATCACCAAAAGCCACACCGCGATAGCCGCCAACGGCACGGAAATGTATTTGCTTACGTGCATGACCTGGGAAGCTTCCGCCACACCGGAAAACTCCGCCACGGTATTCGCCAGGTCCACAAACAGAGCCGCGAGCATCACGAAAAATGTGGAGCGGAATCCGAACTCTTCGCGGATCAGGTCCGAAAGGCCCTTGCCGGTGACCACGCCCATTCGGGCGCACATCTCTTCGCTGACGTACAGCGCAATCGCCATGGGAATCAGCGACCACAGCAGCGTGTAACCGAACTGCGCGCCAGCTGACGTGTAGGTGCTGATTCCGCCCGCGTCGTTATCGACGTTAGACGTGATCAGACCTGGCCCGACGACCGCGAGAAAAATGGCAATACGACGCCGCCACGGGCGGGTGTGGCGGTTCAGCCGGCGGCCACGATCCGCCAGGCGGGAAAACTTCTCCGTTAATGTGCTGCGGGCAGTCACTTCGGTGTTTCCTTACCCATTCTTATTGCAAGTATTTAGGTGCTTACGCCGCACTGAACCGCTAAAGTTTCGCTCGCATACGGCTGACGATGTCGTCAACGGTGATGGCGCCGATCGGGCATTTCTCGTCGTTCACCACTACAAGGCTGCGCAGGTTGTACTTGTCAAAAAGCTCAAAAACTTCCCTTTCACCGGCATCCGGTTTAACGGACAGCAGCGGCTCGAAGGCGATTTCGACCATGCGCTGTTCGGCGTCGGCCAGCAACAGATGCGCAATGGGCACCGTGCCCGCCAACGCAGCGTCGCGGTTGATTAGCACGATGTTATCGAGCTGATCGACCGGGACTTCGTGAAACCGGATGTGATCGACGACTTCGCCGCGCGTGGCGTCTTCGCCCACCACAACGATTTCAGTGGTCATCATTCCTCCGGCGGTATTCTCGTCAAAGCGCAACAGCGCTTCCACCTCGTGAGCCTCGCGGTGATCCATTTCTTCGAGAACTTCACGCGAGGTATCCGGCTCGAGGTTCTGGATCAGATCGGCGGCCTCGTCCGGGCTCATTTCCTCAATAATGTCCGCGGCCTTTTCCGGGTCGAGTTTCTCGACCACCTGGGACTGCAATCGCTTGTCCAGCTCGGCCAGCGTGTCAGCCGCAGTCTCCTCGTCCAGTGAGGCGATGATCGACTGCCGCTCGTCCGGCGAAAGCTCTTCCGTGATATCGGCCAAGTCAGCAGGATGCAGCTTGGCCAGCCTGTCACTCGAGAGTCGCAACTTTACGCGCCGCAGCGGGTCGGGCTCGATCACGTTCACGAATTCCCATCGGATGTTCCGAGGCGGCAACTTAGCTTGGATACGGCGAATGGCCATCGGAGGCACCACCCCCTGCAACATGCGCCGAACCGCTGCTGGCAGGCCAACGTCCACCTGCACAATTCGCAATTCGGTATTTCCGTTGGTGCGCTGGTCCATCAAGTCCACATCGTTTACGCGAACCACTTTCCGGCCGTTCGTATCGATAATCTGCTGATCGAGCAGGTCCTTGCGAACCGCCAGCCATGCCTCGTTAGGCTGGTAGAGATCGAGGGCGGACTCGTCCGTAGTAAGATTTACCCGACCCGGCACAACCGATTCGATCTGATCGTACCGGGCGACCAGTGGGCGATATTTGCCCCGCTCCAAGAGTAAACGGGCAACTCGATTGGGCTGCTCGGCCGGGACAACGAACATCTCCTTCACCCGGCCGACGAAATTGCCGAACGAGTCGTAGGCTTCTGCGCCGAGCACCTCTGTTGCGTGTAGCACGGGAAACTCCTTACGGCACAGCTTGGATCTTCTTAGCCGTCTGAATAGCGCACTTTTGACGACTTCGGCCGGACTTGGCCGGACCGGCGTTAGCTTTCACGGGCGCGATAGGGCACAAAAAAAGCCCGTGACCGGCGAAACAACCGGCCGCGGGCAGTAAGTGACTGCCGCATGCTATTTCAGGCCGGGCCCCGCCTCCCTATCCCCACCCGCAGGACGGGAACAACGATCGAAAAAGCAGACAAGGGCATCTCGTCCCAGCCAAGAATCATGCACGTTTTGGCCCGGGTGATTGCTTTCAGGGTCCGAATTAGACGAATGCTTCATTCCCTAAGTGCGCTTGTGCCTCGTTTGACTAGTAAATGTAGCTGCGGACTTTGTCAAGCAAAGAGTGCTTTGTTAGTGGATTTTCACGTGCGAAAGAGCAAATTTCGCGGCGATATGCCGCGG
>JBOGMW010000209.1:0-4157 GCA_050746805.1 Candidatus Acidiferrales bacterium | reverse complement strand
GGTGGCGCAGCACGATGTGCCCGTCCATTCTTCGGTGAGCCGACCGACCATATTGGTCTCCGTGTAACCCCATGCGTTGTTAGCATCGTAGTAGAAGAACGCGCTGGGGGTTCCGTCTGAGTACGTCTTTTGAGTGACGCGATTTAGCGCGTCGTAAGTATAGGTCGCAGTGATGTTTCGTGCGTCGGTCTTGGTTGCGAGATTTCCGTCCGCGTCGTAGGTGTACGTCGTGGTGCCGGATTCGGGGTTCGTGGAACTGGTGAGGCGCGAAAGTGAGTCGTAGACGGAGGTGCGATTGCGCGAGCCGGACTGCGTTACGCCCGTGACGTTACCGAGCGCGTCATACGTGTAGTTCGTTGTGTAATTCAGACCCCCGGGATTTTCGATCACTTCGGTAAGGCGACCGAGGCCGTCGCTGCACATCTCGCGGGTCTTGCCCTGTTCATCCGTCACGGTCGCGCACGGGGGGCTTGAATACGATGCGTTGATCGCGGAACCATCGGAGTGCGTGACCTTCGTGACGCGGCCCAGCGCGTCGTATGTGTATGAATCTCCGGCCGTATTACAGGGTGGCGGGCCGGACCAGCCGCCATCCTGGTAGGGGTATGACGTGAAGCTCGCAAGTCCGTCCCCGTTGTAACAGGTATCGCCAACCTCGTTCCACGGACTCGATTCGCCGCTGGGAGTCACTGCGCGCGCCGGACGGCCCAGCGGGTCAAACCAAACGTATGATTGACTCCAGTCTCCCGACGTATCTTTCTTTTGGTCGATGCCGGTATACGAGCCCGTATATTCCGCGGCATGGGAATAATTCATCTGGCCCCCGTCAGGGTAGCTGACCGTTAGCGGTCGGAGCAAGCTATCGTAGGTGTAGCTCGTGGTCCGCTGGTTAGCGTCTTCGACGGAAGTGACCTGGCCCGAATTGGGGTCGTAGGTGTAGTTCGTCTGTTGGTTCAGCGCGTTCGTGACCGTTGTGGGATAAGCGCCCGCGTAGGTCGAGGAGTAGGCGTGCGTGGTCGGGTTGCCTTTTGCGTCCGTAGCCACGTCCACCATGCCTGTATCAAAGTAGGTATTCTTGCTGATGAGCCAACTGTCGTTGGTGTTGAGCCACTGCGAAACGGAAGTCAGGTTTCCGCATGGGCAGGAAACTGAAACGTGCTGTGTGGTAATCCCAGACGATACTACGGCGACTTCATCATAACCGTAAAGTGTCTGGGCCATCAGCGTGCCGGAACCGTTGTACACCGCCGCCTGGCTCGGCTCGCCGAAATTGTTGAGATTCGTCGTGATTTTCCGGAGCAGCGATCCCGGTGCTCCGTTTCCGTAGTCGTAATCATCTTCTTCGGTGACAAGACCAGCCGAATTGTAAATCTTGTTCGTTTCCGCCTCCTGCTCATTGGCCCATTGCGGATACACCGTTGTCTGCGTGATGGGCAGTGTGATCGCCGTGGAATTGCATGGCGCGCTCGCGCCGTTGTAGCAAGTGTAGGCGGTTTTGAGCAGCGTGCTCGTTCCCTGGTAGGCTTCGGTTTCGGTGGGATAGATTCCCTGAAAATACATGACTGTTTTGTTGCCCTGCGGATCGGTTTGATTGGTTGTCCACGCGGTGCCGGATTCGGAATGAGCGTACGTCCAGGCGCCGTCAGGCGTCGTGCGGGTGAGAGCTGCAGTGCTACCGTCGGAGAGAATCCCGTTGTTGCCGTTGAAATAGGCGTACGAAATCTCTCCGCCGGTCGGGAGCGTAACCGAAGCAAGCCGTGCTGTGGTGCACGTTGTCCCCGCGTACGGTGTGCACGCGCCAGAGGCGGGAGTGCTCGGAGTCGCCTCATAAGTAAACGTATATTGCGATCCGTCAGGTAGCTCGATGCTCGTAACAAGCGGCACCGGACCAGAGGACTTGTATTCAGTGATGTTCGAGATGCCGAAGTTGGTTGCGACGGTGTAATTGGTGTAATTCATCGTGTAGGATTTGTTTCCGCCGCCCGAGGGAGCTGTGTATGTGAACTTCGTCGGATTCGGAGCGGTTCCCGCAACGGCCAGCACCGGCGTGCTCGAACTCAGGGTGTCGAAAAATTGGTTGCTGCTATTCATTGTGATCTGATTGCCGTTTGTGTCGGTGGCGTATGGTGTTACCAGGTTCTTGTTTGAATTGGTCCAGTAAACTAGCTTCCCATTGCGGTCTTTTACCGTGAAATTTCCGGAGCTGTCTACGCTGGGGGAGTAACCGGAACCGTCCGTGACCGGCCCCAGGTCGTTTACATAACCGCTTCCGCATGTGCCGCCAGAGGATTCTTCATAGCCTGAGAACCGATGGAGGGTGCCCAAGTTGTCTTGATACGCGTAATTAGTGCCTCCGTACTCTCCGGTTACGTAATACTGATTGATAGGCGGACCAACCCACGTGTAGCAGTAACCCAAAACCTCTCCGCCGGTAATAACCATATTGCCCATGGCCGAGTACGACCACCCAAAAGCTCCAGAGTTCGTCGGTTCCCAAACTTGGCTTCCGCTCGCCCCGACCGGCTGCCAGATCGAGCTGTCGTAAGTGATGTTGTACGTGAATGGAATACCTCGACCGGCCTTTTGCAGCACTGGGATCGTGAGGTGCGCGTTGAGGTTGGCTAGATCGATGATGTCTGGCCCCCCGCCGAAATTACCGAATGGAGGTGTGCCGGTGACGACCGATTGAGAATGAACCAGTGGAGCGAAAAGGGAGAGCAGGGCAAAAAGTATGGCAATCCGGCGCGGTGTAATCATCGAAGTTGCTCTCCTCACGGAATTTGGAAGACGCTGGAGCTAAGGCCGGAATTCAAACTGGGATTTGAGAGCTGCAAATCGAGAGCCAGGCTATTGTTCAGGAACTTCTGGATGTGCAGGGGAACGGCGACTCCGCTGAACGCCTGGTAATCGGAGAAACGAATCTCGTTGGAGATATCGATGAACGCATTGTTGTCTGGGTGCGTGTTAAAGGCTACAGCAGTGGGCAACAGGCTCGACGGATCAAGCCAGATATCCATCCGGCTGAGGCGCTGCACCAAAGCGGCGACCTCCGCCGAAGGATTTGCCGTCGCTGGGATTTGCTGCCAAGCCTGCACGTGGAGGGCGGGCTCGCCGTCATGCGTTTCTTGGCCGATGTAGGAAAGAATTCAGACGGGAGAGGATGCCAGCCTTGCGAGCGTCAGAGCCGGAAAGAACCAAGTCGGGTCGGTGAGCATATTCTGGCCAGACGTTGCATGGAACACCCCGTCGGGGCCCGACCAAGCTCCCACGGGCTGCGGCTGCGTCGCCGCTGCGGGCAGCGTCGCGCCCGAAGGCAGGTTGACCGGTAAGGGCGTAGCGGAATGGTTGCGAATTTCGACGCGATTGCCCGAGCCGAAGCTGAGTTCGACGCGGCTGTCTCCTGTCGATGTGGCCTCTACGGTGGCCGTGCCGGACTCGTCGTCGGAGCCAGCGGTGCGCCGCGCCGTACCGGTCAGAGTCACGTCGGTTACGGATGCGCCACCGGTTAGCGCCGCAAGGGATTTCTGCACAAACGCTACGGCTTGCGGGTCGCTCGTCGCCGAGGTCGGCGCGGATTGCTGGGCGTAAAGGGAGACGGAAAAGAGCGAACAGACGACTATACATACCAGCAGTCGCGGAGCCAGCATGGCTTCCTCCTACGGCACACCGGAAAATCGACGGGAAATTACTCCCGTCCGTTTCAGTTGTCAATAGAACTACGACGTTTTTTAGTAGGTATCGCAATCTTCTAAGTACTGCTTGCTATACCAAGCACAGCCGAGCCACTCCGCCTGTGTCGCCGCTTTAAGACGATGACAACCCGGACTCCGGTAGCGTTCGGTGGTGGGAGAAATCTCCTGTACCACGGCTCCCGGTAGGCCCTTCCCTTCACTCAAGTCGAGCCGTGCCTGGGGCATTCCGGAGCCCGATCTCGCACCAGAAACGAGTCCGTCAAAATCGAATTTTGTTGGTTGGTTTTTCCTGAGAAAACCCCTCTGTATATATGAGGGGAGTTTTTGCTCGATGCTGATCCGCGAGCACGCAATTGCCGCCGAAGTTCGGCCGGTGATCCAAGCCAGCGAATGCCAGCTCTCGGTGAAGAGTCCAACGAACACGGGTGACGAGCGCAAGAATTACATCCTGCACTTTTTTCTCTG
>JBOGMW010000208.1:0-4225 GCA_050746805.1 Candidatus Acidiferrales bacterium | reverse complement strand
CCGCCACCTTCACGATTCCCTACACCTACGACCTGCTTGGCGATGTGACTTCGTATGGAAGCGGAACCGGAGCGGAAATCTTCACGCAGTCGATCAACGCGGCAGGCCTGCCAACGCAAGTCACGGCCAGTTGGTCAGACGCGAACCATCCCGCCACGCTGGTTTCAAACGTGCATTACAACGCGGCGGGAAACGTGATCTCTGGAACCTTTGGCAACAGCTTGACGGAGACCTTCGCCTACAACGGTCGGCTCCAGCCGTGCCGGTCGAACCTAAATTCCTCAGGGACAGTGTTAAGCACGTGCGGCGATTCTGTTCCTTCCGGAAATTATCTCGATATCAGTGCGGGATACGGCTCGCAGGACAACGGCAATGTGACCTCATGGTCGGCAACCGGTGCGCAAATCTTTAATCGCAGCTACACTTACGACGCGGTGAATCGTCTCTCAACCATGTCTGCTCCTGGAGATCAGTGCACTGGCTTGACGTGGACGTACGACGCCTGGGGCAATCGCACCGATCAGACGGCAACGGGAGGAACCTGCGATACCTTCCACCAATCCGTCAACGGCAGCAACCAATTCGCGAGCGGCTATTCTTATGACGCGGATGGCAACATGATCTACGACGGCGTCCACAACTATTTTTACGACGCGGAAGATCGGCTCATCCAGGTGGACGGCACGAAAGGGAATTGTTCAACCGCAACAGCCTGCTACTTATACGATGCGCAAGGCCGCCGCACGCAGAAGATCTATGGCTCGAACAACATGGGATATACCTACGATCTGAGCGGGCGGGTGAGCAGCGAGTGGTGCCAGCCGTGCGGCACGTATAACGGCTGGGCAGGAGGCTATGTATTCTTGGCCGGGCGAATGTTTGCTCAATACACCGACGGCACGGTCCTCTTCACGCAAACCGATCATCTACGTTCCACGCGCCTGCTGACCGGCTATCCGACTCCTGGCGTCTCTGCTTGCTACGACTACTATCCGTTCGGCGAGATCATCTCGTGCGGAGCCACTGGCGACCAGCCACAGAAATTCACCGGCTATCTGCGCGACGGCGAAACTAACCTCGACGACGCCAACGCCCGCTATTTCGCCTCCTCCCTCGGCCGCTTCATGTCCCCCGATCCTTCCGGCCTCTACTTTGCTGACCCGACGGACCCGCAGCAACTCAATCTGTACAGCTACGTCCGCAACAGCTCACTTGAATTCCTTGACCCGTTTGGCCTCACGACCTGTGATGCCAATGGGAATAACTGCCAGGACACGGTGACGGTGAACGGCGGCGATGGCTGCGATCTCTTGTGCCAGCTTTGGCTTAACCTTTATGGGCAGCTCGTGTCGTCAGCCGGCTCGCTCTCGCCTCCAGGGCCGTACGCATTCCTCGGCGGGGGAGGGGGCGGAGGCGGCGCCGGGCCGCAATCGCCGTGCACCAACGCGACGCTTGCTGCTGCAGGGGTTAATGCTCAAGAACAGATAGGTATGGCTCAAGGGCTTATTGCCGCCGGGAAAGCCGGCGCTGGCGCCTCTCAATTTTCAAATCCGGTGTTTGGGTTCTTTGGCGGAATGTTTGGCTATTACGAGGCTGTTAAAACCGGCGGCCCCAACGATATCAAGGATCAGCCTGGTCCTGGCTATCACAATCAAACCGGCGTTGATGCCGGGAACATCAGCTTTGGGGTCACGTGCCCGTATGGAGCGGGGTTCTGCCAATTTGCTGCGGGGCTAGCTCAGACCTTGAGCGGCAACCCAAACTTCAACGGGACCCTCACAACGGGATTCGACACACCGTCGGACAATGCAGGAATTCGAACTGGGCAGGCAATGAGAGCCGCGGGGTGTCACGAATGATGAACGCTTCAAAGATTCTTTTGAGCGTGGTAGGGGTTGCTTTGATATTGATGGCGACCTTCTTATATGGACTCTTTCACGGATATTTCGACCGCGGGCAGTTCGAGGTCAAGCAGGTCCAATGGTCGTCTGCAAAGCAAGCAGCAATGGTCGCGGAACGCTCCGATCAACAAGCCCTCAGCTCGTACACATATTTCGTCCTGATCGGAGGTCACGTGTTCTCTCCCTCCGAGCTTCGCCATGCATACCACAGTAGCGCCGTGGTCTTCGCCGCTGCCGATAGCTGTTTGGATTTACATTGGCAGGGGCCATCCAAACTAGTCGTTGTATGCAACGGCCCAAGTATGACGCGAGAGCACATCGACGTTGAGAAAAATCAGAGTGGAGGGGTCGCGATTCTCTACGACAACATTCCTAGCAGGTAGCCGCAATCACCGGGATTCACGCTCAGTGTTAGACAACCGGGCCAAACCTTCGGTGCGTGCATGGCTGCAAATTCCGGAAACTACAGCATATCCGGCACTCTCTTGGGTGGCCACGCGCAAGCGGTAGCCGGCAGCGATGTTGCGAATCTCGCATTCGGAAATGCTAGTGAAGGCACGGCTGGCCTGTTCTTCAGCGAAGGGGGCTCGCAAGCCTTCGCGGGTGGAGTTGGCACGGTCATGACCGCGGGAAGAAGAACTGCGTCAATTACTTCGCTGAATCTTGAGGGCGTGACCGGGCCCGCACCCATGATTTTGGGGAAGACTGGCGCTGAAGTGGCGGCGGAATGGCTCTCAGGCATCGCCGAACTTAAGTTGGCAGCCGACGTCGGTCTCACAGGTGCGGAGGCAATTGGTTGTGCAATTCCTTAATCGGATATGAGCGAAACGGCAAGAAAGCAGATTAAGAGCGGGTTGCGCTTGGGAGTCGGTATCGGGTTGTTTCTGATCGGAGGGATGCTCCTCAGTGCTGGAATGGGCAGCGTGGTGTGGTCGGCAACTCCACCGCATTACGTCGTGTGGCCCGAGCCGATGGGGTGGACGGAGCTTGCACTTGCGGCCGCGGCGCTACTGTCCTCCGCAGGAGTTTGGTGGCAACTATTCGCCGGTTACATGCTAATCGGCTCCGTCAAGAGTGTCATCGTTCTCATAACGGGAACAGATTTATTCGCCCCTCACGGCCTCTTCCCCCGCCCAGAAGCAGCCGCGCTCGGATTCTTTGGCGTTGCGTCGATCCTGTTGATGTGGCGATTTACGAAGAACCGACCAACCGTCGTGGATCGCATTGCCCTGACCGCGTACCTGTTCTGCTTTGCGTGGCGAGCAGATGCGGTCAAGTTTTCGGATTTTGATCTGGGCCTACTAGTTGGGTTGGACTGCCTCCTGTTGGCCTGGGCGTACGACCGCATCCAGCGCCATCACCGCCCTAACCATGCATCTCGCACTGACCAACTGGCAGTGTGAGCTAGTTGCGCCGGTTTCCGCGCGGCGCGGTGGGAGCGTGAAACCAGCGCGAGCCAGGTTGCTGGCGGTTAACGCAGAGCGCCGGAGAGCGCCCGAAGAGCGGCGTCTTCGACGCCGGGAGTAGGGGGACACGTGACCCCACTTTGGGCGGCGATTACCGGAGACAGAGGCGCATTCGAAGCTACAGGCTCAGTATAATAGGAGCTTCAACCGTCGATATGGCTGCCACGAAATCGTCCAGGAAAGTTCGGAAATCGTCCCCTAGGGCGCGCCATTTTTTCCCGATTCGATTTGACCTCAACGGAGCCGGAATGCGGGTGCTCGCAAACCGAGAGCGGCCATCCTCGAAACGTCCTCCGAAGTTGAGTGCCGCGCAAGCATAATGTTGCGAGTGGAGTTGTGAGCGGAGCTTATAAGTGTGACAGCCGGCCTCGCAAGGATCGAGTGTGCCCCGCGCGAGTACGGAGCAAACTCGCATAGCGCTACTCGAGAATGCCGCGAGTAGAATTCCGATAGATGCTAGGAGGCGACTGATGGGGAGCAGTGTGATTAGAAGACTCTACGAGACTTGGAGCCGAGATGATTTAACGCTCTTGGACTCGCTGATCGCCGAAAAATACACCATCTTTAGCGATCCCGGAGATGCATGGGAAGGCCGGACTCTGGACAGGGATGCCTACCGCCAGCGACTTCTTTATTCCCGGAAGGCGTTTCCCGATCTGGTTTTTGAGATCATGCAGTTAATCAACGAAAGCGACCGGGTGGCGGTGATTTGGAAAGCTTCCGGAACTCATTTAGCAGCTCGTTGAAGAATTTAGCTTTTGAAGCGGTCCGCCATGATTTTGTGAGTCATCGAGTTATCGCTGGGCGGTGAAGGGCTGCTGTGGATGTTTCCTTTTGGCTCAGCGCGCCCAAATCGAA
>JBOGMW010000207.1:0-2551 GCA_050746805.1 Candidatus Acidiferrales bacterium | reverse complement strand
TGGCCCTTCCGCCTGGCGCTACCGGATCGGCGGTTACGGGATCAAAAACTAACACGGTCAGCGGACGCTGTAAAGCGCCGTTTTCATTCGGAACTCGAGCAAGTCCACCAGACATCCCTGCGAGCGCCACGTCTAATCCAACTACCGCAAAACGCAGCGATTGATTTGGGGTTGCGCACACGGTTCGCCTCAGGCTCGTTCCCAATCGCGCCTCGAACGCAAGTACTTTCGGGCAGTTGACTTAACCGATGCTGCGGCCTAGCATGGCGCGCACCGAAGGGGGATTGTTGAAGGAGAATTCCCAGCCGACAATGCGTCGAATTGTTGCAAGCGCGGCCGTTTTGGCCGGGATCATTGCGCTTTGCTTGCTCGGCTTACACCCCCCGCATGGCAAAGCGGCAAATGCGCCTCCTGCCGAATTTTCTGCCGTACGTGCACTCAGCGCGCTACATCGCGTTCTGCCCGACGATTCGCCGCACCCGATCGGCAGCGCCTCAAACGATGCCGTCCGCGTACGCATCCTCGCGGAACTCAATCGGCTCGGGTATCAACCGGTCGTTCACACGTCGTTTCAGTGCAGTGACGCCGGGGTTTGCGGTACTGTGAACAACATTCTGGCGCGACTCGATGGCAGCCAGCCTGGCGACGCCGTGCTTCTTTCTGCGCATTACGATTCCGTCCCGGCCGGGCCCGGTGATTCTGACGATGGGGTCGGCGTCGCCTCCATTCTGGAAATTGCGCGTGCCCTGAAGTCAATGCCAGTTCCACGCCACTCCGTCATCTTCCTGTTCGACGAAGGCGAAGAGGCAGGCCTGCTCGGAGCGCGCGCTTTTGTGGATTCCGATCCATGGGCCAAGCAGGTTCGCGCGGACGTCAACCTCGATAATCGAGGCGCGTCAGGACCAGCGCTGATGTTCGAAACCGGCAGCGACAATGATTGGGCGCTGCGGCTCTATGCACGCAATGCTACCCGCCACCTCACCAGCTCCGTTTTCTACACAATTTACAAGCTGCTTCCCAACGATACCGATTTCACCGTTTTCAAGGACTCCGGCTACCAGGGCCTGAACTTCGCCTTCATTGGTCGCGTGGCCTTGTATCACACCCCGCTCGATAATTCCGCAAACGTAAGTGTCGCAAGCCTTCAAGACGAGGGATCGAACGGCCTTGCATCCGTTGTGGCGCTGGCCAATGCCAATTTCCCCTCCCGCCCCGATGCCGACGCCGTGTATTTCGATCTCTTCGGCCGTAAGATTCTGCGCTGGCCCGGCAATTGGACGCTTGCACTCGCCAGTCTTGCCGCTTTTCTGTTGCTCGGACAGATCGCATGGCTCATGTATAAGCGCCGCTTGGTTCTGCGGCAATTGCTTTGGGGGCTGATCGGCTGGATAGCGATTTTTGTGGTCGCCGGAATTGCAGGGCTCATCCTCCGTGTGGTACTCGCGTTTGCCGGAGCTACTCCGGTACAGTGGGTCGCCCATCCGCTCCCCGCGGTAATTGCCTTTGCGTTGCTGGCCGTGGGTATCGTCGTGGGCTGCGGCGCGATTCTCGCCCGAGGCGCTGGGTTTTGGGGACTGTGGGCTGGAGCTTGGGCGTGGGGCGCGATTCTCTCGATTGTCATCGGCGCCGAAATCCCCGGGTTCAGCTACCTTGTCCTCATGCCAACCATCGTGGCCGCTCTTGCTGGCTTTCCCGCCGTATTCGATTCCGGAGATCACGCTTGGACCCACGACGTCGCCATGGTTGTGCCGCTGGCAGCTTCAGCCATTGTGCAAGCCCCGCTGATCCTATTGCTTTATCGCGCCATGGGCAATCAGGCGCTAGTAGGGATCACGCTTGCTGCCGTGCTGCTAATCACCCCGCTTTTTCCTCTGTGCGCCGATTTGCAGCAGGTTCGGGGCATTGGAGGCTTGGTCTTGCGTTGGTCTCCGCTGCTGGCCGTTGGAATTGCAGTGTTCGCAGCCGTAGTCGTGCCGGTCTATTCGGCCAAATCACCCGAGCGCGTGAATTTCGACTATGCGTTGGACGCGGACTCCGGTGTGGCTCGCTGGATTGTATATCCCGATTCCGGCCGATTGCAGGCTCCGATTCAGCTCGCGGGCGCTTTCCAGCGCACGTTGTACGGGGCTTTTCCGTGGGACGATCACGCCAGCTTCGTAGCCAACGCTCCACATCTCGACCTTGCCGCGCCCACATTCACGATTCTCGATTCATCGCTTGCCGGTGCTCGGCGCCACTACACCGCCTTGCTACGATCCGAGCGTGGCGCGCCGGACGCCGCCGTCTTATTTCCGCCCGGAGCGAGCGTTGAGTCCGTGCGCATCGAAGGCCAGCCTGTGCAAACGGTGGCGCCTCGGCTGATTCGGTACTTCAACGGCTGGACCGCTTATTCGTGCCCCACCATGCCTGCAGCTGGGATCAAGCTCGATTTCACGTTGTCCGTCGGCAAAACCGTTGAAGTGGCCGCCATTGACCGCTCGTTCGGCCTGCCCTCCATTGGCGCATTTCTCTCTAGCGCGCTTCCACTCACCGCTACGCCTTCGCAAGACGG
>JBOGMW010000206.1:0-3440 GCA_050746805.1 Candidatus Acidiferrales bacterium | reverse complement strand
AGCTGCGCGGCGCGCCGGGATTTTCGCAGCTCACCGCCATCGGCGAGATCACCCGCGAGCGCAAAATCGTGCTGGTGGATTCCGCCGGTCGCGCGCGGCCCCTCATTCCCGGCGGCTGGGACCCGTTTCGTCCCAAGACATCTAAGCAGGGCAAAACTCGCGTGAAACTAATCTGATACGTAAACATCCCCTCGGGCTATAATTCACACTGAATGTTCCTCACCCCAGGATGCCCCGCCTGCCTTTCCGACATCCTTCCGCCGATTAACGCGACTGGAATGGGTGAGATTGAGCCGTTTTGCATGCGTGAGCGCAGCGGGAGTCCACAGGCGCGCTTTTTGCGTCCCGGTCGGATTCGCGGGACGAAATCTCCGGTTGCGGCAGCCCGGTTGATTCTATCGGAGTCCAGGGACGGGACCCGAGCGAGCGACGCGAGTCGAGGGATCTCTTGTTAACGTCCGGCACAAAACTCGGCTCATACGAGGTGCTCGCCGCGATTGGCGCAGGCGGGATGGGCGAGGTCTATGGCGCCCGAGATACGAAGCTCAGTCGCGACGTGGCCATCAAAGTACTGCCCGAGGCGTTTGCCCGCGATGCGGAACGCATGGCGCGGTTCCAGCGCGAAGCGAAAGTTCTGGCGTCGCTGAATCATCCGAATATCGCCGCGATTTACGGGTTTGAGGATTCGGGCGGAGTCCATGCGTTAGTGATGGAGCTAGTCGAGGGACCAACGCTGGCCGACCGCATTGCGGCTGGCGCAATTCCAATCGATGAAGCTTTGCGCATCGCGCGGCAGATTGCCGACGCGCTGGAATACGCGCACGAGCGCGGCATCGTTCATCGCGACCTGAAACCCGCCAACATCAAAATCTCTCGCGATGATGTGGTGAAGATTCTCGATTTCGGCCTCGCGAAAGCGATTGAAGGCGATGCGTCGTCGATGGACATGGCCAATTCGCCAACGCTGACGCACATGGCGACGATGCAGGGAGTTTTGCTTGGCACGGCGGCGTACATGTCACCGGAGCAAGCCAAGGCGAAGCCGGTCGATCGCCGCGCGGACATTTGGGCCTTCGACTGCGTGCTCTACGAAATGCTCACCGGCAAGATGGCGTTTCAGGGCGAAACGGTCACCGACACGCTCGCAGCGGTGCTGACCAAAGAGCCGGACTGGTCGCAGCTTCCCAAAGATACGCCCGCGCACGTTCGCGTCCTCTTGCAGCGCTGCATGCAAAGAGACCCGAAGCAGCGCCTCCGCGACATCGGCGACGCGCGCATCGCGCTGGACGAAGTGCTGTCCGGAACTGCTCCCCAAATGGCGCCGGCTCTTGCCGAACCGCCACCCGCATGGCGGCGCGCGTTGCCCTGGGTGATTGCACCATGTCTTGCTGCGGCGATCGTGGCGGTCCTCCTGATCCCGAAAATCTTTGCGCCCCCTCCTCAATCGGCGATGCACTTCAGCGCCGTCACGAACTTCGCGGGAATTCAGGCGCAGCCGGCGATTTCGCCCGATGGCCGCTCGTTTGCATTCGTCTCCGATCGCGACGGCAACTACAACATCTACGTCGGCCTCCTCAGCGGCGGCACGCTGGTACAAATAACGCACGACGCGAATTTCAAATCGCGGCCGGAGTGGTCGCCCGATGGCAGCACCATCGCCTACGCGCAGCTAAATGAATCGGGCCTGTGGGACATATGGGAAGCCCCCGCGCTTGGTGGCACTCCCCGCCGCGTCATTCTCAACGCGACCGACCCTGCTTGGTCGCCCGACGGCAAGTCGCTCGCATACGTCAACTTGGCCGATGGAACACTCTGGACGTCAGGGGTTTTTGGCGAAAATGCGCGAGAGCTTACCCCAAGAAATATTTCACCTTTCTTGGTCGATGGCCGCGCCGCCGAGCCGCGCTTCTCGCCCGATGGCCGCAAAATCGCTTTCCTACGGCTCGCCAACGGTCCGTATAGCGACCTTGGTGTGCTCGACTTGCAATCGGGGAAAGCACGCGCTTTGACCGGCCAGGACGCGCTAACCTTGTCGCCCGCCTGGTCGCCTGACGGGCGCTCGATCTATTTCGCTTCCAGCCGCGGCGGCACGCTCAACATCTGGGAAATTCCGGCTGAGGGCGGCGAATCCCAGCAGATTACCGAAGGCCAGGGAGACGATGCGCAACTCGATGTTTCTCCCGACGGCAAGCGCATTGTGTTCTCCACCTGGCGCGAGAGCGTTCATCTCAGTCGATTGGATCTCATGGCCAAGCCGGGCGACCAAACTTGGAAACCTCTTGGCACCGATCCAGGCCGCAATCAGCTTGCGCCCGCTTACTCGCCTGACGGAAAACATCTGGCCTATTTCTCGAACTTAAAAGGCGCTGAACGCGAGACCATCTGGGTCTCCGACGCCGATGGCTCGAATGCCATCCAACTCGTCCGGGACGACCGGGTCAACGTGTTTCCCTCCTGGACTTCGGATAGCCAGCACCTCGTCTATTGGTCGCAAGGGAAAACGATATCGGGATATGACGCAGAGATCAGGATCGTCCCTTTATCGGGTGGAGCGCCCCAGACCATTACGGAGGAACTCTCAGACCTTTTCGTTGATGTCGCACCGGACGGCCGGCTGCTCTTTCGCAACGCCAAAAATCAAGTGGAGATCTACGACCCGCGTAACCACCGGTCAGAAATACACAGCATCACTTACCCAAGCGACGGATCCAAGCCCGTGCGCTGGTCGCCCGACGGACGCTCGATCACCTACGTCGTTCACGCCCGCACGGAAGGCGATCCAGCCGCGGGACTGTGGGTGGAGGATTTCAAAAATCCGCCGCGCCAGATTTTCCGCGGCTGGGTTGACACGTATGCCGTTGGACCAAATGACGAGATATACGTCGTTCAAGGCGAGTCCGATCTGAATGGAGCCATCTGGAAAGTTCGGTGGGACGGCCAGGGCCTGACGCGTCTTTCCGCGATGCTACCCATGGCCCACGACTATTATGTCGATCCAGTCCTAAATCCTCAGGACTACTTGGCCGCATCTCCCGACGGCCGCTACCTGGCCGCCGGGCACCTCGCGATCCTCGCCGCCAACATCGGCATGATCCAAAACGTTCATTAGAAGTCGTGCTGGCGGCAAATTCTCGCGCCGATTCTCAGCGGGTAGTTGCAGCCGCGGGCAATGCTGGAGAGGCAGCCTGCGTCTTCGGTGCCGCGTCTGGCGCGTTCAATGCCGGAGTTTGCGGCGCGGACGTCTGCTTCAGCCCCTGTTCGGAGCTGTCGGCGGGCGGGGCCTGGTCCGGCGTGTCCACTTCCTCCACGTGACCCGCCACCTGATCTTCAAGTGGCACCACGCCTTGGAATTGCTCCACCGGCTTTCCCGCCAGCGATTTCTCCATGAACTCCAGCCAGATCGGCAGAGCCGCATGCGCGCCGGTTTCCTTGCTGCCTAG
>JBOGMW010000205.1:0-10287 GCA_050746805.1 Candidatus Acidiferrales bacterium | reverse complement strand
GGCTGCGCGGCTGCTGCGCTGAATTGCTTAGCGCCAGGCGCACGCGGCGGCATCGCACCGCTCAAAAAAATCGAAACTCTTCGCCGTAGCGCAGCCCGACAAAAGCGTGCGTACTCCGGCGAGCAACTTCGCCAAGCTGCGCGCGACGCCACTCCAATGCCGGAAGCTCGCCGATGATCCCGCTCAAGGACACAACTCCCCGGCGTTCATTCCCTATCATCACGGTGCTGCTGATCGTCGTTAATTTTATCGTCTTCTTTCATCAGATATCGCTCTCGCCTGCTGCGGGCAATACGTTCGTGCGGGTCTACGGTCTCGTGCCGTCGCGAATCCAGTTATCCCTTGCCGGAAGACATTACAGCCTGGCTCAAGGTTTCGTGCCTCTTTTTACCTGCATGTTCCTGCACGGCGGCTGGCTGCACATCATCGGCAACATGTGGTTCCTTTGGATCTTCGGTGGAAACGTTGAAGACCGCATGGGCTCAGCCTCGTATCTTCTCTTCTACCTGATCTGTGGACTGGGGTCGGGAATCTCGCAAGTTGTGTTCTCCTGGGGTTCGACGATTCCCTCGATCGGAGCAAGCGGTGCCATCGCCGGAGTTCTAGGCGCCTATCTTATTTTCTTTCCCGGCTCGCGAATCCTTTCTCTTGTGCCGCTGCTAGTGATCTGGTTCATGGCGCGTATCCCGGCATGGATCTTTATTGGCCTGTGGTTTCTTGTGCAATTCCTGAGTGGCCTGGGTTCGTTCGCCAACACAAATTCAGGAGGAGTTGCCTGGTGGGCCCACGTCGGCGGATTCATTCTGGGCGCCGTGCTGGCCAAGCCATTCGCGTCGTCTCCTCGCCGAGCAGTCTCGGCGTGGTGAACCGAAGCAAACGCGAATTCAATTCATTGTTGAAGTCAGCGTTCGTGCTTGAAGTGTGACGTCAGAAATCTCACGCGTCGACTAGCCGACAGTTCGAGGTCAGCGTTAAGCGTGGATGACGTTTTGCCGTACGCCCCAATTTAAAGTGAATCTTTACCGGCCTCGCATCACCATACTTTCCTTTTGCCGCGTGCAAAAAATCTTCGTCACAACGATGATTGCGCAATGATTTCGCTCGCGCCCCGTTTAAATTTTTGCCGCTCCGTCACATCAGGCCGTCTCCGCAAAACAAAATCTGTGCTAAGGTTATTAGTTCTCTGGTAGGGTCTCGCCGGCAATCGTCTGTGGGAGCGCGGCCCGCCTCGGGGGTGGTTTTCCAACATGAAGCGTTCGTACAACGGCATCGCCGTCCCGGACGGCCAGCCAATCGACTACGTCGACGGTAAGTTTCGTATTCCAGACCAGCCGATCATCCCGTTTATTGAGGGTGACGGTACGGGACGTGACATTTGGCGCGCGTCTCGTCGCGTATTCGACGCCGCCGTCGAAAAAGTCTACGAAGGGAAGCGCAAGGTAGCTTGGTACGAAATTTTGGCTGGCGAGAAGGCCTTCAATCTTTTCCAGGATTGGCTTCCGCAAGACACCGTTGACGCCATCCGCGACTTTCACGTGGCCATAAAGGGCCCTCTAACTACTCCAGTTGGCGGCGGCATCCGCTCTCTTAACGTAACTCTGCGCCAGCTACTCGACCTGTATGTGTGCGTCCGTCCGGTGCGCTACTTCGAAGGCGTCCCCACTCCCATGCTGCACCCGGAACGCATGAACGTGGTGATCTTCCGCGAGAACACCGAGGATGTTTACGCCGGCATCGAATGGAAATCCGGCACTCCAGAAGCGAAGAAGCTGATCGATTTTCTGAACGACGAAATGCTGAAGGGCACCGGCAAGAAAGTTCGCGAAGATTCCGGCATCGGTATCAAGCCAATTTCGCCCTTCGGCACGAAACGCCTGGTGCGCCGTGCGATTCACCATGCCATCCGGAAAAAACTGAACATAATCACCCTCGTTCATAAGGGCAACATCATGAAGTTTACCGAGGGATCGTTCCGCGATTGGGGTTACGAGCTGGCCACCGAGGAATTCCGCTCCGAAATCGTCACCGAACGCGAAAGCTGGATACTTGGCAATAAAGACGCGAACCCCAATATCACCATCGAGCAAAACGCCGAACTAATTGAGCCGGGCCTTTCGCACGCCCCTGCTGCCTTCAAGAAAAAGATCTGCGCGGAAGTTAAACGAACGCTTGAAGCCATCGAGACCACCCACGGGCGCGGTCAATGGAAAAATAAAATCTTAGTGAACGACCGTATCGCCGATTCTGTTTTTCAACAGGTGCTCACGCGCGCCGACGAATATCAGCTATTTGCTACGCCCAATTTGAATGGCGACTATATCTCGGACGCTTGCGCCGCACAGGTAGGCGGTCTTGGCATGGCGCCGGGAGCAAATATCGGCGACGGCTTCGGGGTTTTCGAGGCGACTCATGGTACCGCCCCGAAATACGCTGATAAGGACGTGATCAATCCCAGTTCGGTGATTCTTTCGGGCGCCATGATGTTCGACTTCATGGGTTGGAAAGAAGTGGCCCTTTTGATCGAAGCTGGGATCGAGCGCACCATTCAACAAAAGTGCGTCACATATGACTTAGAGCGTTTGATGGCCGGCGCCAGGCGCGTCACCACGTCCGACTTCGCCTCTTCGATCATCGAGAATTTGCAAAGCCTTGCCATTGCAGGGCGTTAAGTGATTCCGGCGTATCGTTTTCACGCCAGTTTCTGAGTTATCTAAGCGATTTGTTCGAGTGCGATTCAATAGCCGGCCTTCTGCTTTGAATGAAATCCTTTCAGGCGGCGCCGGCACAACTTGGCAGTTTAAGGAGATTTGAGTATGCGGAAGAAAGTGACGGTAGTGGGCGGTGGGTTCGTGGGATCAACCACGGCGCAGCGCATCCATGACATGGGCCTTGCCGACGTGGTGCTCACCGACATTATGGAAGGCGTGCCAGCCGGGAAGGCGCTCGATATCGCCGAATCCGGTCCCATTATCGGCAGCGATGCAGGCGCCGCCGGTATCACCACCGCGTCCGGAGACTACAAGGAAACGGCCAATAGCGACGTCATCGTCATCACTGCGGGTTTTCCGCGCAAGCCTGGCATGAGCCGCGATGATCTACTCAAGGCCAATTACGATGTGATTAAAGCCGTGGTTGAAGCTGTGGTGAAACTCTCCCCCAATTCCATTCTCGTCGTCGTCACTAATCCGCTCGATGCCATGGCCCAGGCTGCGTTCAAAGTCAGCGGCTTCCCAAAGACTCGCGTCCTAGGAATGGCCGGAGTTCTCGACTCTGCGCGCATGAGCACCTTCGTCGCAGCCGAACTCGGAGTGTCGGTTGAGAATGTCCACTCGTTCGTACTCGGCGGTCACGGGGACGACATGGTTCCGCTACCCCGTTATTCAACCGTTGCTGGGATTCCCATCACGGAACTCATACCTAAAGAAAAACTCGAAGCGATCATCACTCGCACGCGAAAGGGCGGCGCTGAGATCGTGAACCTATTGAAGACCGGCTCGGCCTATTACGCACCGTCCGCCGCCGCCGTCGAAATGGTTGAAGCAATACTTAAAGACAAAAAGAAGATCCTTCCCTGCGCGGTTTATCTCGAAGGCGAGTACGGCATGAACGGTCTTTTCGTCGGAGTACCGGTAAAGCTCGGCTCGAACGGTGCGGAGCAGATCATCGAAATTAAACTGACCGCTGAAGAAAAAGCGGCTCTCGATAAGTCAGCTGCTTCGGTGCGCGAGCTCGTGAAAGTAATTGGTGTGTAGTCGCCGCGCAGACAATTTTTTTATCAGCTTAAAGTATAGGCTAAGCGCTCGCGTCAGGTCGTGCTCGCACTGATAGCGAACGACAGACGTATAAGTATTTCCTCCAGTAAGCCTTTCGCTACGCTGCGGCCCTTCCGTAGCGTTTGCTTCCAGTCGTCGTTGGTAAACTTCAAGCCAGGACAGGCAAATGCCGAGCGCAACTCGATTCGCCATTATTCGACGCATTTTCAGTTGGTTCGTCCTCGCGGTGTTGATCTTGACTCTGGTGCTCGTACTCAGGAATTCGCCTCCGCCGATTGTCATCACCAGCGCAAGTGCCGCCGCTTCAGCGGAAAATAAGCTGGACGCAGCGGCCCAAGCCGCCCAATCGGGTCAGCCGGCACAGGTACAGCTAAACGGCACCGAACTCAACTCGTATCTGGCTCAAAACCTGCAGCTCGCGGGGCCGAGGGACACCAATCCAAGCGGAGCTGCCACGCCGGCGGTCGACGCCGTCGATCCTCAAATTGTCGAACAAGCACAATCGTCCGTCGAGGCCGTCAATGTCGCTTTGGATGGCGATCTGGTGAAAACCTACGTGATCTTCAATTTCCATGGCAAAGATTTGTCCCTGGAAATCGATGGGCACTTATACACGCAGGATGGCTACCTGCAATTCGACGCGACGGACGGGAAGTTCGGCTCTTTCCCGTTGCCGCAATCCGCGGTGCAAGAAGCCGTGCAGAGATTGATGGAGTCACCTGAAAATCGCCAGAGGCTGCGGCTCCCGGCGTACATCACAAACATCTCGGTGGAAAATAGCCAGGTCGTGCTTTCCTACAAGTAGAACCTGCGCCGCCCGGCGTTCTCCCGCAAGCGACCCGCTCCAAATCGGCCGGCCAAAGTAAATCAACCAAACTTGCCGTCGGTTTGTCTAAACGTGTCGCGCGTGACACCTGCGTGTCCCTCAGACGTCAGTTGCGCGGAAACTCCGTTTTGCGTAGTACACGCGGCGCGACACGCAGATTCCCATTTTCCCGCGTATTTTCGCCGGTCCGCAGCACAGATTCCCTTCGCTCGGCGATTCAAGCATTTGGAACACGAAATGCGATACGTCCCGCGGGAACACGATCGACAAGGATTCAGTCCGAGTTAGACGCTAAAAAGAGGAATGCACATGAGCGACGGCAACGAAATCCAGCGCGGTGAATTTGCGATCGCAGGACTCCTGTTGGCGATCGGCCTCGTTGTTGGAGGTTGGCTCCTGGGCGCGCAAATTAAAGCGGTGCGTCTCGGCGATCGTTACGTCTCTGTGAGAGGGCTAGCCGAGCGCACCGTCAAATCCGATCTCGCTATTTGGCCGATCAACTACACTGAAACTGGCGACGACCTTCCCGCGCTCTACGCAAAGACCGAGGCCGACAAGGCGGTGATCCTCAAGTTCCTCGCGAAGCAAGGCATTCAGCCATCAGAAATCGCGCTGGGGATTGTCAACGTCATTGACACTCAAGCAAATCCCTATGGAGGAAACCGGAGACCGCTGTATCGCTACATTATTCGTCAACAAATCAGCGTGCGGACAGCGAGGGTCGATCAAGTGTCGGCAGCCGCGCAGAAAGCGACCGGCCTCCTGCAGCAGGGCATATTGGTCAGCCAGTACCTCACGTACAAGTTTAACGGCCTAAACTCCGTCAAGCCGGACATGATTACGGAGGCGACTCGAAACGCCCGCGCGGCCGCCGAACGCTTCGCGCAAGACTCAGGCAGTTCTGTCGGTTCGATTCGACAGGCGACTCAGGGCTTCTTTTCGATCCTGCCCGCGAACTCGGGCGCGGCTCCGGATTCGGAGTACGGCAGAGGCTATGCCGGGGACGCGGACAGCAGCATGATGAAGACCGTACGCGTGGTCACCGACGTTCAATATTATCTTGGGAACTAAATAGTGCGGGCGACGACGCCTAGCGAATCACGCTGGCCAGATCGGCGTGTACGCCACGTAGAGCAGCCAGTACACCGCCACTCCGCTGACGGAAACATAGAGCCAAAGAGGCAGCGTCCAGCGCGCGATGGCGCGATGCATCACGAAGTTCTTGCGCAGCGCGCGCGCCAGGGTGATGACAACCAAGGGCACGATGACCGTCGCCAGAATCGTGTGTGACACGAGGATCGAGAAGTAAACGGGCCGGATCCAGCCATGCCCGCTGAAGCGAATCACCCCGGCGGTGAAGTGCAGGTAGAGATAAAAGCAAAGGAATACCGCGGAACAGCCCAGGGCGGTGAAGACGCACGCCCGGTGCCACGCGACTTTTTTCCGGCGAATAAAAATATAGGCGAGAACCAGAAAAAAACCTGCTGCGCCGTTGAGGGCGGCGATTACCGCGGGAAGCGATTTGACCGGAATAAACATCAGCGCGCGGCGAACCGCCGCAATGAAAAATCCAAATTCTCGCGATATTTTTTTGCCGCCGCTATCGAACGGCCAGCTTATCCAGCACCAAGCAGATAAGCAGCAGCGGAATGTGCGCGACAGTGGCGTGCATCAACCATTTCGCGCGAGTATTCGAGCGCGAACGGTTGGCCCACAAGCCCACCTGCAAGAGAATCATGCCCAGGACCAAAGCCAGAAAAAAATAGGCGATACCCGCCATTCCGATCACCGACGGCAGCGCGCTGACCCACACGAGAATCGCCGAAGTGCAAACGATCTGTCGAAACGTGGAATCGCCCTTACGGTCCACCACTGGCAGCATCTTGATTCCCGCGCGCGCATAGTCTTCGCGATACATCCACGCGATGGCCATGAAGTGCGGAAATTGCCAAAAGAAAAGTATGCCAAAAAGAATCCATCCACCAACCGAAAGCGAACCGTGCGCGGCGGCCCAACCGATCAGCGGAGGCAGCGCGCCGGGAATGGCCCCCACAGCGGTTGAAAGCGGCGTAAGCCTTTTTAGCGGCGTATAAAGCCCGAGGTAGAGAACCGTGGTGGCGAGTGCCACGAGCGCGGCAAGAAAATTGGCGGCCAACGCGAGCCATACGGCGCCTGCAAAAATTGTGAGCACTCCGAAGATCAGCGCGTCACGCGGACGCAATTGGCCGGTGGGTAAAGGCCGCCGGGCGGTGCGGCGCATCACGGCGTCCAAATCGCGCTCCACGTATTGATTCAGCGCAGCCGTGCCGCCGGCTACGAGCATCGTGGCGCAGACCGTGCTGAGCATCACCGACCACTCGATCGGCCCGGTAGAGCCGAGATAAAACCCCGCGAGTGTGGTGATTACGACGAGAAACGTCACATCCGGCTTGGTCAACACCACGTAAGCCCACGGCTTATCGAAAGTGGAGATCGCTTCGGCGCGCTCGTTCATATCCGGTTGTTAGCCTCGTGCCCTTTCTGGAGAGCCTCCCGCAGCAGATGCCGCTTGCGGAGGCGCCACGGGTGAGCCGGCAGCGAGATGAGCCGGTGAAGTCAGATGGAAACACATGAGCATGAGGAGAGTGGAAAATGCGAGCAGCAGAGCGCCGCCAAGAACATGCGCCACCGTAAGCGTAACGAACATGTCCGTCGGCTGGACGATATCGATGGGACGAGTCATGGCCCACCAAGCGGCAAATCCTAACAAGATCTGAATGCCGAAGAAAGCATGCAGCAGAACAACGCCCTTGCGAAGGGCGCCACTTTCCTTAAAGCGTTTCTTTATCACCCTTCCGGCCCACACAACCATCACCGTCACTGCGGCCGCGCCGACGAGATGTGGCACGATATTCAAAGCTCCATGTCGGTACGCCGCGCCAAGTAATATTTGAGCGAGGATTGCGCCGGTGGTAGCCGCAGCCAGGGTCGCGGCGCGGGGCGAGCCGCGGTCTTCAAATCGCGCAGGATTGCTTTGCCACCAGGGACTCAAGTAAACGGTTAAGCCGACCAGCGTTAGCAGGAAAATCTGCGCCAACGTGGCATGAGCCGTCGCGGAAACCGACGGGTCGCCTTCCAACACGCGGATGCCGCCGAGCAACGCCTGGGCGATCACGAGGCCGACAGCCGTCCATCCTAGGCGGCGCGCAAGCTTGCGCTTATCCACGCGGCTGATCCAGATGGCCAGAGCCAGCGTGAGCAGCGAGACGATTCCGGCGACCACGCGGTGCGAATACTCGAAGCGGATGCCTCCAACGAAATGCGCAGGGATAATCGCGTCGGGACCGGCCAGAGGCCATGTGGGAATGGAGTCGCCCGCGTCGTTGTTGGTCACCAACGCTCCGGCCATCAAGAGAAGAATGGTGAAGGAGGTAGTGAGGAGTGCGAAGCGATAGACGCCCCGAGATATCGGTTTGCTACTGTCTGGCATCACGAGTAAGAAATGACTCTCCATTCTAAAGATGGCGCAAGAAAAACGCAAAGGAGAAAATGGTGAGTAGCAAGTGGCGAGCGGTGAGTGGTGAAAAATGCCGTGCAGATCGCGCGGGGAGCCGTGTGGCTGGTGATTCGCGGTTCGTGATTTGTGAGCCGTGAAAAACGAAGGCGGATACTTCGCGCGGGTGAACCTGCGCGAATGGTCGAGCCTCGCCGCGAAACGCGAAGCGCTTTGGGTGCCTCGGAAACTCGGGCGCTGATGTTCGGCGTGGGTAAAGCCGCGCCGCGCCACGTCAACTTCGCGGAAACCAAGGGTGCGCGCTTCTCTCGCTTCCGGGAGCAGTGCGGGCGGGTCACGGAAGCGAAGCTTCGGCGAAAATTGGGGTGCGGCGGGACGTTCCGGGTAGACGGTTTCCCGGTCGTTTGTTTTCTGCGACTTACGTGTGCTTCGACTCGATTGACTGTTCCGGGTCGCAACTCGGGATTGATGAGTGCGGGTGGTGATGGGTGAAATGCAAGATCGCGGCGAAAGATGTACCGTGCTGGGCGGAAAATTGGAAATTCGGCTGCACCGGGACGTTCCGCCCTTGCCAGTGCGCGATCGTTTGTTTTCTGTGACTTACGTGTGTGCAAGGCCGATCGACTGTTCCGCCCTTTAGAGCGGTGATTCGTGACTGGTGAGTGGTGACCGGTGAAAGCAGAAACCAGGTGCGTCGCGCGGGTGAACGAAAGGTAGAGTCCCGTGGAAGGCAGATTTTCGGCACGGCTGAAGCCGTGCCCTTCCCCGCCGGGTTCGCGGTCGAGCAGCATATTCGACACCCATGCTGGTGCGCTCATTGCTAAGTTCATCGCGTTCCCTTCCCCTTTCTGCCGCCGCTTGCGTTAAGGAGCAGCAAGCTGACCGCTTAGCGCGTCGCTCGCGCTCAGCGTGTTCAGCATCGGCAACAAAAACAACTAACGGTAGCATGGGTAAGGAGTAGCGTCGAGGTTCAATCTGAAAGCGGTACCAACTTCCCGTTTTGGGAATCTGTGCGGAGAGTGATGGGGCTGGCCGCAAAGCGAAAATCCGCACCCTTCGCATACATCGCGAAGGACGCGGCACCCACTAGGGGTTTAATGGGAGGCGAGCGGAACGTGTTGTGCGGAATCCGTAGCTCCGGCGCAGTAGAACTTCAACGAATGCGCCACCCTCTCGTCCATATTGAGAAGGGGCCAGCGGAGGCGAGGACGAAAAACCCGGTCACAAACCGTTCAGTAGCCGATCAGGAGGATGCCCTTGAGCGGAAGCTGCAAGCGGCCACTGACCTAAAGGGTCTCTAAAAATTTCTCGATCTTGGCAAAGTCATCCGAGTTACGGTATCTATTGCGGGCCGCGATCGCGAGGTGCAGCACGTCGTGCATCATGCAAGCTTGAAAAATGTCTTTAAGAAATTGGTTATTGTCCACTGCTCGGCCCGCCTCAATCTCCAGCACCCAGCCACAAATAGGGGCATAGGCATCAGCGTTGAACCACTTGAGTACTCTCCCTTCGCGCCCAAAGAGCACAGGAACGACTATTTTGTCATCACCCGATTTGCCTTTCTCCACCCGGAACCCAAGTTTCTCCAAGCCAGGGCGCAGTCGAGCCATAACGGCATCGCTATGCTGCTCGCGGTTCGTGGCGGAGTTTTTCGAGTCAGCTACCTCCTCGAAAAGGTCAACAATGAGTACGCCGAGTTCGGGAGGGGGCGACGACTTCGGGAAGTAAACCCAGTTGATCACGCGCTAGCTTCCCGGCGTTCGTCAAATTCCCGAAGCGAGCCTTTAAGGCCGCAGCGGTCGCACTTCGCGAGCGAGCTGTCATCGTACTCGATCGAGCCATCGTCTGCATAGTCGCCGCCGCTGTTTACAACGAGTATTCGAGTTCGAGCGTAGGAAGTTCGGGCGTCGTCCAGACAATCGGGCACCTCGGAGAGATTCTTCGTCCGCCGCTGCGGACTCAGAATGACGGCGGTCCAGTGGAGTTACTTCGAGAGACGAGAGCGATGTTGCCTCGGACGACAGAAGTCCATCGCCTGCCGGGCGTGAAGCCCGGCGCTACACGACCGTCGCGAAGGTTATGCGCCTTGGGACTTCATGCGCAGGCTGAGTCACATTAGGCGAAAGTCGCGGCACGAACGAGTCGAACTTGGGGCGTGCTCCGTCGTTGAGATTGTAGAAAAGCAGATCCCTCAC
>JBOGMW010000204.1:0-25680 GCA_050746805.1 Candidatus Acidiferrales bacterium | reverse complement strand
GCGCCGGAGTAGCGATCATCGCGATCCCCGCTATCAGCAAGGTGAACCCGAAGAGGATTCGCAGGAACCGCTTGGCCTGGTTCAGTGTTTTGATGACCACGCTCGCTCGATTTCCGGCTCGCCGCAGCCGGCCACTTTGTGGCCTGATCGGCGGCCCGATTAGGGGAACAATCGGCCGCCCCGCTGCTGCCCTTGAACCTAAGTCCTTCGATGCGCCAAGTGCTGCGCTCGATTCAAGAATACTGGAGCACGCGGTGTGCCATCGCGTTACTTCGCTTAAAATTCGCTCGATGGCTCTATTTGCTGGGCTTTTTGCATGTACGGATTTGACGGCGGCGTCTCGCCTTCTGTTTGTGGGAAACTTTTACAAGAGAGGCTGAAAAAATGGAGATGCTAAGCGTTCGCATGGAAATCCCCGAGGGAGCGAATTTGATCCTCGGGCATTCGCACTTCATCAAGACCGCTGAAGATTTGTACGAAGTAATCGTCAACACTGTGCCGGGCGCCAAATTTGCCGTGGCCTTCAACGAAGCATCCGGTCCATGCCTGACCCGCATCGAAGCGAATGACGACGAACTTCGCCGCACGGCCGCTGCGAACGCGCAAGCCCTCGGCGCTGGGCACGCATTCGTGCTGCTGATACGCGATGCCTATCCAATCAATGTGCTGGGGCGCGTCCGCGATTGCTTTGAGGTGTGCTCGATTTTTTGCGCTACCGCGAATCCCGTCGAAGTAATCCTGGCCACAACCGATCAGGGCCGCGCCATCCTCGGCGTGGTTGACGGCGCTCCGCCCAAAGCCGTCGAATCCCCCGACGACGCCAACGCCCGCCACGCCTTCCTCCGCAAAATCGGCTACAAACTTTGACGCATCTCTCCGTCGGCCCTCGCGATTAACGATTAAAAGGAGCTGCGGCCTTCAGCGCGGCACCTTGCCTTGCGGAGTTACGCGGAGTGCGGAGCGTCCACTTAGGTCAGTGACTTGTACGCTCGGCGCGCACCGCTGCAACCGCCGAAGGACGCGGCCGCACGGAAGCCAGCCGCGCTCGGGACTATAAGCAAGTAAAGAAGGCGAAGCGGCGACGAAAAGAGCTTATCGCACAATGTATGACGTGCACCTGCAAAAAAGCGCTTATAGCGAGCCTTACGGCGCCGAATTTTGGTGCGATTTGTCTCGCGATACGCTTAGGAGGCCGCTTTGCAGAATTCACGGCGAACCAAAGAGAAAACTCAGCGGGCTTGGGCAGCCTACCTGGAACTGACGGAAGCGGCGACCTGGATGGAAGGAAAGTTAGCGGCGCCGCTCGACGTGTTCGGACTAACTCGGGCGGAGTTCAGGCTGCTGCTAACGCTGTACCGCAATGGCCCGCTGACAAGGCGCGAGGCGACGGAGAAGCTAGGGCGCGTCCTACGGGCTTTGAACGAAACGCTCAAGCACGCGGAAGAGTTTGGCTGGGTGACCGTCGGAGAGCGGCAGCTTCCGGCTGTGGAGATGAGCGAGAGCCGGATACCGAAGGAGCGTCGTGGCAAGCCGAGAGCCGGACGGCGAGTAGGGGTGATCAGTCTGACTTCGCAAGGCGAGAGGCTGATTGGGAAAGTGTTGCCGCGGCAGGAGACAGTTGTAAGGTCGTTGATGGACGCGCTGGAAAGCCGCGAGCTGGATTCGCTGGCTCGGATTTGCCGGAAGCTGCGTCGAGGCGACGTGCTGCCGTTTTGGTTTGAGGTGATGCGGCAGAACCGGGAGTACGAGGAGAGCGGAGAAGCGGAAGAAACGGCGGAGGTCTAGAACAGCGCCGTGGTGATTGCCCGCCCATTCGATCACGCCGCACTAGTTGCGTGTCCGAGGGCGTTACTGTCCACGAGCCGTAGTTTAACTCTTGACGTTTAACGCGCCGCATTATATTCTTCGAGTGTGATTAAGACGTTTCGGGACGCCGACACCGAGAAGCTATTCAATCGAGAACGCGTCAAAAGGTTTCAGGCAGTCGAAAACGTAGCACGCAGGAAGCTGGAAATGGTGAACGCTGCCAGCGTATTGCGAGATTTGAAATCGCCTCCCGGCAATCGTCTTGAGAAACTGGAAGGCGACCGCGCGGGGCAGCATTCCATTCGAATTAATGACCAATGGCGGGTTTGCTTTGTTTGGCGGGACAGCGACGCATACGAAGTTGAAATCACGGACTATCACTAGGGAGAAGGAAATGACGAAACTAGCGCCGATCCACCCAGGCGAGATTTTGAGGAAAGAGTTTATCGAGCCGCTGGGACTGAATCCGAACCGCGTTGCGCTGGCACTCCACGTTCCGGCCCCAGGCGTCTACGAAATCGTCCATGGCGAGCGGGCAATTTCCACCGATATGGCTTTAAGGCTGGCTCGCTGCTTCAATACGTCAGCGCAATTCTGGCTCAACTTGCAGACGCGGTACGATTTGGAAATTGCTCGCGACAAAGAACAGCACAGGGTGGACCGGGAAGTGCAGCCGATCCTCGCCGCAGTCGCCGATTAGAGCGGCACCGGATGCCGCGAGTGGGACTGCGGGTGGGGATGATGGACGGACTAGAAAGCCGTCAGCTGTATTCGTGGACACGGATTTGCCGGAAGCTGCTCCGAGGCGACGTGCTGCCGTTTTGGTTTGAGGTGATGCAGTCCGCACGTGACCGCAAATGACCATAGCGGAACTGGACAGAAGAACATAACGGCTGCACTTTGGACATTTACGGCCTAGTAATTTTCCGCGCCCTGATATAATCGCCGCCGACTTGCTTCCGCCACTCTTATAAACATGGCTAATCGAAATTACTGGCTGGACCTCTTTACAGGAGTCACGTGGAAGGAATTCCGCGAAGCCGGGGGCGGCATTTCTGGCTTTCGGGAAAGCAGATGGGTAGCAGCGCAGAAGATCAAGCCGGGGGACTATCTTCTGTGCTATCTCACGGGCGTCCTTCTCCGCACTCCGGAGCAAACTTAAGGAGGCAGGCTCGTTCATTAGATATCTTAGTCGGAAAGATGCACGCTACACACAGATCTTGCGCCGTGACGCTGGCGTGCTTCACGCAACCTCGATTATCAGGCCGCTTTGGTAGCACGAATTGGCGCTGCAGGTACAACAACCTCGACAAGTCCAGTCGCGACATCATAAACGAGACCTGAGATGATCCATTCGCCCGGCAATGTCGGAATCGCCCTGAGCGCAGCAACGTCAACAGCCACCGCCTTGCGTGGATCGGGGACTGACTTGGCCGCAACTTCCTTTTCCGGTATCTGAAAATAGCGTGCCAGCATGGCTGGGTCTCCCACGAGACGCGTACTGCCGCAATCCGTATGGTGGAGCACGATCAAGTGAAACTCTCCGCCGCCTCCCGGAATCGTTTCGGCAACCTCTCCAATTCGTCCGAGGAGAGCAAACTCCTCCAACAGTGCCGGCGTGACTCGGCCGCCGATGTTTCTCAGGACGACGGCCTCACCGGGTTTGATTCCAAGCACATGAGAAGGGTCCACGCGCATATCGGCGCAACCGATGATTACCGCTTTCACAGTCTGCAAGGACTGAGGAAGCGTTGGCATGGGGGCAGCGGACTCTTTGTTGCGTTTTAACATGAGGTCGAGGTTACTCATAATGATTCTCCTGGAGGGATGTTGTCAATTCGCTGCCGCACATCGAAGCCCAGTCGCGAAATCCTGCGCGACCCGGCGATAAATACTTTCGTTTCGTGAGGGGCGGACTTCACTTGGTCCTCGTAAGGACTAGCGCGTACACAGATGCCGCGCCGCTCTCGAGCAACACATCGGCGGTACGACGAAGCGTGGCCCCGGATTCAATCAAGTCGTCGAAAAGCAGGACGGCGCGAGTTTTCACGTCGCCGGGCCCGGCCTGCACCGCTTCGGCTAAGACCCTTTGGCGTACTGTCCAATCGTCAATGTTCTTCATTTGGGCCGTCGGCTTTACCTTCACGACCGCATTTTCGCACAATTGCAGGCCAAGCCGCCTTGCAACCGCTCGGCCAATTTCGAAGGTTGGCTGCACCTTCCGACTCTGGGATGGAGGGACTAGCGCGAGAGATTCAACGCGGGGTCGCCATTTTTGCCAAAACTCCGCGACGGTATCGGCTATGTCGTTGAGAGTCGCACCTCCGCCAGCACGATTATTTCGTCTGATAGAGCAGCTCTCCGAGAGGTGTCCGCTTAGTGTCAAATCGATAATACGGATCGCCGGTGGGCGTACTGCTGATCGTGTGATAGTCGAGCACGAAACCATCGACCCAGGGACCTGAGGCGAGCCGCATCGGATTAGTTTTAACTGCCGTCATACTCCCCAGCCTTACAGACCGAGCTGCGGGGTTAGCCAGACGTTACCACGGATTCTGCTGCGCGTTGCAGTTCGGCAGAAATTCCCCCGGGGAGAGATTTACCGCCGCCAGGTGGCCGTGTCGGTTGTTATTGACCCGGGGTGAGGCGTTTGTTAGGATTTTGGTGCTGCTGAACAGGCAGCGCTTATCCAGAGTGGCAGAGGGTACAGGCCCGAAGAAGCCACAGCAACCTGGTGCAAGTGCCAAGGTGCTAATTCCTGCCCGTAAAAGGGCTTCTAAATCCGGCGCCAAAACGTCGGGTTTGGGAGAGTAGGGAGAGATAAGATCTCAACTGATCCGCTACAGCGGATTGATTGACGATTCAACTCCCAAACTAGAGCGAAACGACGCGCCAGTGTTGGCGTTTTACGCAGGCTGCCGGGCAGCCTGAAAAACGTCTGCCACACACGCGGCGGCTTCGTCGCAGTTGCAGCAGCTCATATTGAACACGTGAGGGAGCGCGAAGATGAAATTCGCAACCAAGACGATCCATGCGGGGCAGCCATCGGAGCCGGAAACCGGCGCGCTGATCGCTCCGATCTTTCAAACGTCCACCTACGAACAGGAAGCGCCGGGGCAGGACAAGGGCTTTTCCTATTCGCGCACGAATAACCCCACGCGCGAGCGGCTGGAAACGGTGCTGGCGGAGCTGGAAGGCGCGAAGTACGCGGCCGCCTACGCTTCGGGCCTAGCGGCGGAAAATGCCATTCTGCAGGCTTACTTGCGGCCGGGCGAGGAGATCATTATTCCGCTGGACGTCTACGGCGGAACGTACCGGATTCTGAACCGCGTGTTTCAGCCTATCGGCGTGGTGGTGCGGCAGATCGATACGGGCGACGTGAAGACGGTGGAGCAGGCCGCCAATCCGAAGACGCGCATCATCTGGATCGAATCCCCAACCAATCCGCGGCTGCTGATCAACGACATCGAGGCGATGGCGAAAATCGCGCACGCGCATGGCGCGCTGCTGGTGGTCGATAACACGTTTGCGACACCAGTGTTTCAGCAGCCGTTCGAGCTGGGCGCGGACTTGGTGGTCCATAGCGTAACGAAATACCTGGCGGGACATTCGGACACGGTGCAGGGCGCGGTGCTGGCGAACGATCAGGCGATCTTCGAGCCGGTGAAGTATTTGCAGAACGCCACGGGCGCGATTCCCTCGCCCTTCGATTGTTGGCTGACGCTGCGCGGGATCAAGACTCTCGAATTGAGAATGCAGCGGCACCAGGAAAACGCCGCGGCGATCGCCGATGCGCTGAACGGGCATCCGCTGGTGCGGCGCGTCTACTACCCGGGCCTGGCGACGCATCCAGGACACGAAATCGCGCGGAGGCAGATGGCGGGATTTGGCGGCATGGTGTCGATCGAATTGGAAGGAACCATGGATGAAGTTGTCGCCTTTGCGTCGTCGAGGCGGTACTTCGCGCTGGCCGAAAGCCTCGGCGGCGTGAAGTCGCTCATCTGCCATCCGGCGACGATGACGCACGCGTCCATTCCGGCGGAGGCGCGGGCGGAGCTGGGGCTGTCCGATATGCTGCTGAGGCTTTCGCCCGGATGCGAGAACCACGAAGACCTAGTCGAAGATTTGCTTGCGGGGCTGGCGGACATCGAACAGGCGCGCGCTGCCCGGAAGACGGTGGCGGCTGCTACGCGATAACGGGCCGCGAGGCGAAAAGAGGGCGGGCGCGGCAATTATTTTGTTTTCAGAAACGGGCTGCGCCGTACGGCGTCTTGTTACACGAGCGGTTTGCGCGCGGTGATCACGCTGTGCTCAACGGCGGTGGCGCGGAAATCGAAATCCGCGAAGCCGACTTCACCGAGCATCGACTCCATTTCGCCAATCGAGTAACACTTCCCTTCCGTGGACGCCATCAGGAAAACCGAGTAGGCCGCAACGGCGAGCGGGCCGTTCTTTTCACGATTGACGTGCGCGTCGTGGATGATGATCATGCCGCCCGGTGGGAGCGCCGCGAAAGACTTCGCGAGCAGCGACTTCACGGTGGGAGCTTCCCAATCGTGCAGAGCGTTGGACCACAGGTGCACGTCGCAACCCGCAGGCAGCGGAGCGGCGAACATATCGCCACGGACGACATCGACGCGGTCAGAATATCCGCGGCGGGCGATGCACTGGCGCGTTACGCGATCAACAGGCGGCTTTTCGAGTACCGCGGCGCGCAGATGCGGATGAGCAGCAACCAGACAACAGGCGTAAATTCCCGAGCCGCCGCCGATATCGAGGACGCGTTGATGGGCGCGCAGATCGAGCTGGCGAGCCATGGCCGGGCCGAGATAGAGGCCGCGCGCGTCCATAATCCCGGTGAAATGCTGGGCGAAGGCGTCGTCTTCCATCGCCTCCGCCCAGGGCTTGCGCGCCTTGTTAGCGGCCCACACGGATGGCTTGCCGGTGCGCAGCACTTCGAGGAGGCTGCGGGCAACGGGGCGTTCAGCGAACGAAGCATAGAACGGACCGAGAAACCAAGGTGAATCGCGGTTGAGGAAGTCGCGCGATTTCGAAGAGGCGCTAAATACACCCCCGTGATTTTCGAGCAGGCCAAGGGCGCAGAAATATGTGAGCATCACGTCCGCGGGACGTTGGGCGAGCCCGAGCGAGGCGCAGATGGATTTTGAGTCGGCGGGCGATTTTGCGAGGAAGGTGAAAAAATCGAGGCCGATCACGGCGGCGCCGAGGATTTCCGGGCCGTACAGACCGTCGCGCACGCGAAACAGGTCCGTGGGATCGTTAGTGGGCAGGCGAGTCAGATCGTCCATATTTGATTTCGAGCTGTCTCCTCTATGTAATTTATGTAATTAAGATGCGGCGCACATGCTAAACCAAAGCCCGGGAAATTGCGTACAAGTTCGTTGGCACTGTCTTCGGCGGCATCGCGGCAGATTTGGCGCATGGTTTGAATGGGATTTTGATATCTTTGAGGACTGAAACGAGGACATTTTGTTGATGACCATTCGCCACGACTGGACGCGCCAGGAGATTCGCGGGATTTACCGGCTGGCGCTGACGGAACTAATCTTTCGCGCGCAACTGGCGCATCGCGAATATCACCGCGCGGATGAAGTGCAGATGTGCCGGCTGCTCTCGATCAAGACTGGGGGGTGCCCGGAGGATTGCGCGTATTGCTCGCAGAGCGCACATTACAAGACGGAAGTGGCGCGCGAGCCGCTGATGAATCCGCAGGAAGTGCTGGCGGCGGCGCGACGCGCGAAAGACGAAGGAGCGACGCGATTCTGCATGGGCGCGGCGTGGCGGCAAGTGAACGACGGGAAAGAGTTCGATAGCGTGCTGGAAATGGTGCGCGGCGTGGCGGCACTCGATATGGAAGTGTGCTGCACGCTGGGAATGTTGACGGAATCGCAGGCGCAGCGGCTCAAAGATGCCGGGCTGACGGCTTACAACCACAATCTCGATACTTCGCCGGAGTTTTATGGTGACGTGATCACCACGCGCGTTTACGGGGACCGGCTGCGGACGATTGGGCACGTGCGCAAGGCCGGCATCACCGTTTGCAGCGGCGGAATTTTGGGGATGGGCGAGAGCGACGAGGACCGGATTGGATTGCTAGAGCAGTTGGCGAGGCTGGAGCCGCATCCCGAAAGCGTGCCGATTAATATGCTGGTGCGCGGCGAAGGCACTCCGCTGGCGGATGCTGAAGAGCTCGATCCTCTGATCATGGTGCGCACGATCGCGACGGCGCGGATATTGATGCCTGCGTCGATGGTGCGGCTGGCTGCAGGGCGGCGGCAGATGTCTTCGGAAGCGGTGGCGCTGTGCTTTTTGGCGGGCGCGAATTCGATTTTCACCGGCGAAAAGCTGCTGACCACGCCGAACCCGGATGCCGACGAAGATGCCCGGCTGTTTGAAAACCTTGGGCTGAAAGCTTTGCAGCGTGCCTGAAATGCAAAGCGACGAAGCAACGGGCGAAGAGTCGATCGAGCGCGGCCTCCCGCAGCGAGTGGAACAGCGAATCGCGCGGGAACTGGATTCGCTTCGCTCGATTTCACAGTTTCGAACGCTGGAAATCGCCGACGGCATTGACCTCTCATCGAACGACTACCTTGGACTGGCGTACGATCCCCGGCTGAAGAAAGCGGCGATGGAATCGGTTGCGCGCGCGGAGCGCGTGGGCGGCACAGGCTCGCGTCTGCTATCTGGGAATGCGCGGGAATGGGAAGAGCTGGAAGCGGAGTTCGCGGCCTTTGCCGGGACGAAAGCGGCTCTGTATTTCGGTTCAGGCTACGCGGCGAATTTGGGGCTGATGACTGCCCTGCTGCGGCCGGGCGACGTGGTTGTTTCAGACGAGATGAACCATGCCAGCTTGATCGACGGGATGCGACTTTCCGGCGCGACGAAGGTGATTTACCGGCACGGCGATCTGGCCGATCTGGAGAATGCGCTGCGCAACACAGCGGGCGGCGCGGGCGCGCGAGTGATCGCGACGGAGAGCGTGTTCAGCATGGAAGGCGACGTTGCGCCGCTTGACGAGATTTTGCGGCTGGCGAAAAAGTACGGCGCGGGCCTGGTGGTCGACGAAGCGCATGCGACCGGCGCGTGCGGGCCGGAAGGGCGCGGCGTTGCGGCAGAACTCGGAATTGAGCGCGAAATGCTAGCCGTGGTGCATACATGCGGCAAGGCGCTGGCGAGCGCTGGAGCGTTTGTCTGCGGCGGAAAAGCGCTGAAAGAGATTTCGATCAATCGCGCGCGAACGTTTATTTTCAGCACGGCGATGCCGCCATATTTCGCAGGGCAGGTTCGCGCAGCGGTCGAACTGGCGCGCGCCGCCAACCGCGAGCGGGCGCATTTGCGCGAGATCGCGCGCGAGTTGCGAGCGAGATTGACCGCAGCGGGAATCAACTGCGGAACGAGTTCGACGCACATCGTGCCGGTTATTCTGGGCAGCAACGAGGCGGCCCTGCATGGCGCGAGCCAACTGCAGCGCGCGGGATTCAGGGCGAAAGCGGTTCGTCCACCGACGGTGCCGGCGGGTACAGCACGAATTCGAATTTCGCTGACGAGCTGCATCACCTTGGAGCAGACACGGCACCTGGCAGAGGTGCTACGCGCAGCGTGCGCTTCGATGGCCGAGAGCGCCGGCGCCACGCATGCCTGAGCGGTTTTTCGTGACCGGCACGGATACCGGCGTTGGGAAAACCGCCGTCTCGGCGCTGCTTTGCGCGGCGCTGCGGGCAATTTACTGGAAGCCGATCCAAACGGGTTCGCGCGACGGCACGGACCGAAACACGGTGATGCGCTTGGTGGAACTGCCGCGCAGCCGGACGCGCCCCGAAAGCTATATTTTTACACCTCCGGTCTCGCCGCATTTGGCGGCTCGTATGGCGGGGGCGCGAATCGAACTGCGGAAGATTAAATTGCCGGAACTGCCGGCGGGCGATAATTTGGTCGCGGAAGGCGCGGGCGGCGCGTTGGCGCCGATCAACCGAACGCAACTGACGACCGACCTGATGCGACATTTGGGGCTTCCGGTGCTGCTGGTGTCGCGCACGTCGCTAGGCACGATCAATCACACGCTGCTTTCGCTCGCCGCGCTGCGCGAGGCGCGTCTGGATATTCGAGGCGTGATTTTGGTGGGCAAGAAGAATTTGGAAAACCGCAAGGCCATCGAGCATTACGGAGAGATCCCAGTGATCGGATGGCTGCCGCTTCTCAAGCGGCTGAACCGAAGCGCGCTGATGGCCGCCTACAAAAAACATTTCGACCGAAAGGCGTTCGAGCGATGAGCGCCGGACTGCACATTTGGCATCCGTTCACGCAACAGGCTACCGATCCGCCGCCGATTCGAGTGAAGAAGGCCGATGGCGTCTACCTCTATACGGAGGACGGGCGGCGCATCATCGACGGGATTTCGTCGTGGTGGGTGAACCTTCACGGGCACGGGCATCCGGCGATAGTTGCGGCGATTGCGGAGCAGGCCGCGCGAATCGATCACGTGATGCTGGCGGGATTCACGAACGAAACGGTGGAAGAGCTTGCGGCGCGTCTGCGTAAAGTGCTGCCCGCGGAGCTCGATCATATTTTTTTCTCGGATGATGGCTCGACGGCCGTGGAAGTGGCGATCAAGATGGCCGTTCAATACTGGAAGAACGTCGGGCGGCCGGACAAGAATTCGATCGTGGCGCTGGAGCACGCGTACCACGGCGATACGGTGGGCGCGATGTCCGTGGGCGACGATTCTGGATTCACGGAATCGTTTCACAGCTTGTTGTTTCCAGCGCACCGGGTGCATTCAGCATATTGCTACCGCTGCCCGGAGGGAAAAATACGCGCTACGTGCCACATCGACTGCGCGGAACAACTGCGGCGATTGCTGGAGCAGAAGCACGGAGAGATTGCAGCGGTGATCGTGGAGCCGCTCCTACAGGGCGCGGGCGGGATGATCGTCCATCCAGTGGAATTTCTGCAACGCGTGCGGAGAATGTGCACCGAATTCGGCGTGCTGCTGATCGACGACGAAGTGCTGACCGGGTTCGGACGTTGCGGGAAAATGTTCGCGGGCGAATTGGCAGGAGTAGTGCCCGACCTGATGTGCCTTTCGAAAGGGCTGACCGGCGGAGTGTTGCCGATGGGGGCGACCGTCTGCACGAGAGAGGTTCACGAGGCGTTTATGGGCAGCGATTCGTCGCGTACGTTCTGGCACGGGCATTCGTACACCGGGAATCCGATCGCGGCGGCGGCGGGAGTGGCAAGCCTGAAGATCTTCGAGAACGAGCCGGTGTTCGAACGCATCGCGATGATTGCGAAGATTCACCGCGAGCGGCTGGCCGCGATTCGAGAGCACCCGGCAGTGGGGGATGTGCGTTCCATCGGAACGATGGCGGCGGTGGAATTGAAAGCCGATGATCCGGGATATTTTTCGAAGGTGCGCCCCAACCTATACAAGTTTTTTATCGATGCGGGCGTGCTCTTGCGGCCACTCGGAAATGTGATTTACATTTTACCGCCGTATGTGATCTCCTCCGCGGAGCTGAATTTCATTCACGACCGAATCGCGGAAGCGTTGGATATGCGCTCTGAATCAACGGCCGTTGCGGCGTGCAAGTGACGCGTGGCGGAGCCTGGAAGCCAACTCGATGACTGATTTTAGCAACGGCAACTCGAACAGGCCGCTCGTCGTGGGAATCGGCGGAACCACGCGCACGCCTTCGTCAACCGACCGCGCGCTACGGCTGGCACTGCGCGCCGCCGAGGACGCCGGGGCGATCGTTTATTGCTTCAACGGACCGTTCCTTGCGCGGCTGCCTCACTTCGCTCCGGAACATCAGACGCGAAGCAAAGAACAGCAAGAGATGGTGGAGATGATTCGTCGCGCCGACGGATTGATCGTGGCGAGTCCCGGATATCACGGGGGCGTTTCTGGATTGGTGAAGAACGCTCTCGATCTGCTGGAAGATTTGAGCGCGGACGAGCGAAGTTACCTGGACGGGCGAGCAGTAGGACTGGTGGTAACGGCCGCAGGATGGCAGGCCGCAGTGACCACACTCCATGCGTTGCGCGCCATCGTTCACGCATTGCGCGGATGGCCGACCCCCATGGGAGTGGCGCTGAACACAGCCGAGCCGCTTTTCGACGCGAACGGAAATTGCAGCGACTCAAAGGCAGCCAGCGCGCTCGACGCCGTGGGCAGACAAGTTGTGGAGTTCGCGGTAAGGCATAGCGCGGCGATGAAGCGGAGTTCGCTAAGCAGCTAGATATCCGCGCTCTACCACTGGTTCACGCCGGATTACAAGTCAGCCATTAGAAATGAATCGTCGGGCCGAACTGCACTACTAAGTTATTGTGCGCGCCGCCGGCGAAATAAATATCGTCGCCTACGTCGAGCCGCAAACCGAGTGGACCCCACTGGGCCTCCAAACCTCCACCGGGGTACAACATCCCGTGGATGTTGTTCGTGCGCAGATTTTGGATGGTGCTCACGAAGCCCGGGCCACTTGCTGTAGCTGGGTTGAAACTGAAATTAATAAATCCGCCTTTTGCAGTGATAAAGAGATGGATCGGACCAGGAGTTTGAAATTTCGGACCAATTAGCCCGCGAAGAACCTTCAGGCCGGAATTCGAGAAGGTAAGTGATCCGCCGCTAGTGTTGGTGAAGCCTTCCGCAAAAGTCTCTTGGAAGTCATAGGTCATCTGCGCCTCAAGACTGGTCTCCGGAGCGATACGCACTCCAAGGCGCGCACCGAGTCCGTCCATATTGGTACCGGTTTGAGAGAGGCGCATATAGTCGCCGTAGACTCCTACTGAAACCTGGGCCGAAGCCGCGGGAGCCCAGCAGGCCACGAGCAGTAACATGGGTGTAATGAACAACATCCGCTTCATTCGATTTCTCCTTGTGGTTGCGGTTATTGTGAAAGTGCGTGGCTGGTGGCCTGTGGATCGTCATCTTAGGAGGGATGCACTGGGTAGGCGTTCTGTCGCCGGAAAGTCAGCGGAGGGGTTATAGACCCTACGAAAAAAGCGTAGGGGAAATCCTGGGGACCATCTCGGCAGATGAACCCGAACGATTGCCGTAGCATGTAAGCAATTCCGAACTGGAAGCTTGTGAATCATCGGCTGTCGCGATCAAAGTACCGGCGAGACGCGTGGATGCGCTCTCCCCTCGACCTTTCCTTTTCGTTTGTTTCCGAGCAGACGATAGGCGAACTGGCACGCATGCTTAGCATGGATCCCTACGCGCTTCGCCTCGTGAATAGTCCTCTCTGACGCAGGTCGATTCGCGGAACGTTTCAAGCTTGCAGCGGGGCGGGTATCGGAGAAGGTCGTACCTGCGCCTTCGACCCAACGACGGTCATTTTCGGAAACATTGCTTCCGCGCCGCGGCATAAAGACCTCCTATAAGCGCTATAATCCCGAAAGTTCAAATGCAACCCGAAGGCTAGTACTAAACGGCGGAGCCGACATGTTCGGTGGACCTGACCCGTTCACGTGATCGCACCGGACGCTGGCGGCAAATACGGATGTCGCCAGTTGAAGTCTGTTGGATGATGCTGCGGAGCGGAAGCTACGAGACAAGTTACCGGGCGCGATGCGGCTCCGGCAAGCTTGGACTTTTCGAGAAAGAAATATCCAACAAGTGGTATGTCTATTCTACCGCCCGACAGTCGGAGCGTCTTCGTGTAGCGGAGCCGCAGTTAAGTATCACATTGTGAGGGTGTTAGCGGCGGCGCGGCATCAAGTTCTTTGGCAAATGGGGTGCGAAGAGCGTATAAATCCGCCCAGAGGAGAGATAGGTTTCCCTTACGTGACGGTGAGGGAACTAACAACTTGTTAGCGCCCAAGCTATTAATTGCAACGACGGTCCGCTGGTTTCCGACCGCTCGGCTAGCGATAGCGCTTGCGAGAGCAGGCTTTTCTGTTGAGGCTGTCTGCCCCCGTAAGCATCCGGTACTACAGACCTCAGTTATTCAGAAAATACATGCCTATGACGGCTTCGTGCCGGCGCTTTCATTCTCGAACGCAATCGCAGCCAGCGAACCGGATCTAGTTGTTCCCGGGGATGAATACGCAGTCCAGTGCCTTCGTCACCTGTGCGATCGGGCTCACAGTAAAACTGCGGAGCCGATTCGAATGCTGATAGAGAAATCGCTCGGTCCCGCCGAGAGCTTACGCATCCTCGGATCCCGGACGGCCGTAATGCAAGTGGCGCGGGAGGAATCGATTCGCGGTCCAAAAAGCGAAATAGTTGCAGACGTTACCGACGTCAAAACATGTTCCGAAGAGCTTCTTTTTCCGCTGGTGCTCAAAGCTGACGGTACGTCGGGTGGTGAAGGCGTAAGGATCGTACGATCCATCGAGGAAGCGAAGCGTGGGCTTCGAGCGCTACGAGCTCCGCTTTCGGTCCTTCGAGTCGTCAAGCGAGTCGTGGTTGACCGGGAATTGGAGTGGGTCGTACCGACGTTGCTGCGGCAGGGTCATCAGGTCAATGCGCAAGAATTCGTCGACGGCATCGACACAACGAGCTTGGCTGCATGCTGGAAAGGCAATGTTTTAGCAAGCCTCCACCTGGAAGTTGTCGAGAAGCAGTACAAGAACGGCCCGGCAAGCGTGATGCGGCGGATGGAACTTCCCGAAATGGATTTGGCCATTTCCAAACTCGTCAAGCGTCTTAACTTGTCGGGGTTCCATGGCTTTGATTTTCTAATCGAAAAAGGAACCGGAAAACCCTTCTTAATCGAAGTGAATCCTCGCCCAACGCAAGTTGGGCACCTCACTTTTGGCTCCGGACGCGATCTTCCGGCCGCCCTGTACGCAGCGATCGCCAACACACCCATCGATGAGGCAGGGCCGATTACACAGAACGATACCGTCGCCTTGTTTCCTCAAGAGTGGGTCAGGAATCCTTCCAGCATGTTTTTGCGTTCGGCCTACCACGACATCCCTTGGGAAGAACCCGACTTGATCCGCGCCGGGACGCGCCAAAGCCACGGTTGGGGTTCCTGGTTTCGAGGAACGAAACGGGCCACGCAGCTGTTGGCGGACCGCGATTCGAGCGATTCATGATGCGGAGCGGCCGGTCGGCAGGGGCTAGTACCCAGACGACCGTTTACTACGACGGTTTCCGTACCGTTCAAGGATGAGACCTGCTAGGCCTATCTCAGCTGCAAGATTCCGTTCGTGAACGCGAGCAGTAACGGTGGCCGAGCGCCCAAGGTATGAGCTCTCATAACCCCACACAACGTGGTTCATTCGAGCCCAAGCCGATCATCAAGCGTTCGGGAATGCAATCTGGGCATGTGGCATTTCACAATTTTACGTCCGCAGGGCGAATAGGAGTTGAGCTTGCAAACCAAGCCATCGCGATCTCGCTTGGCCGCCGTCGCTAGTTGCGAGATGGGAGATTTTCGACCAAATAGCGGATCGCCTCCCGAAGCTCTGTGGCGCCGCAGAAATCAGGGCTAGGCTTTTACTAGGGTGGGATCGAGATCGTATTGGCAGGTGAGGGGCCGGAGGCAATCGCGGCGACGCGGCTGGCCATTGCGTGTGGTCTGCCTAGTAAGTAACGCAACCATCTTGCAACGATGTGCCGCTTCAAGGGACGTTGGAAAGCATGCGAGGCACGTTGAGGACTGTAGGTATCATTCATAGGAACGAAGGTTCCATAACGTTGACTGGCAAACGCACGGCTATCATCCAAACCCTTTGATTTCATCGCTTGGCAGATTGATCGCTAGCCATGTTTTGGTCCCCATAATGCCGGATGGATCCGAAGGAATACACCCCAAGGCTAGTTTTAGTACCATTCGACTTAGCGGCAGAGCCGACGTGCTCAGTTTCGACCGGCCGGCTCATGTGACACTTCTGGCCAAGCTAGGGGAAAGTAATGAAAGTGATGGACACCACGCTGCGAGATGGGGAGCAGACGCCCGGCGTCAACTATACGCCGGACGAGAAGCTACTGATTGCCAAAGCTCTTTTGCAGTCGGGTGTTGACGCCGTTGAGATTGCTTCGGCCCGAATTTCGGATGGAGAAGCACAAGCGGTTCGAGCCATTACGCAATGGGCACGATCCAACGGGTTCTTGGAACGGGTCGAAATTCTCGGTTTTGTCGACGGTACTAAGTCCGTCGATTGGATCTTGCAAAACGGCGGCCGCGTACTAAATCTGCTAGCGAAAGGTTCAGAGAACCATTGCCGCCTGCAGCTGAATAAATCTCCGCAGGAACACTTCGAAGATATTGCCCAGACTGTTTACTACGCTGTCGATCGCGGTTTGACCGTGAACGTGTACCCAGAGGATTGGTCGCAAGGGATGCGCAATTCGCGAGAGTACATGATGGCTCTGGCGGCCTGCGTGACTAAGCTTCCGGTCAAGCGGATTATGCTCGCGGATACTCTAGGAGTGCTAACCCCCGAAGAGGCTGAAACGTACGTACATGTGATGGCCAGCCAGTTTCCGGTACTTTTCGATTTTCACGGGCACAATGATTATGGCTTGGCCGTCGCGAACTCGTTGGCCGCTCTGCGCGCTGGCGCTGATCGCGTCCACGTGACGGTTAATGGGCTTGGCGAGCGTGCAGGCAATACGAATTTCGCCACACTCGTCGTTGCTGCCGTAGACCTGTACGGTATCACTTGCAATGTAAATGAACAGGCATTGGGCATGCTCAGTGATCTGGTTGCGCAAATCAGCGGCGTGGAACTTGCTGCCAACGCGCCAATGGTTGGCCCCTTGAGCGCAATCCAAGGTTGCGGTGTGCATGCCGACGGCGACAGGAAGGGGCGCCTGTATCAGAACAAGCTGGACCCTCAACGTTTCGGGCGCAGGCGCGGTTACGATTTGGGCAAAACGTCTGGGCTGGCTTCGATCGAGCAAAACTGTCTAGAGTTGGGCATCGACGTGACTCCGGAGCAGCAGCGCGCTCTTCTCGAAAAGGTCAAGCAGCTGGGCGACCAGAAGGTCGCCGTGAAGCAGGCGGACGTAATTCCTTTACTGAACGATATCATCGCCGCTAAGGGCACGGTCGCGGACAACTAATGAGCGAGGAGTCGGCAGATGTCGACCTTTGATGTCCACGACCTCACTACCAGCCCTTCAAAGGACAGCGAGTTCGAAACAGTTCGCAATGTCATTGATGCGGCGGCAGACACGCACGCGGAGGACATTTTTCTTGCCAGCCCGCACACGGGGCTAACTCTCACGTTTGGCGGCTTACAGCAAGCGGCCCGAAAGCTGGGCATCGAGCTCCGAAAGCTAGGGCTAGGGCGCGGCGACAAAGTTGCGTTCTTGATGGATAACGGGCTATTTACGGCCCAGTTGTTCCTCGGACTGATGTACGGAGGGTTTGTAGCCGTTCCCTTGAATGTTGGAGCAGGTGAGTCCCAACTCTCTTTTACGCTCGACCATAGCGACGCGAAGGTTGTTTATGTAAATCACGACTATACGCCCCTGCTTCGGACTGTGATGGCAAACGTCTCGCGAAAAATCCACGTCATCTTCGCTGATGTGGACGGCGGACCTGAGTCCTTTGACGAGGAATCGGATTCGATAGACCTGACGGTTCCGCAGCCGGAGGATCCGGCCCTCTTAATGTATACGTCCGGCAGCACCGGGCAGCCGAAGGCAGCGGTCCACTGCCAGCGAACAATCCTTGCGCACGGACGAACCTCAATTTGCTCTCATCAACTCACCGCGTCAGATCGCTCCCTGCTGGTGCTTCCCCTTTATCACATCAATGCGGAATGCGTGACACTCGTTCCCACTCTTATGAGCGGGGGAGCAGTTGTTATTCCTCATCGCTTCAAGGTGAGCCAGTTTTGGGATTGGCTGGACGAATACGCCTGCACATGGTCGGCTTTGGTTCCGACAATCGTATCTCAGCTGCTGGATTGGAAAGATCCTCGCGCGGGACAGCGCGAAGCTGCCTTCAGGCGGATTCGATTCTTGCGCAGCTCTTCAGCCCCGCTGGCGCCTTCGCTCCATCGAGAGTTCCTCGAAAAATTCAAGTTGCTGTTGATCCAAGCCATGGGTTCCAGCGAGGCAGGCAACGTCTTTTCGAACCCCCTGCCGCCGCGAGCGAACAAGATTGGTTCTCCGGGGTTGCCCTGGGGGTTCGAAATCAAAATTATCGATCGGCAAGGCAGCGAACTGTCCGCCGGAGAACCCGGGGAAGTTCTTCTTCGGGGCGAGGGTTTGGCGCAGGGGTATTACAAGGACCCGCAGGCGACAGCAACGGCTTTCGACCAGGATGGGTGGTTCCACACGGGCGATCTCGCTTACTGTGACGAAGACGGTTACTTCTTCGTGGTGGGACGCTCGAAGGAGCTGATCATCAAGGGCGGCGTCAACATTGCACCGCGTCAAATCGACGACGTGCTTGAATCCCATCCGGCGGTGCTCGAGGCTGCTGCAGTCGGCGTTCCCGACCACTACCTGGGTGAAGATGTTGTCGCGTTCGTAGTGCTGCGAACGGGGCTTTCGTGCGACGAGAGAGAGTTGCTGAGTTTTTGCGAAAGTCGCCTAGGCCTTTTTAAGATGCCGACGCGAATCCATTTTGTATCGGATCTGCCGAAGGGACCTTCAGGGAAAGTGCAACGCCTGCGCCTGCGCGAGGACGCCGCACAGCTTTCGACAGTGAACGCTACGGCATCGGCAACCGGGTTCGAGAAAGTCGGGGAAAAGGAATTCACTCCGGCTAGCACTCCTTTATCGGTGTCGGCGACCGAAGAAATTATTGCCGAGATTTGGAAGGAAGTCCTCTCGCAACCCAAGCTAGACCGCGACAGCAACTTCTTTGAATTGGGCGGGCACTCCCTGCTGGCGGTCAAATGCGTATCGCTCCTGCGCGAAAGGATCGCCACCCCACTCTCGCTCTCAGATTTCTTCGAGAACGCCACGATCGCTCAGCAAGCCGCGCTGATAAAGCGCCGACTGGACTCGGGCCCTGAAAACGGTGCTGCGCCGGAAAGCACGCCGTTCCCCGACTCCGCACTTGCATTCCAGAACGTGTCGTCGTCCGTCAGTCCGGCAGCCATCCCCCCGCGGGATCGTAAACTGCCGTGCCCACTGACCTCTGCGCAGCGGCGCGTTTGGTTCTTCGAGCAGCTGGACCCGGGCCAGCCTCTGTACAACGAGGCGGAAGCCGTGCGGCTCATCGGCGAACTGAACGTTGACGTACTGGAACACGCAGTGAACGTGGTCGTCGATCGGCACGAAGTGCTGCGATCGACCATCGAGACTCAGGGCAACGAGCCCGTCGTCGTTGTGCATGATAGGTGGCCGCTCCGAGTCAAGAGAATCGACATGAGTGACCTGCCGGCGGCACAGCGTCACAAACAAGTGGATCGCGTGCTCGTCGATGAACCACGCGAACCGTACCATCTCGAGTCTCGGCCCGGAATCCGCGTGACGCTAATTCGTCTCGCGCCGAAGGAACACGTGCTAATTCTGATGATGCACCACATCATCTGCGATTGGTCATCGGAAGGCGTGTTGTGGCGAGAACTGTCCGCCCTGTACAGCTCGCTATTGCGCGGAAAAACGCTTGCGCTCCCTCCGTTGCCCATCCAGCACGGTGATTACGCAGTCTGGCAGTTACAGCACGACACGGAAGCAGCTTTTTCCGAGGATCTCGATTTCTGGGAGGAAACGCTTCGCGGTGCTCCACAGTTGTTGGACTTGCCCGCGGACCGGGTGCGTCCGCCGGTGATGTCGTATTGCGGGAAGAGGCAGCGTTTCGTTCTGAACGCAGAGCTTACTCAAGCACTGCGCAAGCTCAGCCAAGGGGCGCAAACGACGTTATTCACCGTATTCGCGGCCGCGTTCAACACGCTCTTATACCGCTACACCGGACAATCAGACATTTTGCTGGGAATTCCGATCGCGGATAGAGATCGGACGGAACTGCAATCCATGATGGGGTTCTTGCTGCACACCCAGGTGCTCAGAACGCAGCTCTCGGATGACATCACTTTCCGAGAATTGCTCGGCCGTGTGCAGAGGGCTGCTTTGGACCTCTATCTCCACCGCGCCGTGCCCTTCGATCAGGTCGTGCGCAGGCTGCAGCCCGAGCGTAATCCAGCATACGCCACGCTATTTCAAGTAATGCTCAACTGGCGGGACCGCGACCAACTCCTCTCGTTCATCGGACTGGAAGGGCTCACCGTAGAAACCTTGATCGCGGACGCGAGGACTGCAAAGTTCGATCTGACCCTGTTCGCGACCGACTGCGGCGACAACATCTGGCTGGAAGCAGAGTACAACACCGACCTATTCGATGACGATCGTATCGCACGGATGTTCGGCCACTACCAGACGTTGCTGCAGGCGATTGCGGCCGATGTCGAAACGCAAGTGACCGAATTACCCTTGTTAACGGAGGGCGAAAAGCAGCAGCTTCTGGAGTGGAACGATACCGCAGCAGAGTATCCTCGGGACAAGTGTTTGCACCAGCTATTTGAGGAGCAAGTCGAGCGCACACCGGAGGAAGTCGCCGTCGAGTTCAGTGATCAGCTGTTGACCTACTGCGAGTTGAACGAACGGGCGAACCAGCTCGCTCACTATCTGCGCACAAACGGAGTCGGCCCCGAAGTGCTGGTGGGCGTTTGCATGGAACGCTCGATCGAAATGGTCGTGAGTCTCTATGCGGTGCTAAAGGCGGGCGGTGCTTACGTTCCAATCGATCCGGAGTACCCGCGCGAGCGCGTTGAGTTTATGTTGCAGGATGCCGACCCACGCGTGCTGCTCACGCAAGAGCGGTTGAAAAAGTCTTTGGCTTCTTGCACTGCCAAGGTGATCAGTGTCGATGCCGAATGGGAAGTCATAGGACGAGAACCGATTGCGAATCCGCGTACGGCGATCGCTCCGCGGAACCTGGCATACATGATCTATACGTCGGGTTCGACCGGCAGGCCGAAAGGGGCGATGAACACGCACCGCGGCATCTGTAACCGGCTGCTATGGATGCAGGACCGCTACGGCTTGAAACGATCGGACAAGGTGGTGCAGAAAACACCCTTCAGCTTCGACGTTTCTGTGTGGGAATTCTTCTGGCCGCTACTTGCGGGAGCGCGCCTGGTTGTTGCCGAACCCGGCGGACACCGGGATCCGACGTACCTGGTGAAGCTGCTCACGGAACAAGGCATCACAGTCGCGCATTTTGTGCCCTCAATGTTGGCCCTCTTCCTCGAACAGCCGGAAGTTGATGAATGCCGAACTTTGCGCCATGTGATTTGCAGCGGTGAGGCACTTCTCTATGAGGTCCAGGAGCGTTTTTTTGACCGGCTAAGTTCAGAATTGCACAATCTTTATGGCCCGACCGAAGCTGCTGTGGACGTGACGCATTGGACCTGCCGCCGTCACGACGAACGCAAAGTAGTTCCGATCGGGCGGCCGGTCGCGAACACTCAGGTTTACATTCTGGATCAAGAACTTCACCCGGCGCCGATCGGGGTGGCGGGAGAATTATATCTGGGCGGAGTACAAGTCGGCCGTGGATACCATAAGCGGCCGGAGCTGACGACAGAGAAATTCATTGCCGACCCGTTCAGTTCAGATCCGGAGGCGCGGCTGTACAAGACCGGAGATTTGGGACGTTGGCTCCCGGATGGAGCCGTGGAGTATCTTGGGCGAGTGGATTTTCAAGTGAAGATTCGAGGACTGCGGATCGAGTTGGGGGAAATCGAAAGTGTTCTGCGCGGTCACCCCGGGGTGCGTGAGGCGGTAGTCATCGTACGCGAAGAGCGCGGCAAGGAATTGGTGGCCTATATCGTGCCTGCGGAAGGCGCTGAGTGCACTATCGGCGAGCTGCGGGACTATCTGAAAGAGAAATTGCCCGAATATATGGTCCCAGCGGCTTGGGTTCAACTCGAAACGCTGCCACTCAGTCCTAACGGAAAACTCGATCGCAAAGCCCTGCCCGCTCCAGAATCTACCCTCTCGTCCAATGAAGGCGGATATATGCCGCCTGAAGACGATTTTGAGCGGCTCATCTGCGAGGCGTGGGCCGAGGTCTTGGGACTGAAGCGCGTCGGTGTACGAGACAACTTCTTCGACCTTGGAGGCCATTCGCTGCTAGCGGTTCAACTGATGTTGCGCTTGCAGGAAATCATTCCCGGTGAGCCGTTGCCGCTTCGAGCCGTTCTGGAAGCGCCCACGGTCGAGCAGTTTGCTGTTTGGCTGCGCAGCCACAGAGATGATGAGTACAAAACGTTGGTGCGTATCAGAACAGGTAGCGCGGAGCGCGCCCCGTTCTTCTGTGTACACGGTGCTGGCGGAAGTGTGCTAAGCATACGGTCCCTTGCAATGGCTTTACCTGCAGACCTGCCCTTTTATGGTTTTCAGGACCCAGCGCTGGAGGGTTCGGCACCTTTCGATACTATCGAAGAGAAGGCCCAATGTTTTGTCGATGAACTTCTCCGAGTGCAACCAAGGGGTCCCTACCGCATCGGAGGAAAGTGTTATGGGGGCGCCGTATCATTAGAAATGGCGCGCATCCTCACGAAAATGGGTAAGCGCGTCGCACTTGTCGTTTTGATTGACAGTTTCAACCATTCGTTCGCTTTATCTTTGTCGAAGATGGAACGGCTCGTCCGCTATTTGAGATACTTTTGTAGGCGCGTTGGCTTCCATGTTAAAAGGCTGTGGTCGGAGAGGCCGGATGACGTGCTCGGATATGTTCGCCGACGTTTCTGGGCACTGCTAACACATTTGCACAACTTCAATGCGCCTAGGCCAATCGTGCCTGACTTTGGCCTTCCTCGGAATTCGCGGCTCGGAGACCGTCTGAGGCGAATTATGGAAGCCAATGTCCGTGCGCTCGGTAACTTTAAGCCACGACCGTACAGTGGGGACGTCTTGATCTTCAAGCCTAGCGTGAGAAGGCTGTATGATGATTATTACTTGGGGTGGCGATCAGTCGTGCACGGTAAGATTGACTGTTTCGAAATCGAAGGCGACCACTCGACTATATTCGAACAGCCGCGTGTGCAGGAGATCGCTGACAATCTGCACAAGAAGCTTATGGCGTTGTCCTCGACGCAGGAATCCGTTGTTCAGGACGTATCCAGCGGTTCCGAATCCTTTGCGCCGAGCTCGGCGGTGGTTGGGGAATCCAGTGCATGATGATCAGCCATTCCCGGGGGTAGCGATCACAACTCCAGGGTGACCGTGATCAGCGTTCCTGGCTGAAGATGATCATGATAATCAGGATGATCCCGAAACGTTTTCCACAGGGAGCGAAGCAACGCAGAGGCAAAGCGCAAACGATCATCTTGGAAAGACGGCGTTTCGACGTGGTACGTTTGGGCCCAGGGGAAGCTAGCGATGAAGAAGCGTCTTTCGTGGCTGCGCTGAAGCTTGCGGGTCGCCTTTTAGCGCTCCATATGAATTGGAAGGCCAACCGTTGCCGCCAAACCGACGCCCAAAGCGAATGTACGAAAACGTCTGAAAACTACCCTGAGCTCCGATTATTCGGGCGCAAGTTGGAAGGACCACTGAGTCGTTGAATTTCGACGAACAAACTATTCGGATCTTCTCAAGCTGAGAGTCGAAACCCCGCCTGAAGAAAGCACGCACTCGAGGCAATCATCAACACCTGATCGTTTGCAGTTCCGGAATCCGCATCTCCCCGGTACAAGACGTCCAGGAGGTTGAGAACTTTCTTGCGATCGAAGAACGGGATCGATTCTAGCAACGGGCCCCGCAGTGTCTCTTGGACTAGGACACTTAGCTTGCCCTTTGAATTCGAAATTACCGAAGGAGTCTGGAATGCGTGCTTTGGCCTCGGGTAGACGGCCGGAGTAACGAGATCACGAACCGATTCTCTGAGGACGTACTTCTGTATGGCCCCTCGAATTTTCTGTGTGGCAGGCTGTCGAGTAACGAGCTTTACGAGTTGGTGATCGAGAAACGGTACGCGCCCCTCAACAGAGTGAGCCATTTCCATGCGATCACCAAGGATCGTAAGGATATAGTTGGGCAGTCGCGTCTTCGCCCATAAATACAGTGATTGATTCAGCCGATCACGACCGGCGAGCTGGCCACCTACATCGATATCGTTGAAGAAGCTGCGAAAACCCTGGACCTCTTTGAAAGATTCCAAGAAATCATCTGCAAATACGGCAAAGACATTCGCCGATTGAGCGGCCGACGTCTGGATCCAAGCTGGAATGAAGCCGAGCAGACTCTGTATTGCTTCGAGCCCGTGCGCGTGCACTCTGTCGCCAGCGGCATTACTGCGTTGCGGACGCGTAGTTGACGAATCATTGGGTAACCGCGTGTCACCGTTTCGACGAATGTTATCGCGACCAAAGTGCATGTAACCGCCAAGAATCTCGTCCGACCCTTCTCCTGTTAGGACCACTTTATAGCCGGACTTGCTAACGGCCCGACTAAGGAGATATTTGGCTGCGCCATGCGCGTTGACACACAGGTTTTCAGACTGTAGTACCGCATCGGCAAAATGGTCTGCAATTTCATCCTGACGGACGGGAATGGGGACAAATTCAGCACCTACTTTAGCCGCCATTTCCCGCGCGATGTCACCTTCGTTATATTCAGGCAAATCAAATGTCAGGGTAAAAGCGCGAATCGGTCTGGCATGATGCCGCGCTGCGAGACCAAGAATTGCGCAAGAATCGATCCCACCGCTAAGATAGCAGCCCACTGGAACATCAGCACGAAGACGAATTCGAACGGCTTCGTCGAGGGCGCAGCGAAATTCCTCTGCGTACTCGGAATCGTTTCGAGGTGGATTTTCCGAGATTAACGGATAATCGAAATCCCAGTATCTGCTCAACTGCATTCGCGACTCCGTCGCGATCAAAAAATAGCCGGGCGGAACCTGAAAGACTCCTCCGAACAGGGTGGAACTCTGCTGTCCACCAAGCTCCAAGCAATGATAGAGAGAATCCTTGTTCCAGCGAGCCGGTACTCCCATCGCGAAAAGCGCTTTTACTTCTGAGGCGAGATACAGCGTTTGGTCGTGAAAAGCATAAAAGAGAGGCTTGATCCCGAACCTGTCGCGCGCAGCAAAGATCGTCCGGTTTCTACTGTCCCACAGTACAAACGCAAATTCTCCGCGCAGGCGCTGCAGACAATGGACTCCCAGATCCTCGTACAGATGCAAAGCGATTTCGCTATCGCTCTGAGTCCGAAAGTCGTGGCCGATTTCTTGGAGTTCCTTTTGAATCGATTCATATTCGTAGAATTCGCCGTTCACGACAATTCGGAGGCGCTCATCCTCGTTAGCAATGGGTTGGTCACCGGTTGTAAGATCAATTATGCTTAGCCTGGCGTGTCCAAGACCCACCCGACCGTCAACCGCAACCCATCGACGTTGACCGTCGGGCCCGCGATGGCGCAGCGTTTTTAGCCCCTTGTCCAATGCCTCGGCATCAACTGGCCGTTGGCCCGAGAACATGGCTACGATACCGCACATTATTCGCTTGCTCCCTGCGTGGATTTCCTGAACCTAGCGAAATGCATTCGATTTGGCACGAAATGGAAAACGTGTGCTATTTTGCAACAAATGATGGGTAGTTGGTAGACCACCCTTTCGGTAACGGCTGATGATTTGCGTCAAGAATCAACGGCGTATGATCGTGCGCAGCTTGAGCGTTCCTCCGAGCCGATCCGAACCGACTTCAAGCCCGGTACCACGATCTGGCGGTAACTGGACGGGAACGCACTGAGGCACTATTAAATTCCATAAGTCTTGCAACTGCAATGCAACACGCTCGATTCTGAGTCTAATGTGCCAAGGCCAGTAATAGACCTGTCCTTCAGACCAGTAGACTAGGGCGTGTTCAGCTGGGTAGGCTGGCTCACGACGTTCGGATCCTAAAATCCAAGCTTCACCCCAAGGTGGAACG
>JBOGMW010000203.1:0-10367 GCA_050746805.1 Candidatus Acidiferrales bacterium | reverse complement strand
CGCGACCTGCGCGGCATGGCTTTTTGGCTGATGGGCGATTTGGCCACGCAACCGTCGGTCAATATGGGCTGGCTGTATTTTCTGCTGGCCATCGGAGTGGGGACGATTTACGGGACTGCGGCGGATTTGAATCTGATCCTGACGGGCGAGCAAGAGGCGCGGCATTTGGGAGTGAACGTGCATCGCGTGAAGCTCGTGGTGTACCTAGCGGCGTCGGTGCTGACGGGCTTGGCCGTTTCAGTAAGCGGCGCGATTGGATTTTTGGGGCTGCTGGTGCCGCACGTAATGAGGATGATGTTTGGCACCGATTACCGCGTGCTGATACCCACTTCCGCGATCGGTGGCGCGATTTTGATCGTGCTGGCGGACACGCTGGCGCGCACCGTGGTGGCTCCCACGGAATTGCCGGTGGGCGCGATGACGGCGATTGCGGGCGCGCCGCTCTTCATTTACTTGATGCGGAGGCGCGTGCGATGAGCGCCATCGCGGGAGCCAGCGGATTGGCGGGCGCGGCGGCGCCGGCTGCCGAGCCGCGGCTGAAAGTGGAGCAGGCCAGCTTCGCGTACGCTGCCACGGATAAGTCCGCGCCGAAATTTACGCTGGGGCCGGTGAGCTTCGAAGCGCGGCAGCACGAGCTGATTGCGATTTTAGGTCCCAACGCGAGCGGGAAATCTACGCTGCTCGCGTTGCTGGCTGGATTGCATGCGCCGCTGGCGGGACGAATCGCCCTGGATGGCACGGAGATCGCGCGATTGGACGCGCGGACGCGCGCACAACGCATCGCGCTGGTGCAGCAGGAAAGCGAATTGTTGTTTCCGTTGCGCGTGTGGGAATACGTGCTGCAAGGGCGTTACCCCTACGGACGGCGGTTGCGATTCGAGTCGGACGAGGATTGCCTGATGGCCGGAAACGCGCTGGCGCAGGTGGGCGCGGATGCGTTGCGCGGCCGGTGGATGGATCAGCTTTCGGGCGGCGAGAAACAGCGCGTGATTCTGGCGCGGGCGCTGGCGCAGCAGCCTTTGCTGCTCCTTCTCGACGAGCCCACGCAGCATCTGGACATCGGCGGCAAAGTGGAATTGCTGCGGCGGCTGCGGAAATTGACCGCGGAGAGGCGTTACACCGTCCTGGTGGTTACCCACGAGCTGGATTTGGCGGCGGAGTTTTCCGACCGCATCGTCCTACTGCACAAGGGGAAGTGCCTGCGCGCCGGAACACCGGCGGAAGTGTATGACCGCGCTACGCTGGAGGAAGTGTTCGAAGCACCGCTGGAAGTGGAGATGCGGGCGAACGGGCGGCCGCGCGTGACGCTGCGTGGCAACGTGGGCGGCTAACGAGTTTTTTTGATGTAGGAAGACGCCGGGAGATGTGCCGGGCTCGGCTAGCGGCGCTTGATCTGTTGGGGCGCTGTTTACAATCACCAGAGACTCCGCGCACGGGAAGACGGTGAAAATCCGTCGCCGCCGCGCGACTGTAAGGCGGACGTTGCGCCCCGGTTAGGGGCGCGATCGGATGACGGGCTCCGGCAAGGAGTGCGATCGAAACGTCCGGCGCGCGCCACTGTCCCACGAAGCGAATCGCCCCGATTCGCGGATGGGATGGGAAGGCCGCGCCGCAGCCCTGAACTTAGGGAATCCGCCAAGCCAGGAGACCGACGGAGTCTCAATCCGGACGCGCACGAATTTTTCGATGCGCGACCGGACAACCTTCAGCTCCCGCGCGAGAGGGAGAGGAGGACCCCATGAGACTGCGGCTTACCTGCTCTGTTTTCCTGGCAATGTTGTTTATTTCCAACCCGAGTTACGCGCAAAAATCTGAAACATTGAGAGGCAGCGGGAGCCTTCGTGGCACCATTTACGATCCCACCGGAAAAGCAGTTCCGCACGCGAGGGTGAATTTGCTGGAATCGATGGTGGCCATTGCCCAGACCCAAACGAACGATCGCGGAGACTATAGCTTCCACGGATTGGACGCAGGAACGTACACGGTGGCTGCCAACGCGCCGGGCCTGACGAAAGCGTCCCATCCGGCCAAACTGCGACCGGGCGAAACGCTGAGGCTCGATTTGCACATGGAGCTGACCGCGGTACAGGAACAAGTTGTGGTGTCCGCTTCGCTGGGCGGCGCGCTTTCGCCGCAGGTTGGCTCGTGTGTGACGGTGGTCGATAAGCGGCAGATGCAGAACGAGAGCGTGGAAACGCTTGCCGACGCGCTCCGGAACATTCCCGGCGTGGAAATCAACCGCACCGGGCAGTTGGGAGCGGTGACCAGCGCGTTCGTGCGCGGAGGAAACTCGAATTACAACCTGGTGATGATCGACGGTATCCCGATGAACGACTTCGGCGGCGGATTTGATTTGTCGCCGCTGCCCGCGAGCGGAGTGGCGCGCGTGGAGGTGACCCGTGGGCCGCAAAGCGCGCTCTACGGGTCGAATGCGATTGCGAGCGTCATCAACGTGGTGAGTGAGACGGGCGAGGGCTCGCCGCATTTCAGTTTTCTGGGCGAAGGCGGCAGCTACGACACCTGGCGGATAGCAACAGGTGGAGCGGGGCTGAATCACGGGATCGATTGGGCCTACGATCTTTCGCGGCTCAGCACGCAAGGGCCGGTCCAATACGATTCGTACCGGAATCAGACTTCCTTCGTCACCCTAGGATATTCGCGAAGCCCGCGGCGCAAATTCGTCATGCATGTCTTCGGCGGCGCGGGACGCGAAGAAAATCCTGGCCCATGGGGATCGGATCCGGACGGTTTGTATCCGGGAATTGCGGCCTCGGCGCTATCTCAAAAGCAGGATCTTTTCGGATACCAGGCAGGTTACACGGAACAGTTTTCCAGCCGGTTCCGGCAGGTAAGCTCGGTCAGCGTGGCCACGGACCAGTTTTCATTTCCCGCCGCGCCCGCTTCTCCGACCAGTTCGTTCTGGAAAAGCGAACGGCTGGCGGCGAACACCAGAAGCGAGATTACGCTTTCCGCGAAGGACGTGCTGCTGGCCGGCTTTGAATACGACCGTGCACAATTCAGGGATACGTACGTGAGCGATTCGAACGGCATGCCGTTCACGCTGCCACGGCAGAGTTTCGCGGCATTTGTGGAGAACCGCTGGAATGCGGGCGACCGTTGGTTTGTGAGCGCGGGCGTTCGGCTAGACAGCATTTTCACCGGCGCTCTGGCGGCCGACGAGGTGGACGCGGCCCGGCCGTATATCCCAGCCAGCTCTGTCGAGCAAGTGAATCCGCGCGTCTCCGTGGCCTACTTGGCGAAGGAATCGAGCAATGGCTGGCTGGGAATGACGCGCATTCACAGCAGCTTTGGCACCGGGATTCGGCCGCCGGATGGGCTGGAGTTGGCGTTCACGGACAATCCGGATTTGAAGCCGGAACGCAGCATCAGCGGCGACGCAGGAGTCGAGCAGCGCTTCTTCGGAGACAAAGTGGCGATGGACGTAACCTACTTTTACAACCGGTTCTCGAACCAGATCGTCACGCTGGGAGGATCGTTTCAAAATCTGAGCACATTCAGCTCGGCGAACCTGGCGAATTCGCGCGCCTACGGAATTGAAAGCAGCGTGCGGATTCATCCGGTTCGTTCCGTCGAGCTTTCCGCTGACTATACTTGGCTGAATACGGCGATCCTCGCTCTCAACGGAACCAATCAAGTCCAGCTCCCGTTCACCGTGGGTGATCCGTTGATTCGGAGACCTCGAAATTCCGCGGGTTACGACGCGACGTGGACGCACGGACAGCTGATGCTCAATTCCAACGCGAGCATTCGCGGGGCGGTGCTCGACCTGGAACCAAATTACGGAAGCTATGCGTGCGAAATAAATCTGCCATGCCTGTTCTGGAGCGGTAGCTACGTGGACGTCAACGCAGGTTTTGCGTACCGCCTGCCGAAGGGGGTGGAGATCTACGGCCACGTGAACAACTTGCTGAACGAGCACTACGAGGAGTCGTTCGGCTATCCCGCGCTGCGTCTGAATTTCGTCGCGGGCATCCGAATCAATTTTGCTCCGGAGTAGCGCTGATTGACCGGGCGTCGCGCGCCTGCACTCATACGGCGGCGGGAACGTCGCTTTCGGTGGCGCGGGCGCGCGAGCCCGCCGTTTCCTTCATGAACAGCACGGCGAGGAACAGCAGGACCGTTCCTCCCGTCGCCATCAGCATCGTGCTGCCCAGTCCGTGCGATTCCGCCAGCGTGCCGCCGAGAGTGGGCGCTACCGTTGCGCCGATCAGTTCGCCAACTAGGTTCGCCACGCCGATGCCCGTCCCGGTAAGTTCGGCTGGGACGCTTTCCGCCGGAATCAGCACGATCACCAGCGCGGCGATTGCCTGGCCGCCTTGCGTCACGAACAAAATGGCTGCAAGCAGCCAAAGGTGTCCGTAGAGCGGACGAACGAGAAGCGCGAGCGGCAGCAAGGAAGACAGCGCCGCAAGGAAGAGCAGCATGGGCTTGCGTCCGATGCGGTCCGATAACGAAGGCAGCCCAAGGCCGATAAAGAAACTTCCCAGCCCCGCCGCGCCAAGCAGAAAACCGGCGGTGCGCGGGTCCTGGTGCATATCGCGGGTAATCAGCAGCGGCGCGAACGTGTTTTGCAGGAACAGCCACGAAATAAATCCGCCCGCGCCGATGGCGCACAGCCAGACGTTGCGGTATCGCAACACCGAAAGGTAATGCGAAATCGGAGCGCCGCGCTTGCGCAGGGCGGCTCCGGCCGCGGACGGTTCCGCCTCCTTTACATATTTCCAGATCAGCAGCGCCATCACGAGGCCGGGAATGCCGGTGACGAAGAAGCCCCAGCGCCAGCCGAAGCGCGAGGCGATTTGCGTGGTCAGAATCGGCGCGGCAAAAAGTCCCACCAGCGCTGCGCCGCTCGTCACGATGCCCACGTTGCGGCCTCGCCGCGAGCGTTCGGAGGATTCTTCAACGAGCGCGCTGATGGCCACCCAGCAGGGACCCTCGACCAAGCCGATCAGAGCCCGGATTAAGAGCAATTCGTCGAAACTACGAACGAAGCCGGAAAGCCACGACAGAGCCGAAAAGCAAAGCACCCCCGGAATCAGGATTTTGCGGCGGCCAATGCGATCCGAAAGCGCGCCAAAGAACACGGCTCCAATGGCCCATGCGATCGACACCACGGACGCGAGGAAGCCAATCTGCTGATCGTTCAGATGGAAAACGGGCGCGAAATAAGGGGCGAGGTAGAGCTCGGACATGCGGTCGAGGAAGACCGTGCCCCAGGTGAAAAACAGAATACCGACGAGGATTCGTTCGTATCGCCGCGAGTGATCCATCGCTGCCTTTGAACGTGAGAGGTGAGCCGCACGCGCCGTGCGGCCGCGTCACTGTATTTCACGCCCTAGACTGTGTCAACAGCGCCAGCGGCGCCAGCGGCCTACGTCAGGCGCTGTTCTCGTTCAGAATGTGATCGGTGACGCTCTGCAGGCGCTCCTATGGCCTCGCGCGGCTCGCACGCACCTGATACGGCTGTGCGGGAAAACTTAGATCGCTCTTCGGGCCAATACCCGTCGCAAACCGGCACTCCGCGAATGTTATAATCGGCAGCCTAGCCATGAGCCGAACCATGCAAGAGACGCCGCGTGTGACGCCAGAAGTCATGGCGCGCTACGAAGCCGTGATTGGGCTGGAAGTCCACGCGCAGTTGGACACGGTGACGAAGGCCTTCTGTGGATGTTCGACGAATTTCGGCGACGCGCCCAATTCGAATACCTGTCCGGTGTGCTTGGGCCTGCCTGGCGCATTGCCGGTCCTGAATAAGCGCGCGCTGGAGCTGGCTATGCGCGCCTCGCTGGCGATCAACTGCAAAATTCAGGAGCGCTCGCGCTTCGCGCGCAAGAACTACTTCTATCCAGACCTGCCCAAAGGCTACCAAATCTCGATGTACGAACTGCCGCTGGCGCTGGGCGGATGGCTGGAGATTGAAGTTGAGGGCGAAAAGAAGCGCATCGGCGTCACGCGCTTGCACATGGAGGATGACGCGGGCAAGAGCTTGCACGAAGGCTTTGCCGACTCCGACCGCTGGAGCTATATCGACTTTAATCGCTGCGGCGTGCCGCTGATCGAAATCGTCTCCGAGCCGGACTTGCGAACGCCCGCTGAAGCGTACGCGTACCTGAACACGCTGAAACAAATCCTGGAATACACGGAAGTGAGCGATTGCAATATGGAGGAAGGCTCGCTGCGGTGCGACGCCAACGTGAGCGTGCGCTTGCGCGGCGCGCCGAAATTCGGCACCAAGGCGGAAGTGAAAAACCTCAACTCGTTCCGCTATCTTTCGCACGCGCTGGAACACGAGATCGAGCGGCAAATCGGCGTGATCGAATCGGGCGGAACGATCGCGCAAGAGACCCGGCTGTGGAACGTGGCGGCCGGGCGCACCGAGCCGATGCGGTCGAAAGAGTTCGCGCACGATTATCGCTACTTTCCCGATCCCGATTTGCTTCCCGTGACGATATCGGCGGCGCAGGTTGAGGAAGCGCGGCAATCGATGCCGGAACTGCCCGATGCCAAGACCTCGCGGTTTTTGCGCGATTACGGGCTCACCGCGTACGACGCAGGCGTGCTTACCGCAAATCGCGCTCTGGCGGATTACTTCGAAGCGGCCGTGCGCGCGGGCGCTCCGGCGAAGCCTGCGGCGAACTGGATCGCGGTGGAATTGCTGCGGCGGCTTAACGAGGCGGGAAAAGACATTTTGGCCTGTCCGCTGCCCGCCGCGGCGCTCGCGGAATTGATCGCCAAGGTGGAAAATGGAGAGATTACGGCCGCCAGCGGCAAAAAAGTGTTCACCAAAATGTTTGAGACCGGCAAGTCCGCGGCGGATGTGATCGCGGCCGAAGGGCTCTCGCAGATTTCCGACGCCGGGGCCATCGAACGGATTGCGCGCGAGGTGACGAAGAAGAATCCGGAGAACGTGGCCAAGTACCGGTCCGGCAACGAAGGCGTGTTCAAATTTTTTGTGGGTCAGGTAATGCGCGAAACGCGCGGCCAGGCCAATCCGCAACTCGTCAACGAAGTAGTGAAACGAATTTTGAGCGAATAGCTCCAGCCGGGAAACGGCCCAGCCAGAAACGGAGAGATCCTCGTGTTGAAAGAAGGCGATGCAGCTCCCGATTTCCGCACCACCGCCGACGACGGTAGCACCGTTTCGCTCGCCGACTATCGCGGCAAAAATCTGATCCTCTATTTTTATCCAAAAGCGAACACGTCCGGATGCACGAACGAGTCGATTCAATTCCGGGACGCGCTGCCGAAATTCCAGGCGCTGAACGCGGAGATCGTCGGGTGTAGCGGCGATACAGTGGAGGCGCAAACCAAATTCAAGCAGAAGTACGGCTTGAATTTTCCGCTGCTGGCGGATACCGAATTCAACGTCGTCGAGGCCTACGGCGCACGGCGAATGAAAAGCTTTTACGGCAAATCGTTTCTAGGCATCGTGCGCAGCACATTCTGGATCGGTCCGGACGGGAAAATTCGGAAAATCTGGCCGAAGGTGAAAGTGGAAGGCCACGCCGCCGAAGTGCGGGCCGCGATTCAAGGTGCGCCTGAATCCGCGCGAACAGCCGCGCAAAAATAGCCTCGCCTATACGAAGCTCGCCCGGCATTGCCGCGGCGCGTCGCTACAACGTTACACGAACGGACTCGTCTTCCGGCTCGATCAGCGCGTTATCGATCAATCGGGTGCCACCTACGCGCGCGGCGATCGGTGCATAGCAGCATTTGTGCAGCGCGATCGCCGGCTCGAACGTATCCGCATCCACGATTTCGGCATATTCCATCTGCACGCCTGGTTGAGCGCGGAGCACGCCGCGGATTACTTCCAGCAGCCGCGCCACATCGCGCTCGCCCCCGTTGATTTCGAGGCGCATGGCGTCGAGCGAGCGGTAGAGCGCGGTGGCCGAACGGCGCTCGTCGCCTTTCAAATATGCGTTGCGTGACGAAAGCGCCAGCCCGTCCGCTTCGCGAACTATCGGGCAGACTACAATCTGCGTATCGAGATCGAGGTCGGCGGTCATCTGGCGCAGGATGCGGGTTTGCTGCGCGTCCTTGCGTCCGAAAAAAGCGAAGCGCGCCTGCACGATTTCGAAAAGCTTCAGCACCACGGTGGCAACGCCGCGAAAATGGCCTGGGCGCGAGCGTCCTTCCAGTCGATCGCTGAGTCCTTCAACCGCAACCCAAGTGCGGAAACCCGGCGGATACATTTCGTCGGCCGAGGGCAAGAAAAGATAATCGACGTGGAGTTCCTCGATGGCCTTGAGGTCGGCTTCGAAAGTTCGAGGATACTTGGCGAGATCTTCGCCCGGACCAAATTGCGTTGGATTCACGAAAATTGAAACGACTGTCGGCGCGCACTGCTTTTTGGCTTCGCGGATTAGTGACAGGTGGCCTTCATGCAACGCGCCCATGGTCGGAACCAGTCCGATGACGCGGCCTTGCGCGCGGGCGTTGTCCGCAACCTGCTTCATCCAGGAAATTGTGCGAATAATATCCATTCGGCGGCTGATCAGACGCAGACGGGGAGGAATCGATCGGATTCCGCGCGAACGATCACCGTCACGCGCTGACCTGCGCGGCGCGTTCGCGGTAGAAGCCGATTAGGTCCGTGCTGCTCGCTTTCGTGCCGAGCTGGCGAAGCATCGTGGCGATCTGCCCGCGATGATAGGTTCCGTGGTTCGCGACGTGTTGAAGCATTTGCCAAAGCGGCTGTGCCTGCGGGCTGCCCGCCGTGGTTTTGTACGACACTGCGCGCTGCAAGTCGTCGCCCGTGAGCGAGGCGACGTAATCCACCAGATTGCGGTCGATTTCGGCGAAGCGCCGCCGCAGCGTTTCAAGATCGGGAAAATCCGCGGCGCTCGGAAGTCCCGTCGGCACGCGGCCGTGCCAGCGTTCCAGCCAAACCCACTGCGCCCCGTAAATGTGCGCCATCGTATCCCGGACGGACTTGAAACTTGAGCCCAAATCGCGCGTCAGCTGCTCGGGAGCGAGCGCGGCGCACGCATCGAGCGTGCGATTGTTGGCCCAAGCGTTGAAATGGTAGAGCAGACGTACATCTTCGAGATTCATGACAGTTCCTTTCATCTCCACGCGAGTGTGCCTGCCCCGCTTGGCGGCGCAGCGCGCGGTTATGATCGCGTGGCGGCCGGAATTTTCTCGCGCGACTCGACGGCCGAGTGGTAGGACTCGGCATCTGACGGAAATTGTCCGTTGCGCACGTCCTCGCAATACTCGGAGGCGGCCTTCGATATTTCCTCGGAGAGCTGCGCGTAGCGGCGAACGAACTTCGGCGTGTGCCTTCCGGCCGGTGTGAGTCCCATCAGATCGTGGAACACCAGCACCTGCCCATCGCACTCGGGGCCGGCGCCGATGCCGATCGTGGGAATGCGAACCTGCTGCGTGATGTGCGCCGCCACTTCGCGCGGCATTGACTCCAGGACTACCGCGAATGCGCCCGCCGCTTCCACGGCGCGGGCGTCGCGTTCCACCTGGCGAGCGGCATCGCGCGTTTTACCGCGCACGTGAAATCCGCCGAACGCGTTGATCGATTGCGGCGTCAGTCCCACGTGGCCCACCACCGGAATTTCCGCTTCCACCAGTCGCGCGATCAGTTCGATGCGGCGCTCGCCGCCCTCCACTTTCACTGCTTCAGCGCCGCCTTCTTTTACCAGGCGGACGGCGTTGCGCACGGAATCGTCCAGAGAGACGTGAAAGCTTCCGTAGGGCATGTCCGCAACCAGCAGCGCGCGGCGGGTGCCCCGGCGCACGGCGCGCGTGTGATGAATCATTTCGTCCAGAGTGACCGGCAGCGTGCTGTCGTAGCCGAGCACGACCATGCCGAGCGAATCGCCGACGAGCAAGATGTCCACGCCCGCATCGTCGAGCAATCGCGCCGTGGGATAGTCGTATGCCGTGATGCAGGTGATTTTTTGCTTCGGTTCAGCCGTGTTTGCCAGGGAATTCGACTTGCGGGAAAGAATGTCGGGCACGGTTACTTTGCCGCTGCCCGCCAGGGGTGTGGCGCTCATGTTGTCCTCCGGTGCCGCTCCCGAACTTCGGGATACAGCCCAACAACAAGCTAATCCTAACAAATTTCGCCGCACTCCACCAAACGGAATACAATTGCTCTCATCCGAGGGCCACCTGCATCCCGCGAGGTCGAGCATGGCCTATGCTGTGACCGCCGTTGTCGTCGTCGTTCTGCTATACGCGATTGTGAAAGCGGCGAGTGGAGACCGCTACGCGAACATGACCGAGGAGGAGTTTGAAAAAGAAGCGAGGCGGTCATCGAAGGTGGGCTCTGCCGTAATCGGATTGCAGAAAATCGTCGATCCGGGGCATCGCGTGGAGTACGCGCA